>CAYJQK010000082.1:0-2564 GCA_964372305.1 uncultured Candidatus Saccharibacteria bacterium | reverse complement strand
CAAGCACCACCTGTGCTATACTCTGCCCCACGCGATGAACAGGGATTTTCGTTCCGCGCAAAAGCTCGTGATTTCCCCGCATGTGGATGATGAAGTTCTCGGCTGCGGAGGAATTCTGGATGACCGCTCGTTTGTCTACTACTGCGGCATTGACGAAAGCCGCGTGGCGCCAGATGCAGAACATCGCCTTCCCCTGAACGCGCGTCTCCGGGAGCTACAAGCAACTGCGGACTTCCTCGGCTTTTCCCATGAAGTCAACCAGAACTCGAGGGTGAACTTCTTCGTCGAACAGGAAATCAAGGACGAGTTGGAACGGATCGTCAACCAGATACGACCGGACATCGTCTTTCTTCCGCACCCGGGATACAACCAAGACCACCGGACAGTGTTCCAGGCGGCGCAAGTGGCGCTCCGTCCGCACGACAAGAACTTCTTTGTCCGGAAAGTGCTCGTGTACGAAGGTATTCACGATGCGCTCTGGTCAACCGAGCCCTTCGCGGCGCACGTCATTGTTTCCATCGACATCCAGCGCAAGATTGATGCGTACAAGATCCAAGAATCCCAGGTCCGCGGCATGCGTAGCCCAGAAATGCTGAAAGCTCTTGCGCGACTCCGTGGCGCCATGGGCAAGGTGGACTACGCGGAAGCGTTCCAGGTCCTGCGTTGGGTAGAGTCGTAGGATGGCTTCCCCCCGCGCCCTCCGCATTGCCTACTTCGGCTATCGGGGGTGGGCGTTTGCGATTCTCGAGCGACTGCTGTCCGGTCTCTCTCACCACCCCAGCACGATCGCCTATATCGGAACTGTTCCCTACGAAGAAGAAACGATCGCCTACGATCGCTATCCGTCGCTACGCGTGATAGATCCGAAAGACGGACCCGCCCTCAATGCGAGCATTGAGGAACACCGCATTGACCTCGTCCTCTTCTACGGATGGTCGTGGTTTGTTCCTGACGCACTGACCAAACGACGGGATTGCCTCTGTCTCCATCCGTCGCTGCTCCCGAAATACCGCGGCGGGTCGCCCATTCAGCACCAAATCCTCGGCGCAGAGACAGACGGCGGTCTCACCATTTTCCGTATGAACGATGTACTGGACGGCGGGGACATCCTTGCGCAACGGGGGTTTTCTCTCGGGGGAACGCTCCAGGACATCTTCCAGCGGATTGTTGAGCACGGCGCGGACGCAACACTCGATCTGTTCCGCCATTACGAAGATGGAACCATCGTCTATGCGCCACAGGAGAATCTTGACGCGTCTCCGCCGTACCAACGGCGCAAGCCGAAAGAAAGTGAGCTCACGCTTTCCCGGCTTCAAGACATAACGCAGCGATCTTTTTACAACTTTGTTCGTGCACTCGATGATCCGTACCCAAACTGTTTTTTCCGTCTCTCTCCGACAGAAGTGCTGGAAGTGAACGAAGTCCGGATTCTCGACGCTCGCCCGCGGGAGGCGCCCCTCTCCGCTGGACCCACCGCGTCCGTGGGGCCGGCACCGATATTCGCCCTCCCCGCTGGCCAGGCGGCGCTCGTGAGGTACACGATCCGAGAATGGCCGGAAGAAAAGAAGTAGACCTGCCCTAAACAACGGGTTGTACAATAGCCGCGTACGGAGCGCGCGCGATCCCTGATTCCGCGGAAAAATGCCCGGCGGGAGTACCCACCGGGCAGACAGTATCAGATTCGCGCCGGAAGATTGGCGGGCAACGTGTAGTCTCCGTCGGACACCATGTTCGCGCCGCGGAGCTCGTTGCGAACCATCTGCCGCATGGTCTCCGTGTTGTACGCGTCGATGACCGGACGCCGCCACCGTTCCGGATCGGCGTTGAGGAGAACATCTTCCGCAGCGCTGAGTTGTACCCACGGCGTGTACCCTCGGAGAGATGCAATGTCTTTCGCCGCGACGTTGCTCCCGGTATAGAGGTGCGCGTACATGAGGAACGCTCCGACGCGCGTTCTGTGCCATTCGTTCGTGATGAGAATGAGCTCGCGAATCTGGGGATTTCGCTGGACAGCCCGCGCGATGTGCACGAGCTGACTGAATGTGCCCGCCCGCAAGTTCTCGTTCGGATCGAGATCGTTGTCGAGTTCCTCGATGTCTTGCGAGGTGACACCGAGTTCCTCAAGGTCTCGCCGGAGAATCGCCGACAGGTGCGGGGCGTCCGGATGCTCCCCGTGGAAGGGCGTCCTCCCGCCAGCGACAAGAACGGTCGCCTTCGGCACAGTCGCTCGATACAACGAAACAGTCGCGAGCACCCGCAGTTCATCGCCCATCACGTTGAACACCGTATCGTTCAACGTTGATGTCCGATGCCTTTGCCGCTGCTCGTCCCAGAAGAAATGCCCGCCAAGAAGTCCAAGCACCCGCTCTGCGTGACGCATTGCGCGCCTCCTTTTTTTGAGAGAACAACAGGACAACCAAAACAACCGAAGCATCAATATACTAGGAGTGGAAACCCTGTTGTCAAGGGGTGTGATTGTCACTCCTCACTGACGGGAACGTCCTCCACTACCATGGTCTTTGCGAGGCCCCAGCCCCGGCGTGCAAGGGCCTGGGGCCGAAGCA
>CAYJQK010000081.1:0-2621 GCA_964372305.1 uncultured Candidatus Saccharibacteria bacterium | reverse complement strand
GAGGGGGTTGCAATTAGCCTGCAAACTACCAGGGCGATTAGAATGCAAATGCACCTACCCTACCTTGACGGGGATTGGGACACGTGCTACAATCTTCTTCCTGGTCTTTTGACAACCGAGTCGTCAAGTTATTTCCCCTTTCTCTTTTCCATCGGAGTGAACATGAACGCAAGACCCTTTTGTCTCATCGGCGGGTGCACGGGCAGTTATCCCGTGCCATTCGGGGATCGCATCATCTACGATCCCGTCATGCCGTCGGGCTTTCGCCGAGAACAATTCTCCCGTTCCCGCTTTGGCGGAAACACCACGTCCTTCCTGGTGCGGTGCGGCAACGTCTTCATCCTTGTAGATCACGGACTAGGAGTGAAGCACGGGTCAGAGAATGTCGTGCGGATGCTCGCCGCAGAAGGCCAGAAGGACGCGACAGTCTTCGTGCTGCAGACGCACTACCACACTGACCACATCCAAGGGACTCCGCAGAACCAACTGCTTTTCCGGCCGGCGACAACCCTCCGGTACTACAGTCCGAAACTGAATTCCGGCCACGATAACAATGGCGGAGCTTCCATGGAACGTATCATCGGAGCCTACTTTCGGCGATCGGGAGAGTACTTCCCGGTCAGCATTGACCAATTACCCTCGCGCCAGGAGCACGTCCTCTTTTGTCCGGGGGACACATGGGACATTGGCGCCCTCACCGTTCGAACGATCCTCCTGAAACACCCGGGAGGATCCTGCGGGTACCGGATCGAGATTCCGGGTTCCGGTGCGCTCGTCATCGCGACGGACTACGAGCCAGGACCGGACCCCGATCCCGCAATCGTGGAATTCTTTGACGGCGCCCGGCTGCTTCTTGTGGACATGCAGTATTCCGACGAAGAATATGCAGGCGCACAGAAGATCGGTTCGCTGAAAATGTCCCGTGCTGGATGGGGGCATGGCACTCCACGGCGGCTTTTCCCGACGATCCTCAAGTGCCCACAACTGCCGGACATCGTTCGGATCATCCACCACGACCCCGAGAAGTTGGATGTCGAGTTGGACATGTTTCATGAACAGTCTGCCGAAATTCTCGCCACACTCGCCGGTGGATCGAGCCCCATCAACTATGGCTTCGCGCGCGACGGCGACGTGTACCCGTTGTAGTTCTTTTTCCCCTTCGGCCACTTGGAGCATCAAGTGGCCGTTTTTTCATGCAATGTCTCACGATTCACTGCCCAGGAAATTCCGAGCATGATCGGCTTTGACGAGCTACCGAGATAGTCGGTGGTCGGAACGAGGCACGAGGTGGGAGGCACGAGGTGGGAGGGGTATGTCTTCAGCGTCTTCAAGATACGGCTTGAGCCGTTCCATCCCGATAACGAAGCCGCGGCCGTGGTAGAGGTGGCCGCGCCAGATCTCTGGCACGAGCGTGCAGGGATTCTTCCGGAGAACCGCGAAGAGCGCAGGGAAGTCGGTCTCCCCATCGCCGATCTGCAGACCCTCTCCGTCGAACCCCGACGCATCGGCAATGTGGAGGTGCTTGGTCCACGGCTGGACGACTTTCGCGTACTCCGCGAGGTCTTTCCGCGCCACGTTGCACGCGAGCTGCGCGTGAGAGGTGTCAAAGCAAAAGTCATACCCCGTCTCCTGGAGGAAGTCGGCAATTTCCCAACCGTCCGCGAAGACGTTCTGCGTCCACTGTCCGCCGAAGTACCACGGGCGCGGCGGGAGATTCTCAAGGTAAAACTTCACGTCTCGCTGATCGAGCTTGGCGAGTTCGCGCTTGAGGTTGTCGAGGAACTTCCGTTTGGATGCCGGGTCGTCCCGCGGGGTGACGGTCATCCCGCCGACGTGGACGATGACCGCGGGTATTCCCGCAAAGTACGGCGCGAAATCGCGCGCCTTATTGATTGTTGCCTGGACGAGCGTACAGGACGCTTCCCGGTGCTCCGCGTCGTCCGTGCACATGTCCACCATCCGTCGGCCAAGGTACTCTGTCACGTGGAGCATGAGTTCCAGGGGATACGTTTTCGACGGGAGCCAGTCGGCGCGCGCATCTTCGTCTGACATGTGGAACTCAAAGAGGTCCGGGCGGTATTGCTCGACGAGTTCATCAAGGGTGTTGAACCGGCCCTTGAAGCCCCAGCGGAACGGTGACCGGATGTTGAGCGTCTGTGGCAGGGGGAGGAACTCCTCGGTGAAGAAGTCCCCCTTCGCGTACGCGTGCTGGGCCGTCTTCCCGACAACCGCGTCGCGGTGCTGCGGCGAGAGTCCTTTCGCTGGGCCAATGACCTGCACGAGGTCGCTCGTGATCGTCTCCCCCGTGCGGATGTCGCGTGCCGCGGCGAGGCTCTTCGCTAAGACTTCTCGGTTGAGCACCTCCCCACGCGAAAAGATTTTCTTCTTTGAACCAAGAGCAGCCTCCGTGTCGCGGACGTTCCGCACGTACGCTTTCAGCTCGTCCGGTTCGAGGCTCGCTTTGTGATCTGGTCCCTCCATGTTGTGGCCGAGGGTGATGTGACGTTCAAGGATGCACGCGCCGAGCGCCACGGCGACCGCGCCCATCACCGTCCCGAGTTCGTGACCAGAAAATCCCACGGGCGCGCCCGTCAGTTCCTCGAGGCGTTGGATATACCGGA
>CAYJQK010000080.1:0-2868 GCA_964372305.1 uncultured Candidatus Saccharibacteria bacterium | reverse complement strand
ACCATACTCCAGCTCTTATTTTGAGAGAAAATGTGGATAGTTGTCGGACGGTCTGACTGAAGTGATGCAAAGCTCCCCATACAGCTTGTGCGGGATGTGGCGGCCGGATACGCCGTCTTGTAGGTAGGCCTCACCGTTGCGCGACGAAGCCGCTCGCGGTACCATATAACCGCATGCGTAGCAGAACACGTATTGTGCCCAGCACCCGGCGTCAGACGCGAAGAACTCTCGCAGAGATTCTCCGTGGACCTGGCTGGGTGGCTCGTCAGTGGGAAGCTGCCCGAGGGATGCTGAGGGGGCGCACGCCGAAGAATCCGGTTGCCTGGCAGCGGCGGATCCGCAGCGAGTGGCGTCGCGCTGGCCGATAATTCCACGCGGCCGACGTGCGCGCCCTCGACACGAACATTCTCATTTACTTCCTCGCAGGAGATCCGGGCGGTCACGCGCCAGCTCGACGCGTGGCGGGCAGCGCATGAGACGTTCCTTGTCTCGACGCTTGTCCAAGCCGAGGTTCTCTCGCTCCCGAAACTCACCAAACAGGACATTGAGCGGATCGAGGGGCTCCTTGGGACGATGACCCTGCTTCCCGTGGACGCAGGTGTGGCACAGCTTGCGGCTTCCTGCAGTCGTCAATACCGCGTGAAACTCGCCGACGCGGTGATTGCGGCCACGGCGTTCCTCCAGGATGTCCCGCTCGTCACGCGCAACATCAAGGACTTCGCCAAGATCAAGGAGATCACGGTCGAACGGGTTTAGATTGGTGCTAAGCAACTGCGAGGTTCCTCACACAGGTGAGGGGCGAAGTGGCGGACCTGGTGGGAGTTCCGCTCACCCGTCGCATGGCCTTAGCCTTCGGCCTCGAAGCCATACTCCTCCTTCGCGGCCAGGGTTTTTGAAAACGTGAAGCAGTTCACGTTTTCAAAATGCCCTTCAACTCTCCCGACACAACCCCACACTAAAGAAAACGACCGGGATGTTACCCGGTCATTTGTCTTTGGTGGAGAAAGTAGGGTTAATTTGGAACCCGCTGGTGCTGGAAATCCACGTGTTTTCCCGCCTATCGGAGAGCGTGAGACTGCCAACACAACTTACGCGGTGAGAGGTTTGGAACCAAGAAAAAACCGCCGCGGCTATGAAGCGTGAGCGGAAAGATTGAGGAGATGTTCTTACTCTGTCGGCTAGCTATACGGCCGAAGCTTGCTGGTTCTATCGACCATTGACTTTTCTTGGTAGAGGGTGTATGATGCCACTTCGTTTGGAGTGGAATCTCGGCTTGAACCTAGTTCTTTCAAAAGGAGGTAGCGCAATGAACAAGATGCTTTCACGGCTTTATCAGGCCGTTGAGCAAGGTCATCTGTTGCATGGGTCGCCGACGCGCGTTCCGATACTCTGTCCACGTCCTGCGAACGACACAGAGAAACAGGGAGGCAACCAGACGGCGGTGTACGCGACACGGAATGTCCTTGTAGCCGTCCTCGCGGGGCTTCTACACCGTAAACCGGGTCGTTCTTGTACACGGTGGAGGGGAAGCCGCACGCAGATGAATGCGTGGGGCGAGAACGTGGAACTCAGTGACGGATACGTCTATATCCTCCCGCCGGACACCTTCCGTGTTGTCTGCACGAATGATGGTGAAGAAAGCAACGAGTACGCTTCACCTGTCGCCGTTGAGCCGCTGGAGATTGTCGAAGTAATGCCGCAACTGCTCTCGATGCTCAACATCACACTCGAACTGCGCTAAACTGGGCAACAGCACGACGTTGTTGCCCTTCTCTCTCAAGTATCAAGCATAGGGTTTGATACATGAGACGAGAAGGTTCTTTCAAGAGGAGTGCAATATGTCGAAACGTAGGTTTCGCTTGGCTCAGGAGCAGTTGGAGTGCGAGATTGACCATGAGATTGTCAAAGCGGAAGAAGAGGCCGCGTTGGACGAGCGCATTGACCAGCTCGCTACAGAGCTCGATGCCGAAGCAGAATCTCGCAGCAACACACGTTTGCAGGAGTGACCGCAGAAGTTCAGATGGAACTGTCTCCAAGTTGCGGTACGTCGTTCTATCAAGCCCTTGGCACGACGCCGAGGGCTTCTTTTATTTTGGTTTGTCAATGGTGGAGTTCATGTGGTAGCCCCACTTCGCCCTTTGGGCTACGCGGGGCACCACTTCGCAGGTGATCTCGAGGGATTCTTGTGCCTAGAAAGGAGTGTGCCTGCACCGCGAAGCTCCCCACGAAAAGTGGGGAGCGAAGTGGTGGAGATGGTGGGAATTGAACCCACGTCCAGAGATGATGCGGTATTCCCGTTCTACACGCGTAGCCCTCTGCGAATGTTGACGATCCCGCGAGTGACCGAGAGGGCGAGGACCCCGCGGAACCGTTCTCCAGGTGCGACGTTGGATCATCCTCTGGGGAACCACAGATGATCCCGAAGCCCCATGATGACACCGGACAGCTCCCCTGGGGCCATGGAGCGCCGATGGCTATCGGTGTTTAGGCGATAGCGGGAGCGAATGTCGGTGCAAATGCCGAAGCAAGTGCTGCCTTCACCCGCGAAAAGACGTTCGCATGTCTTTGGGACAAAACCGAGTTTTTCGAGCCGGTTCTGCAAGCTCGGCGCGCAGAGAACACGTAATCTCCCTGTCGAAGCCTTTCATCCCCTCGGTGCGGCTTTCACGCTGAACGCCACAGCGAGCGAATGAAGAGGGAAGAGGGAAGCGGACAATGAACGCTTGTGGACGACGGGAGATCTTCCGTGTGCCGCTCATTTCACGAATTCTTCCCGCGCAACAAACGTCGAATGTCCCGATCTGCGTCGCGGGTCTTGAGCATTTCCCGTTCATCCGCGTGAGACTACGATCGGACAATCCCAATCTC
>CAYJQK010000079.1:0-3241 GCA_964372305.1 uncultured Candidatus Saccharibacteria bacterium | reverse complement strand
CTCAAAAAATGTTCGTGCATTTTCAAACAAAGGGCACCACGGAGTCGAACCTGCACCCGTGAACAGGGTTTGACAGAGTTCCCTCGGGAGCATCCGGGGAGAAAATAAAAACACCGGGGGTTCCAAAGGAACCTTCTCCGGTGCTGTGTGAAAAAACAATCTCTTTGGGCGTATTGGGGATGTTCTGAAAAGCCTCTCTCTGTTCCTCATAACCGTCGGGTTCACTGGGGATTGGCATGAACGCGCGGAAAACTCCTAATGGAGACGTGTGCTTTTCCGCGTGTAGTGCTGTCCTCTGTGCTGTGGATCGTGCTCCTCCTCGTTGAGTTGTCGGAGGTACGCGAGGAACCGGGTATCCTCCCACGGAACGGGGACGCCGGGGGCACCGGCGCGACACCCTTCCACGATGATGAGCGGGGAGAAGTGCCCGTTGCCCTCGTTGTACAACGCGCGTCTAGCCTTGGCTGGCACTCTCCTCTTGCACCGATGCTTCACGTGCCGAAGGAGAGCACGGACTTTCCTTTCCCGACACTGAAGCTCCTGGGCAAGAAACACCTCGACGTCTTTCGGATTCGTCCAAACCTTCGTGCTCATAAGAGATCTCCGTCTCTTCCAGAATTGGAACAGGGAAATGACACCGCAAGCCGATTGTCCGGAGATATTGACTCTCCTTTCGTGATCTCCGGGGGAAAGAACAATGTGGGAAGAGTGACACTCGATGTTTTTCTTCACGAAACATCACTCCAAGGTCAATGATAGTCCATGGCTACCGGTTGTCAATGGTCGTTGACAGTAACTCCACACTGACGGGAAAAGAACCGTCTTTGCGAGGAGTCCCAGTGTGGCGGGACGACGAAGCAATCTCCGCATCCTGTCCTTGACGCGCACTCATCTCGCTGGCCCTGAGATTGCTTCACGGCACTCTGCACCGATCACTGGTGCAGGGTTCTGCTCGCAAAGCGACGTTTCTCGTGAGCTTTTCCGTGAGTGAGCAGAGAGTGTTTGACAAGTCCGCTATTCAAAGTGCGTCGTGACGTTCAGTTGGGAAACACGTTTCTTCAGCAGTGGCGCGGTCAACAACGCGGGGTCTCGCGTCAGGAGGTTCTCTGCCGCATGGCGGACGACGTGCAGGAAGACGATATCCGCCAGGGAGGCCACTCGGAGGCGCACGCCGCCAGACTGCCGCGTGCCGTAGATCTCCCCGGCCCCGCGGCGCCGGAGATCTTCTTCCGCCAGCGCGAGGCCATCACGCGTTTTTTCCAACACCTGGAGCCGCTCGAGGTCCCCCGCCGCACCCGTCGTGCAGGCGAGGTAGCAGACGGCCTGTTGACCACGCCGCCCGACACGCCCCCGACACTGGTGCAGCTGGGCGAGACCAAATCGTTCCGCGCCTTCAACGAGGAGCGCCGTGGCGTTCGGGATATCCACCCCCACTTCGACGACCGATGAGGCAACGAGGAGATCAAGCTCCCGATTCCGGAATTGATCGAGGACGCGTTGCTTCTCTTCCGCCGGGAGCTTCCCATGGAGGAACCCGAGACGGAACGTTGGGAATACCTCTCGCCGGAGACGGTCGTATTCTGGAAGGACCGACTTCAGTTCGTCGTCTCCCTCTTCGACGCGGGGACAGATCACAAAGACCTGTTCCTGTGCCATGAGGCGGTCCTTGAGGGACTCGTACATCGCCTCCCGTTGCGCGGGAAGAACCACCACGGTCTGTATGCGCTGCTGCTCCGGCCGCGGGTCCAATGGGCTGACCTCCACGTCCCCGTATGCCGTGAGCTGGAGCGTGCGGGGAATGGGTGTTGCCGTGAGGGAAAGGAAGTGTGGCACTGTGCCCACCGTCCTTTGCTGCGTGAGCTCCGCGCGCTGCGCGACTCCGAACCGGTGCTGCTCGTCAACAATGACGAGCGCCAGGCGGGGAAGGGGGCGTTCCAGATGCAGTAAGGCGTGCGTCCCGACGAGACACTGCGCGGTTCCTCTCGCGACATCGTGAAGCAGCGCTTCGCGCGCCTCCGTGGCCGTTGATCCCGTGAGCAGCGCGACGTGGAGACCGCAAGCGTCGAAGAGTGCCGACAATGCCTCCGCGTGCTGTGCGGCGAGGATTTCCGTTGGCGCAATCAGTGCGGTCTGCCAGCCCGCGCGCGCGACCGCAAGCGCCGCGAGTCCCGCGACAACGGTTTTCCCCGATCCCACATCCCCCGCAAGAAGGCGGCACATGGGTTCTTCCCGTCGAAGATCCGCAATGATGGTACGGATGGCATCGGTCTGAGACGGTGTCAATCGAAAGGGGAGCTGCGCGATTGTGTCCGACACGGCATCATCGGGGATCGGCAGTGGGACCGCTTTCTGTGCGGCGCGCTCGCGTCGGCGGATGCGCGCCGAGAGTTGGAGTAGAAACAGCTCGTCAAACGCGAGGCGGCGGCGCGCCGCCTCAAGCGCCTCGGAACTCTCGGGAAAGTGAATGCCCCGCACCGCATCGGCGATGCCGAGGAGGCGTTCGTCCACGCGGGTCGTTTGCGGGTCATACTCGCGGAGATCGCTCGCGAGCGGAAGAACCCGGTGCACGAGAAAGCGGATGAGCCGCGACGTGACCCCTGCGGTCTCCGGGTAGATGGGCACGAGCCGCGCGGCGTGCACGGGCACTTGTCCGTCATGGCACCGCTCGAGTTCCGGCGCGACCAAGGACGGCTTCTGCTCGCTCATGTTCACGACCCCGACCGCATAGACCAGCGACCCCGCAGGAAACCGTTTTTCCAGGAAGCGCTGATGAAACCAGACGGCGGGGATCTCGCCACTCTCATCCGCGAGCGTCGCCTGGGTCAGCATCATCCGTCGCGCGCGGCCTCGCGTACGACGGAACTCCTCGTGACTCGCGATCTTCAGAACCGTTGCCTGGAGTACCACGGGCTCTCCCACGCGGACATCGTGAACCCGCGTGATGACCCGGCGGTCTTCATGGCGGGCCGGGAAGTGGAAGAGCAAGTGCCGGATCGTCCGAATCCCCAGGCGCGCAAAACCGTCCGCGACGCGACCGCGGACCATCGGCAGCGTCGTGACGAGGGTATCGAGAGTGAGCGAAGCCATGTACCCTCCAGCGTGCAGATCAAACGCGCGACACGCAAGCGTTCGGGCCTATGTTGCTCATGAGCGGTATCGAAAAAATCGAAGCACGACACCGTGCAAGCGCCTGACCCTTCCCCAGTTTTCTTCGCTTCCGTTCGCATAAAAAAGCATTGTT
>CAYJQK010000078.1:0-3507 GCA_964372305.1 uncultured Candidatus Saccharibacteria bacterium | reverse complement strand
TTGCGGAAGCAAAATCCTCACAGGTCGTTCTTCGATGTTGTCCTCCCGTTGCTCAAGAAACGTCACTCAGATTTGTGAATAGATACATCTGACGCTCCACCCGTTCGGGACGTCCACATACTTCGCAGATCCGTATTCTTCCTGGCAGCGGGGGACACATGAGTTTCATAACGGACTTCTCCGGCGGTATTTCACAAAGGGGACGGACTTTGCCACGGTGCTAAACGCTGAGCTTCAGGATACCGTTGCGGAGATCAACGACCGTCCACGAAAGTGTCCTGCATTGCAAACACCCGCAGAGGTATTCTCAGAACAGAGCAAGAATCTCAGGTGTTCGGATTGCGGTGAGAATGTAGACCTGGTATGTTTGGTGCGGCGTTCGTTCACAATGTGTCGCGCGTTTGAGCAATCTCTTTCACAAAGGAGACTTTCATGCGTCCGTTACCACTGTTGTGCGTGATCATGGTCCTGTCGTACAGTGGCGTCATGTCAGACGTCGGACAAGCCGACGCTCAAGAACCGTCGGCCCGCCGGTGGGGTCCTGTCCGATTCGTCATCCCCGAGGGGTGGAAGGCGGGTGAGTTCGACAACCAATCACCCTTCGTATCCATGGAACCAGCAACACGGGACAAGAATCGCGCGATCACGCCCTATCTCTCTTTAGCGGTTGCGCCGAAAATGAAACGGGGAGCACACACCGTCGCTAACGTCAGTGCGCAGTGGGCCAGGCAGCTCGAAGATGAGGGTGGAAAGCAAATCGCGCTTCAGCGGTCAAGCATTGGCCAGGGGGAAATTCCGGCGATGTACGTTCGCGCGGTGGTGCGAGAAAAACACCATGAGTGCTTCATCTTTCAGGCAGGGGCGTACATTCTCATGCTGTACGCGGACTACGATCCTCGAGACGAGCGGGCACCGAGAGCGCACCGAGTTCTCGGTAAGAGCATCGCAGTGGGAAGCGGCACTCTCCCGCAGCCTCTCGAGCGATGAACTGTGCCACGCAACACCAGAGCCCCAGGACACCCTGCGGCTCTTTCTTTATTCTCTCACGCTCAGGACGATACAGGATATTTTTGAGTTGTTACGCCTGCTGACGCACGCGCTCCTCCACCCCCGCGAGAATCGTCCGCGTCTCCGGATGGCGCAGGTCGGCAGTAAGTTCTTCCGGCGTCACGTAGGCAGTGCTGGACTTCTCCACGACAATCCCGCCCGCGAGGTTCGCCAGCGCTGCCGCTTCCACACCTGACGCCCCGGCGGCGAGGGCCAGGGCGAGCACCGCAAGCGTGGTATCCCCCGCTCCGGTGACATCGAATTCTTCCCGCCGACGCGCGGGCACCCGCGTGACCCTGCTGCCCTTCCGTTCATACACGAGCATTCCCTCGCCGCCGAGGGTGATGAAGACATCCGCGTCATACGCCTCGCTCAAGCGGCGGGCGATCACGTTACGGTCTGCGCGATCGGGATCTTCGCCAAGAAGCGCACACGCCTCGGACCAGTTTGGCTTGATGTGCGTGCACATCCCTTTCTGATACACGTCGTGGTTCCCGACTTTCGGATCCAGCATGACCGGCAGGAGCGGCGTCTGTCGGCGAAGATCCATGAGGGTCGCGACAAGCTCCTCGCGCAGAAGTCCCTTCCCGTAATCTTCGACAAAGACCGCGCCACAGCCAGAGAGGTTCTCGGTGATCGCCGCCCGGCACGCTGCCGCAACCTCCGCGCTGATGCCGTCCCGCGTCTCCTGGTTCACACGGAGAATCTGATACTGGTCATGGTAGAACCGGAGCTTGAGCGTCGTGGACCGTGAAGGATCCTCGACGGCACGAAAGGAAACACCCGGCGTGCGCTCTAGAAGTGCGCGGAGCGCTTTCCCTTCCCCATCACGACCGACAACACCGACCATGTGCACCGTGCCCCCGAGGTGCCCAATGTTCCAGGCGACATTCGCCGCGCCGCCGGGTGTCTCGACGAGTCCGGGGTTCAGCAGCTCAATCGCCGGAGCCTCCGGCGATAACCCAATCGCTTTCCCCCGCCGGTACTGATCGAGGATGAGGTCCCCAACGCCGAGGACGGTCTGCTGCGGGAACGACGCAACAAGCGCGAGGCATCGCTCAACAAGCGCCATGAATTACCCCTCACAGGCGCACGCGCACCCTTCGCCGCACCCGGCGGGCCGCGCCGTTTCTTCCAGTCTTGCGAGGTCCGCATCAACCATCAGGCGAATGAGCTCCTCGAACGAGATCTGCGGCGCCCACCCCAGATCGCGTTTCGCGCGCGCGTAGTCCCCACGGGATGCGGTGATTTCCGTCGGGCGTTTGAAGGCCACATCACTCACGACGTAGCGTTCCCAGTCCAGTCCGACATGTTCGAACGCGATGCGGCAAAGATCGCGAAGACTCGAGAGAGTGTTTGTCGCAATGACATAATCCTGCGGTTCCGCCTGCTGGAGCATGCGCCACATGGCGTCGACGTACTCTTTCGCGTAGCCCCAGTCCCGCTGCGCGTCGAGGTTCCCCAAATGGACTTTGCCGTCCTCCCGCACGAGCGGCTGTCCGCATTCGTCGAGCGGCGGTTCGGCGCCGAGTTTCATGCATGCGGCCGCCACCGTCACTTTCCGACTGACGAAGTGCAGACTCCGCCGCGGACTCTCGTGGTTAAAGAGAATACCGCCGCACGCGAACATCCCGTACGAATCGCGGTATGTGCGCACCATCATGTGCGCGTATGCTTTGGCAATCCCGTACGGGTTATTCGCCAGCAACGGGGTGTCTTCATTCATCACATCCTGCCGCACGCCGCCGAAGATCTCCCGGCTTGAGCCCTGGTAGAACTTCGCGCGAGGCGCGAACTTCCGCAGCGCCTCAAGAACACGGACTGGCCCCAGCGCGGTAATCTCTCCGGTGGTGAGCGGGTGTGACCAGCTATCGGCGGGCACGGACTGGGCCGCGAGGTTGTACACTTCGTCGGGCTGGTGTTTTTGGATCACGGATTCGATGGAGCTCCCGTCGAGAAGATCCGCGAACTCGAAAAGCATCCGCCCATGCAAGTGACGGATATTTTCTCGGTGGAGAGACGACGACCGCCGCAGGACGCCGATGACAGTATATCCTTTCTCCAGAAGGAGATCCGCAAGGTACGAACCATCTTGACCGCTGACACCCGTGATCACCGCAGTTTTTTGACTCATGAATACAATGAGGAGTAAAGGATGGAAAACCTTTCGTGGGAGCCCTTCTTCAATATCGAGAAGCCTTTCACGACCGAGTGAGTATAGAGAAGTATCCGTGAGCAAGCAAGCAGGGTCGTACCTCCGCACGGACGGGAACGTCCTCCACCACCATGGTCTTTGCGAGGCCCCAGCCCCGGCGTGCAAGGGCCTGGGGCCGAAGCAATCTCCCCGTCGGTACGACGACGCCGACCTTGAGGTTGCTTCGCTTCGCCCTCCACCACTCCCTCGTGCAGGGCGGCGCTCTTCCAGACGACGTTTCCCGTGTTCTTTCCCGTCCGTGAGGA
>CAYJQK010000077.1:0-3624 GCA_964372305.1 uncultured Candidatus Saccharibacteria bacterium | reverse complement strand
TTTTTGATCGCGACTAATTTACCACTTTCATCCCAACGACGGAGCGTGTTCAAAGCAACCCCCAAGTATTCAGCTGCCTGGCTGATTGTAAGTAATTTTTCATCCATACAGGCATAGTATCATACTACTCAAATCTACACAAGTATCCTGAAAAACTACCCAAGTTTATATCAATCTACTCATTTTCTACTCATAACTACCCAGCCTTTCTCAATATACCTACAACCCTGCAAAGTAAGCGCCCACAGGTCAAGACGTACACCAGCCTCTTCAGGGCTGTCGGAATGCGGAATGGGGTCAGCCACCTTTCTTTCGTATCATCCTATCTGGCTCCCAAGGCAGGACGTCTTCCGAACCAGAATACGCGAGATGAAGAAGCGAGTTTGGCAGAAAGAATTGTGTACCCTACCCTTGGAGTCACTATACCTTAAGTACCATATCGCAGAGGACGTGAGAACTGCGATCAAGGGGTGGAAGTCACTTTCTCTCCCTACCTTGATTCCCGTCCTCGGCTTGGAAACGTCTTCTCCTATTGACCTTCGTCCATCGCCTTGATACCTCTCCGCCTCTTCCTTGATCCTCTGGGGGTATGCCACACCAATACCGTACAAAGGACTACCGAACGCAGCAGCAGCCCTGGGAACGCCGTCGTCTCCGCGCCGGACGGCTCTTTGCCCGTAGGAAGACCCAGGCGGAGGTCGCTCGTGCCTGCGGCGTGAGCCGAGAGGCTGCTCGTCAGTGGCACACCGCGTGGGAGGCGAAGGGGATGGCGGGCCTCCGGAGCAAGGGGAGTCCGGGAGCCGCTCCTCGCCTTTCGAGAGCGAAGCACGCGGCGGTCCGGTCCGCGCTCCTCAAGGGCGCGGAGGCCTTCGGCTACGCCACCGAGGTGTGGACCCTCGAACGGATCGCGACGGTCATCCGGAGGGTCGCCCGCGTCCAGTACCATCCCGGGCATGTGTGGTATGTGCTTCGCGAGATGGGATTCTCCTGCCAGACCCCCGAGCGGCGGGCGAAGGAACGGAACGAAGCGGACATCCGCCGCTGGGTGCGCACGGACTGGCCACGCATCCAAAAAAGGGGTGCCGCACCCACGCCCGCCTCGCGTTCTGGGATGAGTCGGGGGTCTCCGACCGGCCCACGGTACGGCGGACATGGAGTCTGCGCGGGCGGACGCCGATCATTCAGTCCGCCGGGCACTGGCGCACTCGCTCCGTGGTGGGAGTCATCCTGTGTACGGTCGAAGGGAGACGGCCCGCCCTCCTTTTGCGGATCGTCCAGGGAACGGTCCGTTCGCCGGACGTGGTTCGCGTCCTCACAGAGCTCCGTCGTCACACACGGGGAACGGTGATCCTCCTCTGGGACCGTCTCGCCGCGCACCGTTCTCGAGAGGTGCAGGCCTCTCTGCGCACCCAGCGCTCCTGGCTTTCCGTGGAGACGTTCCCCGCCTATGCGCCGGAACTCAACCCTCCCGAGTACCTCTGGTCCGCGCTCACAAGAAAAGACCTCGCGAATGTGTCCCCAGACACGCCGGAGGACCTTGATGCGCGGATTCGGCGTGGCGTGCGACGCGTGCGCCGTCAGCCAGACGTGCGTACGGGATGCTTGCGCGCCTCGACGCTGTTCGGAACACAGGCGTCAAGGTGATGGACGAAGGTCAATAGAGTGCATCGTGACAATGGCAGATGCATGTTTTCACAACAATACATTCCTTCCTTCGCTACCTCGTGAGAGTGGTACAGTTTCTCCATGATCACCTTAAAGATTATCATTCTCCTCGTCATTGCCGGTCTTCTGTTGACTCTTACACAGATGGCTCTTCGCATGGGACATGGAGCTGCACTCGTGCAACGGAGTATGGCATTTTCGACGCATCCGCCGCAGCCAACATTCCGTATTCTCGTTGCGGGGGATAGTACTGCCGTGGGGACCGGTGTTCAGCATCCGAAGGAGTCCGTTGCAGGTCGTCTTGCCCAGGATCTTCCTCATGCAGAGATCACGAACATTGGGGTAAACGGATTAAAAACGCGCGCGGTTGCTGGTCGTCTTGCCGAGCGTCCTTCGGAGCGCTTTGATCTCATTGTTCTGCAGACGGGTGGGAATGACATTCTCCGATGGACGCCCCTTGCTTCACTCAAAGAAGATCTGCAACGTCTTCTCATGGAAGCACGCAAACGCAGTGACCTGGTTGTTCTGCTCACTTCGGGGAATGTTGGTCTCGCACCGTTGTTCCCTCGTCCCCTGAGCTGGTTCTATACATTTCGGACGCAACAGGTGCGCACGATCTTCCAAACGCTTGCGGCGGAGCAAGATGTTGCCTATGTCGACCTCTACAAAAAGAGAAAGGATGATGTGTTTCTCACAGACCCAAAACGATACTACGCTTCGGATTTTTTCCATCCAAGTGGCGACGGCTACGGCGTCTGGTACAAGCGCGTGCGCGAGACTCTGTCACGTCTTGGAGTACAGTTCGGAACGTAGCCTTCCCCCGTCCGAGAGGAAGGTGAAGGAATGAACATAGTGCACTTCAAACTTAAACGACTCACTTAGTCGCACAACTGCCTCAGCTGGGGTGGTCTCTCCATACAAAAACGTTTGCAGTGCATGAGAGTTCAGTGAAACTCTCCCCGGTTTCACAGCCGGGGGAGAAGAGCGTCCCTAGAATAGCTCTTCTCGGGGAGTTTCGCTGCGAGCGGAGCCGGCTCCGCGACTCGACTGAGCTCGTCGAAGTCCGGGCGTCATGCGCTTCACCCCCGGGCTGACGCCCGGGGCTCTCGCGCACGCGAAGTAGAACCAATCGCAAAAACACCGCGTTGCCGTCTTTGCTCGCCCCGCAGATTGCGGGGCGAGGAGTCCAGCCGATGGCAGGACGACGAAGCAATCTCGCCAAACTTGCCACGGGATTGCTTCTCCCGCCATGACGGGAGAAGCAATGACAGTTTTTGAGATGTGCTCTACACGGTTCAGTGTACTGAAACGAGAGCACGGCTCCTTAGGGAAGGATGACCTTGCAGCGGTTGAGACGGTTCACCCCCGCTCCCGGAGAGGCGGTGTCCCTGCCCGAGCCGCAATTGAGCGTGTCATTCCCACCGCCCGACCAGATCGTGTCATCACCGCGACCGGCGTTGACCACGTTCCTTCCTTCCCCCGCATCGATCCAGTCGTTCCCTGCCAGTGTGACCACATGGTCAGGACCATCGAGCGCGCAGATTGTATCGTTGCCGCCGTGGCCAATGACGACGTCGGGACCGTCGATGGATTACGCAGGATGAGTATGACAAGAAAGCGTATGCGTTGAAGCAACGGCAGATCGAGATCGAGGTCACGTTGAAAGAACACACGGACGCCGACGCGAAGTTCGCAACAACTGTTTCCACGCTCCTCGACCTCGCGGCGCGAGCATCGGAACTCTTCGAACGTTCGAAAGCGGATCAGAAACGCCAACTGATCAACTTCGCACTTTCGAACTTGGTATTACGGGGCAAAAAGGTGCATTTCACGCTCAAACAACCCTTCGATGCCATCGTCAGGGCGCATGAGCGTTCGGACTGGCTCCGAACGCTGAACGAAACCCGAACTTTTTTTAGCGAAAATCCGAACGCTGAATTTTGAAAAACTTTTAAGCTC
>CAYJQK010000076.1:0-3733 GCA_964372305.1 uncultured Candidatus Saccharibacteria bacterium | reverse complement strand
AACAATGCTTTTTTATGCGAACGGAAGCGAAGAAAACTGGGGAAGGGTCAGGCGCGAACTGGCGGAGATCCTCGAACGTTTGTTCCTCGAATCGCTTACCGTTCCACCAGAACGCATTGTTCACGAGCGCCGTCACCGGCTTGTGTTTCCAGACATGCCGGACAAAGCGATCAATCGTCCGCTCGTCGGCGAGATCCAGCGGCTCCGCCGATACCTGTGCGCCGAGGGAGGTAAGCTCGCCGACGACGGACAGCGCGCGTCGTTCGAACACCCGCTTCGGTTCGGGTTCATAGGTGATGATCACCTCGGCGCCCTGCGCGGCGAGCACCCGCGCAATCCCTTCCCCCACACCCTGCGACGCGCCCGTGACGACGACGCGCTCGTCGCCCAGAGCGGGAAGATTCTCGTTCGTGCCTTTTCTCCTATAGATGACGTTTGATACAGAACATCGTTTGTTCGACACACGCGAACGCTGCACCATACTCCGTTGACGGTGCTCGTCAAGCCGGGCATGTGATTGACGGACGGGTGGCGCGAGACATAGGATGACGCTGGTCCCGTGTCTCTCTGATCCTTCACAACCTACTTTCCTACAAAGCCTGTCGCGGTGATCGGGAGTGCGTACTCCCGCCCGTGCCCGCGGCGAGTCCGCGTGTTCAACGAAAGGAGTGTTTCGGATGTCTCATGAACCGCAACAGCAGATCGTGATCGAAGAACCGGACCGTGTCACGCTGAACACGGTCATTGGTGGTTCGGGAGGCCGCGTCCAGCGTCAGTGTGAGGCGTTGCTCGCCAAGGTCAGCGCGGAGTTTCACCGGCGGAGTCTCGTCCACGAGTCCTGGCCGATCGGACTCATTCCGCCGGGGATGGTGCTCCGCGAGCTCGTGCACCGGAACGAAATTGTGGTCTTCCTCATCGAAGTCGCGCCGGAGGTGCGAACGATGCAGTGGATCTGTCAGGATTCCCCACACGATTTTGGTTCCGGGGTGACGTACCGCGACGTGTGCCTTGCGCTCCCCTGGCTCTACTTTTTCATCGCCATGACGCCGTCGGGGAACCTTACGCATGGCAGCAGCGTATACTTCCGGAACAGCCAACTGCGGTCTCCGCAGGACGGTCTCCTCGAGCCACATTTCCACAATTGTTCTGTGGATGCCTACGGTCTCCACTGCTGGGTGTGTCAGGTAACCTTCCGCAGACGGAAGTCGTCGCACGAGTCGCTCGCGGACTTTGCCCTCGCGTTCGTAGATCAGTTTTTCTTCGGCGGCTTCAATAAATCTTCGGAGTACTGCGAGGGGAAGTCGTTCTGGTCGAAGAACCAGAGTGTGATTCAAGATGGTCGCGTCCAGACAGTCGAGGCCTGGCAAGAAGCGACGGCACATGACCCGACGTTCGCCCTTTCCGTTCCTTGGGTGGATGCCCGGCGGACGGTCCAGGACGTCTATACAGAGCTCACCTGTCCTTGTCCCGAGGTGGTCTTGTGGCCGCCAGCAACGGTCGCGGCCGTAGCCGCGATTGTGAAATCCCAACGCAAGAAGAAAGGAACATCACATGTCTGACGTTTCGAGAGTCCCCGATCGCCTTCATATCGAACTGGAGCCTCGAGCCTGGCGCCTAGCGGCGCTCGAGAGTGGACGAGAAGAGTACGTGATTTGCCCCGAGGGTCTCTTGATTGTTTCCGTTGACCCCTATGCCGCGGTGGCGCGCCCACCGACGAGAGCGGATCTCGCAGCCATCTTTCCGACACTCTTCACCTCGTGCAACGAAGGCATCGTTGAACTCGCCTGTCGGATTCCGTGGGCGCTTCTCCGTCAGGCAGAAGCGTTCTTCCGTGCCGTCTGGGCTCGAGAGAAACGGGAGGATGTTCTTCTCCTCTACTATGACGAAGAGAAGCAGCGCTACGAACTTGTCCACCCTCGGCTGATCTCCGCGAGCAGCGGTCACGTTGACTGTGAGCACCCCGAGACGCCTCCGGCAGCGGTCCGTTTTGGATCGTTCCACTCCCATCCTCATGAGGCCACGCACTCCTGGATTGATGCCGACGATCATATCCACTCACCGGGTCTCCATGTCATTCTTGGAAATCTGGAAGCCGTGTGCGAATCTTGCCGTCCGGCGCTCCCGTCACTCTCGTGTGTTTGGTCCACCGGGGCGCATTGTTTCCCGGTGCACCCCGCAACCGTTTTTGAGACGCCGACGCTACCCGTGTTCCCGGAGGCGTGGTTCCAACCACTCGTCTCTTCGAAGTCTCCACAGGCGCGTCGGCATCACCGCGGCTTTTCTGAATGAGGATTTTCCCATGGAATACAAACTCGTCTGCATTGGGTGCGGGGGAATCTTTGCGGGGTACATTCCATCACTCCTGCACCTTCACGAAACCGGGACGATCCGCTTCGCGAAGATTCTCCTCGTGGACGGAAAAACGTTTCGGAGCGCGCATCGGTCGCGGCAGGCATTCCGCGAAGAACGGAACAAGGCGGAGGATCTTTGGGACCTCTGGCAGGAGCGATTCCCCGCGGTCCCGCTCGCTTACCTCCCCGCGTACGTGGATCGGCGCACGGTCGCCGACATCGTACCCAACGGTTGGATCGTGTTTCTCTCGCCGGACAACCACGCGACGCGGAAACTCGTGAGCGATCACGCCGAGACCCTCGACGACATCCTCTTGATCACCGGGAGCAACGATGGTATGAATCTCCTCACGGGGGAGGACGGCACGGAAGGAGTCGTCATCGCACATTGGAAAACTGGAAAGAATGATCGCACGCCGCCGATCACCCGACATCACCCCGAAATTGCCTCACCCGCGGACCGCCACCCGGAAGAGCTTAGCTGCGAAGAATTGCTTCAGTCGTATCCGCAACTTCTCGCGACGAACCTCTTCGTGGGCCAGGGGATGGTCCAGATGCTCTGTCGGTACGTGCTGCTTCCGCCCGCGGAAGCCGTCCAGGTTGTCGAAATGGGTCTCAATAGCCGTGATGGGTCACTCGTCCCGTACGGACTCTCTGAACGCTCGCTCTCACAGAAAGGAGAACGTCCATGATCCCGCAGTCTCTCATTCCACGTCTCGACGCGGGGCGTATCCTCGGAACCGGGGACCGCATTCGTCACGCCCGCATCGAGGAACAGGCGACCCTGGTCGTGAAACATGGAGGTCGGAAGCCCTTGAGTCTCATTTTCGAGGGCCGTGTGACGATCGGTGCAGTACGGCGTTTTTGCTCCGCACAGCACGGATGGAACCTCACCAAGCTCGCGGTGAGTGTGGACGGGACGCACTATGATGTCTCGGTAGCTGACCGTGTGATTCTCGAACCCCCCACGGACGTGATCATCTTTGGCGCCGTGGCGCCGACGGTGAACGTACGCCACGTCGAGTTCCGCCAAAAGACGAGTGGCCTCGGCTAACATGCCGAAACCAACCCGCGCCACCCCCGGACGTGTTCATCTCCAAGGAACACGCACCCGGGGGTGCTTTTCTTTTTTTCGTGGCGTGGTATGTATGGGGCCGTACGGAGGAGGCTTCTTGAGAGTCGCCGGCGTACCGTTCCGCCCCCGTAGCTCAGTGAATAGAGCGCTTGGCTTCGGACCAAGAGGTCGTAGGTTTGAATCCTACCGGGGGCACCAAATTGGACTTCGTGATTTTTTGTGGGGGGAAGCAGAGGAATGCTCCAGACCGTCCGACAACTGTCCACATTTTCTCTCACAATAAGAGCTGGAGTATGTTAAAATTGAT
>CAYJQK010000075.1:0-3822 GCA_964372305.1 uncultured Candidatus Saccharibacteria bacterium | reverse complement strand
CTCCTCCGCGGAGGCGCCGATCACCGCGATGCTGGAGGGGGAGAGGAGGGACATGGGAGTAGAGACACCAATGATCGATGCGGTTTACCATCAATCGTTCTCTTGCATTTCATGCTCGGCGAGATTCTTGATCAGTTCCTCGCCGTAGTGATGGACGCTTTTTCCCAGTAATTTGCTCGCACCTTCCGATAGGCGTTTCGTCATCGCGTTCGACAGAGCTTGTAGTTCGGTCCGCACCATGCGCGTTCCGATGCGCGCGAGATAGGCACCCAAGTGCTTCTCCACCGCGTCGCCTCCCGTGTGCGCGAGCATCCGTACGCCGCAGCTCATGATGAAGCCAACGTAATCGGGTTCCTGCGCAGCGACGCGGTCCCAAATTTCCTCCCACGTTTTTCCATCATGCGACATTTGCGCGACCAACCGGAGCTGGTCCCTCAACCTGTCCCTGGATTCCTCCAGGAAAGACCGGATGGCATTGCGGCGCAACGAAGCGGTCATATGCCTCGTCGCGTACCGTAGTGCCCACCGGGTGCCCACGCGCGATATCTGGTTGACGCCGGGAATCATACGGACGAAGCGTTGGCCGGGGATCACGGATGTTCCCACGCTGATGCCGAAATCCATCCAATCGCGCGGTCGGTATGAGCCGTCGGGGTTGCGGATCTGTTCGCCGGCCATCATACCGACGCCGTTGCGCAGCGACGTGTAGAGGAGCGGTCCGGCGACTGGCACACTGACCGAGAACGTTTCGGCCGCCATGTCGACGTACTCCAATGCGACTTCCGTCCCATAACAGATTTGCTGCGTGAGCTTGAGGCGGCTTTGAAATTCCTGAAGATTCAACCCGGGAATGCTGCGCGCGATGCCTTCGAGCTGTGCGATCTGCTGCGCAGGCGAACCGCTCAGCGACAGAGCGAGAAATTCGGCGTGGAGCCTGCGGACTTCGGCAAGTCTCTCCGTGGTGAGTTTTCGTATTGCACGGACCTGCGACGAGGGGCGGATATCGATGCTGCCGGAGAGATCCAGTCCAGCCAAATGCGCGAGATCAAGCGCGCTCGCCGCGCCCAGCGTCATGTAGTTCTCGGAGAGCCGTTCGCCGAACGTGATGTTGTCCGGAAGCCGGAGCATCGCTTCGAACGCGGCGATCCGCGTGAGGATCGATCCTTCCACGTGCACGAACAAACTGCCCACGCCGATTTCGTTCCGGCGCCGCTCCACTTCGGTATTCCGCGCGGCCTCGGTGGGAAGAGCGCGGACTCTCGTCGTGTTGCTGTACGCTTCAAGGCTCGTCACCGCTGTGTCGCCAAGGGCGGCTGCCAGGACGGCGGCTCCCGTTGAGGGCGAAGCGCGGAAGGTCGTCGCCCAATGGGGGCAAACCATTTGTCCCACTTCATTCATGCCGTTGTACGAAGGATTCCGGCGGAGATTTCCATGATCATCACAGTACAGTCCTGTCCGGTAGCGGAAGTTTCGGGTCTGCTGCGTACGTATGAAGGCGTAAATAATTTCTTCGACGATGACCCCATTGGGCCTGCTCGCGAAGCGGTCCCGCGTGTATTTCCGTTCCGACTGCGACATCGGCAGCTGGTCCACGATGAGCAGGAGAATTTCGCGGTCTGCTTGCTCCGCCGAGACTTCCCGTCTGCCGTTGTCGATGGCATTGGTGAGTTGGTCCAATTTCTGGGCGTTCATCAGCGCCGCGCCGAACTTGAAGGTCGCGCCCGATTCCGACGTGATCCGCAGAATCGGTTGAACAGAGTCGACGAAGCGCTTGCGCACTTCGGCGAAGTGGCGATGAGCCGGATCCATGTTCAAGCTGATGGCCGGTTCTCCGTCCGCCACGACCAATCGCGCTCCCCGGACATTGCGGCCGAAACGGAATGCAGACATGGTCGCCGGTGCCAACGTGTTCAAGGCAGATTCTTCCTGCGGCATCAATGGCCGGTCTCCCAGCAGCGTGCGGATCATCCCGGCGCTGCATCCGTTCCCCTGAGAAGCGTCGCGCCATGCGGACGGCGGCAGCGGACCCGTGGTGATGAATCCGGCAGTGACCGTGACGCCGAGCGATTGCAGTTCCCTCACCGCAATTTTCGTTTCTGCAGAATCTCTATTGGGGATCCGCAGGCCGCCTTCGCGCGTCCGGCGCTCGTCTGCCGGCTGAACAGAGCTGCTGAAATCAGCGGTAACCCCGCGTGGCCGCATGCCTGCCAGTGTGTCCCTTCTGTTCATCTCCTCCATGAGTTCCTTTCCGAGGCCGCTCAAGCGGTTGGTGTTGCCCCGCCATTCTTGTACTTTGCTGCTTGCTTCTTGTTCCGCCTTTTGTGCGGCTTGCCATTTCGTACGCAATTCCGCGAAGCGCTGCCGCTGTAGCTTTTCGGTCACTCCCTTCAACTCCCGTTCCCATCGCAGCATCTGCGCGTCGTTTTCGCGGTCAAGTTCCAGTTTCAAGCTGTATTGCTTGCTGTGGAGTTCACGTTCTCGGCGAGCCAAATCTTGCGGGGGGTTGATGCCCAATCCCTGCGCCCGGTTCATGACGTTCCACTGCGCGAGTGCGTCGTCAATCCGGACAATGTTTTGTACGTTCTCCTGGTTACTCACGAGACGATTGATCGTCGATTCCATTTCCGCGAGTCGCTTGGGATCCAGTCGCTCCTCCATCGAGTTCTTCTCCTTCTGCTGTACCTCCTCTTTTCGCGCAACTTCGTGTGGGGCCTGCGATTCTCCGAGCGCAGTGGCGATGCGATCGAGTATCTGCGGATTCAGGAGCGCATCGCCAAAGCAGTACGTCACTCCTTGGATACCCATGATGGGAATGATCGGCTCCACCGCGTTGACGAAGCGTTTGCGGACCTCGGCGCTTGCCGGCACTTTGATTTGCAGAGCCGGCTGCTGTCCGTCGCTGAAGACGAACTCCGCGATCTGTGATCGGCGGTTGAAGATGCGTACCGCGTTGGTACGTGGTGCCAGCGTCTGCAATGCGGTCAATTCCTGCGATGTCAGGGGCTCGTTGTTCACCAGATGGAGGACCATGGCGACCGTCGGACCCGTGCCGTCCGGATGTTCACGCCACGCGGATGCCGGGAAGGGGACTCTTTGTAAGACTCTTCCGTCCGGTGTCGAGATGCCCAGGAGCTCGCGGAGTGCGAGTACGCCCACGTGGTTGTTTCCCGAACATGCAATCTGAATGTTGCTGTCTCTGCTGCCACTGATGGAACCAAGTGCTCCCATGACACGGTCTCTGCGCTGCTGTTCGGCAGGGATGGTTTCATGTTGCATGGTGAACAAACGATCGCGTCTCGCCGTCAGTGACTTCGTTTGTTGCTGTGCAGCTTCATAGGCTTTCTTTGCCGCGCGTTCTTTCGCGCGATACTCCTCCACTTGTTTTGGATGAAACATCGGTGCGCTCTCTGCTTCACGCAATGCAGCGACGTGCGCCCATCCGAGCGAGCTTTCGTTGCCGGAACTGTCCCGTTGCGCCTTGAAGGTCTCGTCGTACATCTTTCCGCATATTGTGTACGCCTCCTCGATGCGGCGAATCGTCGTGCGAATATCCACGGTCTGTCCGGATGCGTGCTGCTCCAGGACCTGTGCAATGTTTTCGGTCGGGTTGCGCAAAAATTCTTGCGGGGAGTACGCGCTCTTCTCCATCGCCTGCTTCTTCGCTTCCTGGTCCTTGTTCACCTGCTCGGCGTCTTTTTCGGTCTTCTCCTTTGCCTTCGCATCCGCTTCCTTCTTCTTCGCGTCACTCTCCTTTACCTTCACCTGATTCTACATGTCTTTCGTTTCACATACTTTGGTCTTTACTTACGCCTGTTTCGTCTG
>CAYJQK010000074.1:0-3958 GCA_964372305.1 uncultured Candidatus Saccharibacteria bacterium | reverse complement strand
GGTGCGCCTGCCCAAAGAGAATGGTCTTGAGGGAGAGGAGGAAAAGGAGGAAGGGCACCATGAACGAGTTTGGATTCGCGTTCCCAAATGCGTGCGGATTGATCGCGGGCCAGGCAAAATTATTCAGCCATGTCGCTGGGTTCAGGAAATAGAGACGGGAGGAGTCCCCGCCATAGTCCCCCTCTCCGTTCGAGAACCAGAAGAGGGGAATCATGAAAAGAACCACCGTGAGGATGCTCACGGTATGCCGGTCGAGAAAACGCGCGACGGTCGGAGGGGATACCGCGGGGAAATTCGCGAGCTTCATGGCCATGGTCTGCCGCATCGGCGCAGTGTACCGACTGTCCTGTCGCGTCGTCACGCCCTCGAGGTGGTTCACGGGTTCGCGAGAACGCATTGTAAAAACCTGCTTTCGCGCCGAGAGGGACGCTGGCGGAGGCGAGACTTGAAACTTTGGGATGCAGAATCCTCATGGTCTGCCGCGTCCGAAGCGCACGGGTCCAAAGCCCGACATCGTCCCGCGGAGAGCCGGAATGAGGTTTTGAAATGCGTTCTACACTGTCCAGACGGATGTTTGCCCAAGATCGAGGACGCCGGGAAGGAAGCCGACAAAATCCTGTCGCGGGAGGTGTGCAAGACGCGTGAAGGCACCGTGGTCCTGGGGGCGATCGGTGTTGTCAACCATCAGGTGGCCGCCCGGGCAAATCTTGGGAAGCGCGTGGGGAATACAGGCAGCACGTGCCCGGCCGTCAATGAACACAAGATCGAACGTCCCATTGGGGTATACGTCTATGGTCCGCACGTAGCGTTCAAAGCTCCAGCCGGGCCACGCCGCGGAGCGGTACGCCGTCTCCGTGTTTGCGGGGAGGGGTTCGGGGGGCATGAGGAGGAGCGCGCAATTCGCGCGTCCGGCGCGGACCAACACGTCGCTCACGGCGACATGCCACGATCGGTCATGTTCCACAGAGACCACCGTTGCCGCGCGGCGGGAAAAGTACACGGTGGATCCGCCGGATCCGTATTCAAACACGCGGGCTGCGGACGTGAGCGTGAGGCCGAGCCATGCCTGTGCGGGGAAGTTGATCCACGGCCGTGCGCTTGCGAGCGGCGTCCGACCAGTGAGGAACGAGCGGCACCACGCGGGGAAATCCCGGAGCGCTCCGGGATCGCGGCGTATGAACGCTGCGTGGGACCGGACGAGCCGCGCGACTCGGGAGAACGTCAGCGACATGCCATGGCGCTTTTCCCGGCGGGACGCCCATGAGGCAAGTCGCGAGTATGCGCGAGCGTGTTCTGGCGCTCTTGGTGTATCCTGCCGATCTCTACCGCTGGACGCATGCGAGCACTGTACAGCCAGGGCCCCATCCTCGACGAGTTCTCGGTGGTGGGAAGAATCTCCCCAGCCTGACGGCCGGAGTTTTTTCTGAAGAGCGGGAAGTTGTAGAATCCGTCCATGCAGATGCCAACCCATGGATACGGTTTCCCTGTTTGAGAAGTACTATTTCGGTCGTCCCGGGTTCACGGACGGAACAACCCAGTTCCATCGTGTCTGCGGTGCTCATATCGCCCCGGGGTCTCGGATCCTCGACATCGGCGCGGGGCCAAGTAATCAGACCTCGGCCTACCTGTCGTCCCTGGGCACGGTTGTCGGGGTGGATGTCTCTTCGGAGATTTTGGGGAATTGGCATCTCCACGAGCGCGCCATCTATGACGGGCGGACGCTCCCCTTTGTGGCAGGGACGTTTGACGCGTGCGTGTCGGACTATGTTCTCGAGCATCTCTCGGCGCCCGGAGAGCACTTTCGGGAAGTCGCGCGCGTGCTCCGTCCGGGCGGCGTGTACTGTCTCCGGACGCCCAACCTCTGGCACTACGTGAGTCTCACGTCGAAAATCCTGCCGCAGGTGTTTCACCGGCTTCTCGCGAACACCCTGCGCGGGTTCGGCAGCGACGCCCACGCGCCGTACGCGACCTTCTACCGCGCGAATACGCGTCGGGCGATTGCGAGACTTTGTTCCAGGGAAGGGCTCCGTGTGATCGAGCTGCACCGCATTGAGAAAGAACCGTCGTACGGCAAACGGCACGCGATCCTCTTTTTTCCGATGCTGGGGTATGAACGCGTTGTGAATAGTACGGACGCGTTCCAGGCGTTCCGCTCGAATATGCTTGTCGTGCTTAAGAAAAATCCTCCGGGTTGACATGCGGCAGTGAGGCTCGTACCGTGCCCTCACTCGGTTGTTGTTTTTAAAATTTAGCAGTCTCTTTTGAGAAAGGAATGAGCAATGAATGCGCACAGAGTGCAGGAAGGAAATGGCCTCACCTGCCAGGAACTCTTCAGCACGGAAACCGGGCTGACCTTCAAGGACATCATCATTCTCCCGCCGTTCAGCGGCGGCGGTGGACAGCAGGTGACACTGGATACGACACTCGCGGGGAACGTCGCGCTCCATTTGCCCATCGTGAGCTCTCCCATGGATACGGTCACGGAATGGCAAGCGGCGCTCAAGATGGCGCTCCACGGCGGGATTGGGATCATCCACTTCAACCTCTCCCCCGAGAAAGCGGCCGAACAGGTGGAACGAGTGAAGCGAGCCCGCATGGGGTTTATCTTTGATCCCGTCTGCCGTCGGCCCACGGATCCCATCAGCGAAGTGTATTGCGTGAAGCGGGAGCGCGGATTTTCCACCGTCCTGGTCACGGAAGACGGCACCCCACGGTCTCGATTCCTCGGCATGGTCACGAAGGGGAACATCGTGCTGGAGCCGGACAAAACGCGTCCGCTCGTGAACGTCATGATCAAGCGGGACGAACTCCGCACCTACCCCGCGCGCGATGTTTTGTCTCTCGCCACCGCACGCAAGATTCTCCGGCATGAACCGGCGGTAAGCAAGTTGCCGCTCTTGAATCCCGACGGGAGCGTTCACGCCCTTATCACCCGTGACGACGTCGTGAAGAGTAGCGAGTTTCCGAACGCCTTGCTTGATGCGAACGAGCAGCTCCGGGTGGGCGCGGCGGTGTCCACCCATGAACGGGATATTGCGCGCATCGAGGCGCTCTTGAAAGCGGGTGTGGACGTGCTTGTGATTGATAGCGCTCAAGGAGGAACCGCGTTTGCCGTCGAACAGATTCGGGAGATCAAACGGCGGCGGCCGGACCTTCCCGTGATTGCCGGGAACGTCGTCACGCCGGCGCAAGCGAAACCGCTGGTGGATGCGGGCGCGGACGCGCTGCGGGTGGGGATGGGATCCGGTTCCATCTGCACGACGCAGGAAATGCTCGGCATCGGCCGGGCCCAGTTGAGCGCCGTCTACCACCTCGCGCAGTTTACTCGCCGGTATGCGTCGACAGTGTCCGTGATCTCGGACGGAGGCATTTGCCGCACTGCGGACATCGTGAAGGCGATCGCCTGCGGCGCCTCGAACGTCATGGTTGGACGTTTCATTGCCGGGTGTGAAGAAACGCCGGGTGATGAAGATCTCGACGGGCTTGGGCGGCGGTGGAAGCGGTACCGCGGCATGGGCTCGCCGAGCGCCATGCGGGAAGGCGGAAAGCATCGGTACGGAGATACGTTCACCAATGGTCCGCAGGTCGCGCAGGGAACCGACGGATGGGTGCCCGCGCAAGGATCCCTCGACCGGCTGCTTCCGGAGACGGCGGCGGCGCTGCGAAAAGCTCTCGAGTACTTCGGCTGCGTGTCCATCAGCGACGTTCATCAGAAGGTCAACGATGGGGAGATTCGGTTCGAACTCCGGTCGCCGTCAGCGCAGGAAGAGGGTCGTCCGCATGATATTCACACGGCAGCATCACCGGGTGGTGACCGGCGCCCGTAAGAAGACTGTTCTCCGCCAGGATCTTGGGATCCTGGCGTTTTTTTAAAAAATGCACGTCGTCCACGAGCGAGTGTTCTTTTTTGGGCTTGTTCATGTATTTCGGTGGGATTTGGCGTTGCAACGGATCGTCG
>CAYJQK010000073.1:0-3962 GCA_964372305.1 uncultured Candidatus Saccharibacteria bacterium | reverse complement strand
TCCGCTCACGGAGACATCGGCATCCGCGACCGCAAGGTCGGGAAGCGGTCCCGTCGGAGAAGGCGAAGGAGAAGGCGAAGGCGAAGGGGACGGCGAGGGAGAAGGCGAGGGAGACGGAGACGGAGACGGCGAAGGAGAAGGCGAAGAACCCACCACGCTAAAGGTCTTCGTGCCGCAGTTGTTACTTTCGTTGAGTTCCGCGGCCGCGTTCGCCGTATCCGTACAGATCTTCAGCGTGTGTGTGCCAAGGGTCGCGGTCCAGGTTTTCGTGAGCGTCTTGCTGGCGCCGATCGCGAGCGCCGGTGCTTCCACCGCCGTGTCGAGGAGTTGGTCGTCAATGAAGAATCCTGTTTTTGACGGTGGGGCAGCGGCAGTTGCCGTCGCGAGATTGCGGACGGTGCCGGTCAATGTGAGTGTGCTCCCCGGCGTGAGTGTTCCACTCACCGAGACATCGGCGTCCGTGATGGCGAGGTCGGGTTTGGTGACGGTCGTCGGTCCTCCGCCAACTCCAACACCGCCGCCGGCGCCGCTTTCTCCGCCTCCTTTCCCTCCGGACTCTCGGGAACCGAGAACCTCGACTGATCGACTGCTCCTCGCGCGGACGATGCGGCCAAAGATTGTCGCGACCTTGCCCTGCTTATTGATCGCACGGAGCTCGATAAAGTACCGGCCGGGCGGTAAGGAGAGATTATTCACAACAACCGTTCCGGTGTTCGGCGTTCTCGCAACAAGCATCCTGTTACAGTTGAGTTTTTTTCCTGGAACGACTGGACAGGCACGAACCTGTTCGAACGGATACCGGCCTCGATTTCCACTCGGAACGTTCCAGCGCACCGTGATTTTCTCTCCGGTGACGACCTTTCCCGGCGTGACCGTGACGCCCCCGAAGCGAGCCACTCTTGTCAGGATTTGATCCGCATACAGGAGAGAAACGAGAGCGAGGAGAATAACGCCGCCGCCGATGATGAGCGCCCACCGACGAGACGACCGACGAGAGAGAGGTGACGACTGACCCACATCTTCCGTAGGGACGATAGGAGTGTTGTTCTTTCGTGTCGAGTCAGAAGCCATGATTTGTGGATAACATCTGTCATGAGTATACCACGCAAAATTGATGGGAAGGCGTCAATGCATCCGGCCACCACATCCGGGACACGTGCGGAGTGTTTTCCCCAAGAAACTCCACGGGGGATTTGAGACCCAGCGCATGATGCGGCCGCTCCCCGTTGTGCCAGGGCAGGAGATCCATGAGCGGCCGGTGGAACTACCGAACAACGTATCGCAGAGTCCGCGAGGCGCATGAAGCCCCGCACCCCGTCGGAGAGACGGAGCATCGGCAGCGGCGTGGGCTCCTTTCTGCGTGCAGGGAGTCCAGGATGTCTCGGGCACGATGTAGACCGGTCTCAGATGGGGGGTTGTTCGAGATCATGGAGACCTTCGTTTCCCCCGTCGCGGGACCCTGGAGGGATTTTGGGGCCCACCCTTTAATGCCGCGATCTGATTGCGGAAGTGCGCCGCTTCCTCGAAGGCAAGGTTCGCCGCCGCGAGGTGCATCTTCGCGGTGAGCGCCGCGAGGATGTGCGGGATGTCTTCCGGGGCCACATGGAGACGCCGCGCTGCCTCGTTGGCGGTCTCTTCCGTCTTGCCGGCGAGACGGTCTTCCCGGATGCCCTTCACCACGGTCCGCGGGGTGATGCCGTGTTTGCGGTTGAATGTCTCCTGAATGATCCGCCGGCGCTCTGTCTCCGTGATCGCCCGCCGCATCGAACCGGTCACGGTGTCGGCGTACATGAGCACGTGTCCCCGGACATGCCGCGCGGCGCGCCCCATGACTTGGATGAGCGCGGTCTCGCTGCGGAGATACCCCTCTTTGTCCGCGTCGAGGATCGCGACGAGGGAAACCTCCGGAAGATCAAGTCCCTCTCGGAGGAGGTTAATCCCCACGAGGACGTCCACCGTGCCGGTGCGGAGATCGCGGAGAATTGCCACGCGCTCGAGCGTATCAATATCGGAGTGGAGATACTGGACTTTGAGGCCGAGGTCCTGAAGGTAGCTGGTGAGGTCCTCCGCCATCCGCTTCGTGAGGGTCGTGACAATGACACGTTCCGCGTGATGGACGCGGCCGCGGATGGCCTCCAGTAAGTGGTCAATCTGGTGTTCTGTCGGGTGAATCTCGACCTGCGGGTCGAGGAGTCCTGTCGGCCGGACAATGAGCTCAATAGTTTGCGCGCTTTTCTGCCGCTCCTCCGGCCCGGGTGTTGCCGACACGTACACCGTCTGCTGCACGTGGGCCTCGAACTCGTCAACCCGGAGCGGCCGGTTGTCGAGCGCGGACGGGAGACGGAACCCGTGGGCGATCAACGTCTGTTTCCGCGACCTGTCGCCCGCGTACATCCCGGACACTTGCGGCAGGGTCATGTGTGACTCGTCAATGAAAGCGAGAAAATCTTTGGGGAAGTAATCCAAGAGGACCGCCGGCGGCTCCCCAGGTTTTCGTCCGGAAAGATGGCGGGAATAATTCTCCACCCCAGAGACGTAGCCAGCAGTCTCGAGCATCTCCAGGTCGTAGTTTGTCCGTTCCGCAATCCGCTGGGCTTCGACGAGACGGTCGCGGCTGCGGAAATCCTGGACGCGTTCCTGGAGTTCTTCCCGGATCGCTTGGACCGCGCCTTGGAGCCGCTCGCGGGACGTGAGGGTGAGCTTCGCGGGGTAGATGTCCACGCTGTCGTATTGGTCAAGGACCTCGCCCGTGAGCGGATCCAGACGCGTGATGCGCTCGATGGTGTCCAGGGAAAATGCGAGGCGGATGATCGTGTCGTCGCCGACGGGATGGATGTCCACCGTGTCCCCGCGGACGCGGAACGTTCCCCGTTTGAAGTCGATATCGTTCCGCGCGTAGAGCGCGCGCGTCAGCTCCCGCAGGAGCGCGTTTCGCGTTACCCATCTCTCCTCTCGTCTCCCCCCTCGGGTAATGTGCACCGCTTCTTTCTTGTATTCCTCCGGTGACCCAATGCCGTAGATGCAGGAGACGGACGCGACGATAATGACGTCGCGGCGCGTGAGGAGCGCTTGCGTTGCCGCGTGGCGGAGCCGGTCAATCTCGTCGTTGATGGCTGCGTCTTTCTGAATGTAGGTGTCCGTCCGCGGGACGTACGCCTCCGGCTGATAGTAGTCGTAGTAGGAAACGAAGTAGTGGACGGCGTTCTCGGGGAAGAACTTTTTGAACTCGCTCGCGAGCTGCGCGGCGAGGGTCTTATTGTGCGACAATACCAGTGTTGGCCGCTGCAGCTTTGCAATCGCCCAGGCCATGACCGCGGTCTTCCCCGTTCCCGTCGCCCCGAGGATCGTCTGGTATTTCAAGCCCTTTTTTATTCCCGCCACGAGTTGCCGAATCGCCTTCGGCTGGTCGCCAGACGGCGCGAAGGGCGCGCGAATGTGGAATCGTTGTTCCGTCACTCGGCCACTGTATCCTCCCGTCATCCTTTGGCAAATGGCGGGGCACGCGACGTGGCAGATGGGAGGGCGATGTCCCTCCCGTGCCTGCGGTCTCTTGCCGATCCCTGTTCTGCTCTGATCAACGTTCCGCTGTCGATCGCTCGTCGCCGGAGACGAAGAGCGGTACCCTAGGTTCCATGATTGGCTCTCTCACCGGCACGGTCCGGCAGGTCGGTCTGGACAGTATCCTTATAGACGTCGGCGGCGTCGGCTACCGGACCTATGCGCTTCCCCCGCTCCTTGCCGTCACGAAGGTCGGGACGCCGCTCACGCTCTATACCCACCTCCACGTGCGGGAAAATGATCTCTCCCTCTTTGGGTTCCGTGCTGTGCGGGAACTCGCGTTCTTTGAGCTGCTGCTCCAGGCGCCAGGCGTCGGTCCGAAGACGGCGCTCGGCGTGATGACGGTCGCGGAGGTGGACACGCTCATCCGCGCGATCGCGAGCGGCGACGTGTCCTTACTCACG
>CAYJQK010000072.1:0-3978 GCA_964372305.1 uncultured Candidatus Saccharibacteria bacterium | reverse complement strand
GCTGTCGATCCACACCCATTACCTCGCGAATCGCGATATCCTCGGGCAACGTCCGGGGCCCCTCGCGATGCCGCAGGAAAAAATCCTCTCCACGGAAGAGCTGGGGAAGATCACGCGTCAAGCGACGCGCCTGCGCGTCATTGTGGACAATCTCCAGAACGAAACGTCGCGCGCGCGGCAGACGATCTCGGCCGCAGAGGAACTCTTCGGCAGAATTGAAAGCCAATGCGTCGAAGAAGCGCAGGCGTCTGCGCGACGCGGCGCCAGAGATGTCGCACGGATGTTCGCGTCACTCGCGGACACGTTCCGCGCTCAAGAGTCCGCCTACCGTACCCTCCGCGAGCGGCTGTCAACAATCATGGATCCCGTCATCGCGCAGCAGGGAGCGCTCACGGAACTGGAAACACTCAGGCCGAAGCACCCTGACCAGGCCATCACGTTCTTCCGCGATCTCCTGGAGTCCAACGGACGACGACCGCCAACAAATTCGGAGCGTGACGCCGTGCGTGTGCTCGTCCTCCGACTCAACGCGACCCTCCGCGACCTCGACTTTCTGGCGCTCGATGTGTGGGAAATACTGGAACCTCTCCCACGGACACGCCATCCACAGAAATAACACATCCGACCAGCTCACGCGAGCTGGTTTTTTTTGCCGCCCCGCCTACACGAGAAACGCCGTGAAGAACGCCAGAGTGGCGCCCCCACCGAACGCGAGGAGGGTCGGCACGCCGCGATGATGATTCCCATAACTCGCGCCGCCGACAAAGAGGAACGCCCCGCCACTCAAGGCGAGCGCCCTCGGGAAGATGTCCCCGAGTTGGGGAAGCATGATGGCCGTGACCCCGAAACTCCCCAGGAGGACGGCGTAACCCACGAAGGGCGTGAGCGCCGCCGCCGTGACGCGCGACCCCGCACCGCGCATGAGCGCCATCGCAGCGAAGAATTCCGGGAGGAGGTGAAGCGCCATGCCGACAGCGACAAGGATTCCCGTAACCTGCGATACGCCGAACGACAACCCCACAAGAATTCCTTCAAGGATCGAGTGAAACCAGAGCGCGGTGGCGATGAGCATAGGGAGAGCGGGACGCCGGAGCGCCTGAAGAGCAAGCTTCTGGAGTAACCAGAGCGCAACGCCGAAAACCATCCACATCACCGCGAAGCGTTTCTCGACAAGCGCGCCTGCCACGAAGGGAAAGACATCGAAGAGCGCAGCCCCGATGAAGATTCCTGCCGCCGCCGCCACGAGACAGTGCTTCACCAGCGATCTTCCCTGCTCTTGATCCATAAGGTAATGAAAGTATCACACAGGGGGAATAAAAAGTCGCGGCGGACTGCTGTGGGCCGAGGACATCCCGTTAGGGAGCACGTCGCCGCAAACGAGAGGACAGCAACGTGTCGAGCGCGAACCGCGTGGGCGCCACGAGGAGGAAAAAAGAGATGCCGTACATAATGAGGTGCGTCCAGAAGACCTCCTGGAAGTACAGAAGAGCAAGCGTGGCGTAAAACAGGCTCACGAGCACGGCGAACCGGAACTGATAGCCAAACAGAATCATCGCCCCGAGGGTGAGCTCGGCGAACGCGGCGCCGAAGACGACGAGGAGCGGATCACTGGGAAACAGCCAGTGGAATTGCGTGAGATCATACCGCTGAACAACCGCGAGCGGAATGCCTGGATGGAGGAGTTTCACCGAGACCGCAGTGAACACGAGCGCGACGCCGTACGTCACCCGCACGAGTACCGGCACGGCAGCCGAGAGTGCCGACCATCCTCGTCGCCGGCCACGCCAGAGACGATCAAGCGACCACCCGCCGTCACCGGCCAAGATCAGCGCCAGGAGTGCGCCAACGATGTGGAGGTAGGTGAAAAGGTACCCGCCGAATACGAATGCCCCAACGAGAATACAGAGGAGCGCGGCGGCAGCCGCAACCTCCGTGAGGAAACCAAGAAAGAGCAGCGCGCTGCTGGTCACCAGAACACCCTGGATGACGAGTGGCATCGGCAGATCACTGAAGGAGAGTTCCGGCCCAAGGAAACTCCCGCCGCGGGCGGACTGGAAAAGCACGATCGCGAGACTCAAGCGCAGCGCCGGCAACCCAAACCGTTGCGCCCGCTCCACGAGATGCCAAAGTGCGCGGCCCGCGCGGGAACGGTGGAAACGGTGAAGCAGAATGAGCACGACGCAGACGCCGAGCGTCACGAGGGTGACGATCCACCAGCTATGCGGCGCGCGGAGGGCTGCGAACACACTGACGCTTGAGTCACGAAGACCTGCGTCGAGTTCTTCCGGCGTCAGGACATAGATTTCATGCGCGAACGCCGGAGAACCACTCCCCGCAGCCACCCCTCCCAGGAGCGCACCCATGCCAATCCGGAGCGCCCAGATGCCAACCGCTCGGATCCTTCCAAAGCAACACGGGATCTCTCGGGGAATATCGTGAGAATGCAGCATGGGGACGGGGGCGTTCTGGGGTCACAGGCATGATAGCGCAGCTCCGCCCGTGAGTCCCTTCAGGCGTAACTCTGCACTGACGGGAACGTCCTCCACGTCTTTCTCGGGGCCCGCGGGACTTCGGCCGAAGCAATCTTGAAGGTCTCCTTAGCTTCGTACCGACGCAAAGATTGCTTCGTCGCTCGCTCGGCTCCTCTTGAAAGACGAGGCGGCAAGGAACGTTCTCATCAGCAAGGAGATACCTTCAGGCCGCTCTCGCTTTGGAGAAGACTCATATCTGCACACAACGTTCACGCGTCATCCCCGTGAAAGCGGGGATCCGTACGCTCCGAGCATGTTGCTCCCGCTGAAGCCTGCCCTCGATTCCGATCGGGGACGGGAGCGACATGCTGAATACTTCCGCTTTTTGAGGTACGAAAATTCGTGGGGACAAGGAACTGTTGGCGTGATATCCTGTAGATAATGTTTAGGCCATGACAGAGCCCGTACTGGAAGACGATCCGCAGTAAAGTGGAAAGAAGAAGCGTATTTTCCTGGGAGTCGGTGCGGGCATGGTGGTGTTGCTCGTCGTCGTTCTTGTGAGCTCTTACGGTAGCTTGGTGAGTACGCGCGCGCTTCCCAGTGGATCGAGAAGAGTGATCGCTCCCTCTCAAAGCGGAAAGAATGTTATTGACATGCGCGCGTCGGCGGGGCTACGCGTCCTTGTGAAGTCCGGAAAAAGCTACCGGCTCAACTTACCGACGTCAGCGACATCAAAAAAAGTGGAGATTTGTCAGCGAAGCGGAACTCGCGATAAGTGCCGCACCCTCGTCGGGAGCGTTCAAGGAAGCAGCGTGCAAATTCAGATTCCGCCACTCCGGTCGGGAGCGGCCTACCTGAAAGTGACCGAGCGCAGCGCGGACGGAAAAACAGTCGGAAGGGAATTATCCCGCAGCACCTTGGCAGTACAGCCGTCTTCGTCTCAACCCGGCGATGTGGGAGGTTCCGGCGGTGGTGGAGGCGGGTCCGGAGGTTCTGGTGGTGGCGGTGGTGGAGACAGGGGAAGCCAGCGGACAACTCCCGTGGCGGAATTCGTTCTCCCGTTCAACGGGGAAACCGTGACGGCGGGAACGACGCTCGACGTCCGCGTAAAGCTCCTGGAGACGTCTTCGAGAAACTTGCGCTGTCAGCAATGGATCTTGGATGGGGTGACTTTGACACTGGGTGATTGGGCAAACGGCCAGTCGCCCGATGCGAGTGCGGGGCCGTGTCTATAACACCGATGGAACTCACTTCTCGCCAAAAAAACGTCCTCATCCTCTCCATCATGGGCATTGTGCTTGTGGTGGCGCTCCTCGTGGTCGCGCAGGCATATCGCGTGTATCTCAGCACGCGCGTGGTGAGCGTTCTCCCGGTAAGCGAAAGCGTCGTGGGTGGGACGCTGAAAGGAAACATGATAACCGCCGGACGGCATACGCTCACATTTCGCGCAAAGACGAGTGACGGAAAAATGATGACGAACAGCGTGACGTTCACGGCGGATACGGAT
>CAYJQK010000071.1:0-4210 GCA_964372305.1 uncultured Candidatus Saccharibacteria bacterium | reverse complement strand
GTGGCCATGCCTGTGGAGATGATGAGCGGCTTGCCCTTTCCCGCGACATACTCGATGAGGTCGAGGTTCGTCAAGTCCGGCGAGCCAATCTTATATGCCGCGACATTGAGGGAAGCGACGAAGTCCGCGCTCGGTTTGTCCCACGGCGTCACGAGAAACAGGATCCTTTGCTTCTCACAGTACGCGGCAAGCTCTCGCATGTCCTTCATCGAAAGCTCGAACTCTTTGAGAACGGGAATCATGTAGTGGAGGCCGTGCTCGCCGAGGTTGGGGTTCGTGAGGAAGGCTTTGGTATAGAGTTCCTCGAGGGTCCGTTTCTGGAACTTCGCGACGTCCGCGCCCGCCGCCACCGCAACGTCTACGAGTTCCCGCGCGCGCGCGGGACTCCCATTATGGTTATTCGCGATCTCGGCGATGATGAGCGTTGGATTCCCCGGGCCCACGCGTCGCTCGCCGATCCGTATGGCGCGTTCTGGCACGCGGGGAGTGTAGGGAGTTTTTCCTCCCCTGGCAACGAGTACGCTTTGATCTCCTGAAACCAGAAGTTCGAAAGGTGACGGGCGCCAGCCTCTGCTGTACGGGGCATCCGTCTCTACGATACGCTCACGACATGCCACGGATCGCCTACGTGACGAATGCGCCGCCGCAAGCAGGAATGGGGAAACCCGCGCGCGAAATCGCCGCGTGCGTGACGCGACAGGGAACGTTCGCTGTTGACCGCTATTTCCTTGATGGAGCGGCGCGCACGCTTACGGTCAACGTAGAAGAGCGCGCGCAGCTCTCGCGCTTCCCGCATCCGCTTGACGTGAAGCCTGTCACCTGGTGGCGTCTGGCACGGCATCTTCCCGCGGCAGGGTATGATCTCTGGCATTTCACGAATCAGACGCTATCCTTCATTCCGCGAACGCCGGCGATCGTCACCGTTTACGATCTCATTGAACTGCTCGATCCCCAGGAGCGTTTCGGGCGACCCGTTGCGCGGGTCCTCTATCGCGGTGTTCCTCGGGCGCGGCACATCATCTGCATTTCGCAGTACACGCGGAAGACCGTTCAGGACACGTACGCGGTTCCTGACGACCGTATCACGGTGATCCCCCTCGGTGTGCGACGAGACTTCACCGCGATTCCAAGCGTCCGCGATTCCCTCGCGTATCAAGAATTCCTTCGTGTCCAGCAGCTGACGCCAGACCGTAAGATCATTCTGTACGTGGGATCAGATCACCCGCGCAAGAACCTTCCCGTGCTCGCACGCGCGTTCGCGAAGGTGCGCGCGGAACTCCCGAGCGCGGTGCTCGTGAAGGTAGGCGATCCCGGGCTCGCCGGGGGGAGGGAAGCGCTTCTCAAGGTTCTCGACGAACTCCCGCTGCGCGATGCCGTCCGGTTCCTCCCGAATGTCGGCGATCGTGAACTGCAATTTCTCTACTCGATAGCGGATGTCTTCGTTTTCCCCTCGACGTTCGAGGGATTCGGGATTCCGCCGCTCGAAGCCATGGCCTGCGGGTGTCCGGTGGTCTGTTCGAACGCGACAAGTCTCCCGGAAGTTGTTGGGGACGCCGCCACTCTTTGCGATCCCGACGATGCGGGCGCGTTTGCCCGCGCGATCCTGGATGTCCTCACGCAGCCGTCTTACGCCGCAACGCTCCGGGAGAAAGGTCTTCAGCGCACTCCCTTGTTTTATTGGGAAGGCATCGCGGAGCGGACACTTGAGGTGTACCAGCGAGTGCTTGAGGGTGGAGAACGCATGGCAAAACCTTCTTTCGCGCTGAGGGGGACGATGCCGGGGCGAGACGTGGAGCTTTAGGATGCGGAATCCTCGTGGTCTGCCGCGTCCGAAGCGCACGGGTCTCAAAGTCCGACATCGTCCCTCGGAGAGCCGGAATGAGGTTTGGCAATGCCTTCTCGGGAGAAGGGTGTAGGAAACCGTCCCGTATCGCGTCTGACATCCCCTCGGTCCACCCACCTCCGCCGGGAATCCCGAGGTATCAGCCAGTAGGGCTCTACAAGAAAAGACGGCTCGTGCTTTGCGAGCCGTTCGTTGTGTCAACGCATAACCTCCGCAATGTCCAAGGTATCTCCGGGTCGGAGGATCACGAACCCCAAGAGTGGCGTTCCGAGATGGATCGCGATTTTTCCCCTGTCATTCTCTGTAGTGGGGAGGTCGTTCATGCTGACCTGGACCTGGCTCGGTTGTTCGAGGAGTCTCCAGCGCTTGTCCGACTCGCTCCAGACGGCGACCCACGACAGGTGGAAGATGAGCGTGTCCCCGTCGACGCGCACTCTAGAGATCGGGCCTCGGTAGATCCGATCCGGCATCGTCTCTGTCTGAACGAGATCTCGCCCACGGACGTCGAGTACAAGAACGTCGTCCCAAGGCATCGGCTTCATGGCGTCCCTCCTTTACATGAAGAACAAGGTGAAAGGACAGATTCCCGTATCGTGTCCATGGGTACCATGGGCCGCTTTTCCTGTCCAGTGGTGCTCGTGAGTTGTTTCCCCGTCTCGGGATCTGCGGACTCCGTACAACGTCGAACGATCTACCGGCGTCGCTCCCGCTGGAGCGTCTTCAGGCGTGCCGCTGCCCGGCGGAGGTCTTCCGGTGTATCAATGTCCACGACGGTGCGTTCATCCATGATGTACCCGTGGATGTTCTGGCCGAAACAGTTCCCATACTTCCGTGCCGCCGCACTCATGACGAACTCCGGACGGGTAATGTCAATCTGCGCATCCTGCCAGTACACGGGAAACAAGGTCTGCGCGCGCTGTCGCGGGATGTCTGGCCCGTGCCGCAGACGGTACGGGTGAGGGAGGAGCGGCCGCAGGGATCCCCCCGCGCGCATTGTCCAGAGTTTGTATGGGGGAACCGGCGACGGGATGACACTCTTCAGTCCATCACATCCTGTCCGGCGGACATGGCGGACGCACGCGTCCACGTCATTCGCCGAGCGAAGCGGTCCCGTTGGTCGGAGGTTTACCAGGAGCTCGGGTTGCCATTGCTGTTCGTCCCGCATCCACTGGACGACATGCCGGTACCACCCCGAATCATCGCTGTCTGTCTGACTGAATTCCGCTGGTCGCGGCGCAACGAGCGCGTGGTATCGCCGTGCCACGTGCGCAATCCGCGCGTCTTCCGTCGAGACCACGACGGCGTCAATCGTCTTTGCGCAGAACGCCACGTCAATCGCCCACCACAGCAGTGGCTTCCCGCCGAGCTTGAGGAGATTTTTGTAGGGGATACTTTGTCTCCCGCCACGCGCGGGGATGATTGCCACGGCACGCACGGTCTTCCGCTTCGGGTTCTGTCGCTCGTTGTGCATGGCGGTATCTGTATCACGCTCTGGCCATTCTGGGGAGTCTCGCGAAGAAAAACGCGCCGGAGCGAGCGGCGCGTTGAGGACGTTATTTCGCGGACGAAAGCGCGTGCGCCCCAAGACTGAAGACGCGGGTCCCTTCACGGCGAAGATCATTCGCACCATCAACAGCGGTAGATTCCACCGTCACCACGACAGCACGAATCTCCACACTTGCAGAACGAAGCGTCTCAATGCACGACCGGAGTGCGTTGCCGGTCGTGATGTCATCATCCACGAGAATCACGGACATCTTCGAGCGGAGATAGTACACGAAGGTGTCCGATCGCGGACTGCCGGGTTCGCGAAATTTGAGCTTCGGTGATCGCGCGAGGCTCGCCTTCGTCGCGTAGCACACGGGGAGACCCAGTTGCAAGGCGAGAAGCGTTGCGGGAACGGTCCCTGGTCCATTGAGCCCAAGAACAACGTCCCCGGGTTGCGCGCGGATCTTGTGAGCGACCTCCTTAAGCGCTTCGTGGAAGTCCTTCGGGTAATACGGCTGCGTGATTCCACTGAACGTATGGAGGATCATGTACCGATGTTCTCCGCCGTGCTTTTCCATAGGGACGTGTTCGCACGTGATCATGGGTCACCTTCCTTTTGTGCGGGGGAAGAGATGTAAGAAGGAACGTGCTCTCAGCTTCGTGGATTTGGTGAAACTGTCAATGGCGAGGGGGTCGGCGGTATAATCGAGGTGGAATGGCTACCGCCGGTTACCTCGTCTTCCTTCTCCATCTCGTCTATTGTTCTTAAGTAATGTCTACGACTCATCGCTATCGTTGGCCAAATATTATGGTACCAGCTCATTGGTAATCGCCCACAGGTCAAGATTGTGCTACAATCCCCGTCAGCTAAAAACCAAT
>CAYJQK010000070.1:0-4405 GCA_964372305.1 uncultured Candidatus Saccharibacteria bacterium | reverse complement strand
GAGGGGGTTGCAATTAGCCTGCAAACTACCAGGGCGATTAGAATGCAAATGCACCCCCTGGGTATTGACGAGAGCGATTGTCCATGGTGCGAAGGAATGCCTGTACTCCTGCTTCACGAACGCGGGGGTTTCGAGTATACTTTCCCGTATGCACACCCATAACCATTAACAGGAGTATCTATGAACACGTCTCTTCTGTGTCGTCCAACGGTTCGTCGCGTGCTCCTCACAGCGACTCTTACAGTAGGCATGCTGTCCCCAGCAGCTGGCGCGTTGGCGGGACGGTCGCTCACCGGGCACGCCATCGTCCAGGCCGGGGTGACGTCCACGCTCACGCCAATCGAAGTGACCCAGACTTCGCCGCCCGACGCAAAAATCCTCACGCAGCAAGGTGAGCTCCACGTCACGAGCGCGACAAAGGTCTTCCAGCATGTCGGAAAGACGGCCGTCGGGGGTCCGCAGAAGCCTATCCAGGTGAAGCGCATCACCCCCCGTGCCCTCAAGGAAGGCGAAGAAGTCACGTTCACGGGAACCTACACGCCGGGGGATCCCAAAAGCATCAGAGCGACGATCATCACCATGCGCGACCGTTCTTTCGCGGTGTGCGGAGCGCTCCAAGGCGTGAACCGTCAAGGGTCCAACAACAGCGGTCAGAACACCGTGACGCTCGAGGTTGCGAAGAAGACGGTGCAAGAAGCGCGGTACGCACGGTTCTTCCCGAAGGGGAAGGACGTCGTCTTCACGCACAAAGACGCCACACAGTTTCATAACGCGAATGGCTCGTGGAAAGCGCCGAAGAATCGCGTGTCTATCCAGGTTGCGGACATCATCCCAAACCAACAGGTGACCGTGGTCCGCGGGAAGGTCATCGGCGTGAACACGGTCGAAGTGACGACGGTGGACATGGGCGTGAAGTGTCATTGAAGACTCACCGAATTCGGCGATAGGCGAGAAGTCGTCAGGACGAGGGACTGGGCGGGAGGCGTCGTCGCGCCCTTGTGTTCTCGTTCCTCCCGGTCTCTTCGTGTTCTCCGCGCATGTGTTCTCGTGTGCTACCATGCCCATCTCGTGATGTGCATGGTAGGCATTCGTCATGACTCGGGTGTTCTTTTTCTCAAAGCATGAAAGGTGCAACATATGGACGCGGAGGTAGCGGCGCTTGTGGAACGAGTATTGGACATGGAACTCGTGGATCTCGCGCGCGACCCCGTGGACCTTAGTGAAATCGTCCGCGGGATCCTCGAAGGGTCGGAAGGGGAACGATTCATTGACCTCGCAGCATTTCTTGCCGTCCAGCGCGCGCGGAGTCGCGTCGTCACGGTGCGAGATGTTCTTGCCGTACTCTGCGAAGAATACGCGGAGCCGATGTTCGTGGAGCTCGTGCGCGCCTTCAGGGTATTCGCGTCTTCTTCGCAGCAGCAGGAGGGAGAGCTTTCTCGCACGCGGCAGTCCGGGCGTGCGAATCTCGCGCACGACATGAGTGCGCGTACGCTCGTGTATCTTCAGCAGCGGTGTGAGATCTTGTTTGGCCCCTTGAACCTTGAAATCCTCCAACGCGAAGCCGCCCATGAGGGGTTGTTTCACTGGTGGTGTCTCGTGAAGCAAGAGATGCTCTCGAAAGATTGCGGGTGACGACGCGACCCCCTGGCGAACACGCCCGGGGGTTTTTTCTGCACGCGAGGAACCTGTCTTCAGGAGTGGTGTGTCCAGGAGGGATTTCCTCCGCCGCTTCCTTCTGGTGAAGGCTATGCCGGGTCGTTGAGCGGACGTACAATGAAGGCGATGAAAAAAGGTCATGGTCTGCCGCAGGGTATTGCGCTCATCGTGATCCAGGATCGTGAAGGGAAATATCTTTTGATGTTTCGTGATGGCCGCGCGCCGCGATTTCCCCTGCAATGGGGGCTCTTCGGCGGTCATGTGGAGAACGGAGAGGACCCGCTCCAGGCGGCGCGGCGAGAGCTGGAGGAAGAAATTGGCGTGAGAGGGAAAAAAGAAGATTTTTCCTCTCTTGGCGCCTGGGAGGTACACGATCATGTCATTCATGCCGTGGCGTACAACAGACGAATTTCCCTCCACGAGATCCAACTTGGAGAAGGCGCGGGATTCGGCGTCTTTACCCAAGAGGAACTCCGGCGCCTCGACATGGCGGAGAGCGCGCGCGAAGTTCTTTCTCGCTTTGTCTTTTCCAAGAGGTGATACCACGGCAAGAGGACCACGTTCTGTTTGGCTTGCTGTTCATGCGCGCGTCCCCCACAATAGCAAGCACTGCACTTTCACAATCCATATCCTCTCTTAGAGGTATCTCCGCCATGCAACTGCGAGGTGTGCACTTTCGCCCCGTCTCCAATGCTGCCGGTGCCCAGGGATTCTTTGGCGAAGGGTATCCGTATCATCCCTGGTGGAAACTCGCTGGCCTGACGTTCAAGAACTGTGGCTTTGTTGCAAAAACAACGACCCTCCATGCTCGTCCTGGCCATATGTCTCTCGAAGATGACGGCATGACACCCAAAGAGTGGAAACCCGCGTGCATTGTTGTAAAGCCGATCAAAGGAGTTGTGCTCAACTCCGTCGGTCTCAGCGGACCAGGCGCTGCAAGACTCCTTGCTGATGGCCGCTGGCAGAAAAGGCACAGTGAACCGTTCTTTCTCTCGTTTATGTCCGTTCAGCCTCATGCCGCTGATCGTCTCGCCGAACTGCGAGAGTTTGTGGTGAGGTGGATTCTCAGTCAAACTGCAACACCTGTTCATAAACCGTTCGTCGGGCGTCTGATGCCGGAGTCGTTTCCGCAACCGATAGAAAGGAGGAGTACACGTATGCTTCTTGCTCCACAGGACGTGATGCCACTGCTCACACGTTTGGGCGCAGTCATCATCGATCGTCACTTCGTTTACACCACGGGAAAGCACGGTTCGGCCTACATCAATAAGGATGCGGTCTATCCGCACACGGTCGAAACCTCTCACCTCTGTGAGACCATCGCGGCGCACTTCAAAGACCGTGATGTCCAGACGGTGATCGCTCCCGCTGTCGGTGCGGTGATCCTCTCTCAGTGGGTCGCTTTTCATCTCACCCAACAGAAAGGGCGGACGGTGGCCGGTGTGTATGCCGAGAAGGCAGGGGATACATCCTTTACCATCCAGCGTGGCTATGATCAGTTCGTCACGGATCGTGATGTACTGATTGTCGAAGATGTCCTCAACACGGGCGGTTCCGCACGAAAGGTTGTTGATGCCGTGAGAGCCATCAGTGGGAGGGTTCATGCTGTCGCCGCGCTCTGTAACCGCGGTTGTGTAACACCGCACGATCTTGGTGATGTCCCGGAGTTGTTCGCGCTCGCGGATGTACAATTGGACGCATGGGACGAAGCTCAATGTCCCTTGTGCCGACAAGGGGTACCGATCAACACCACGGTCGGGAAAGGGCGGGAGTACCTCGCTCGTCGGTAACAAGAGTACGGTGACGATGTTCCTCACATGATCGGGCACGCCTCGGATTTCCGAGACACGGCCCGTTTTCTTTTCCTCCATTGGCAGCCCCACACCTCGACACGCTCGGTGTGCACGGGGAATCCTCCTCCCCCGCGAACGCGCCTCCGCTTCGCGTCGGAGGGTGTTCGCTCCCCCGGAGCCGGGATTGTCGAAAACTGAAGCCGTGCACGTTTTCTCCATGCCCCTCGATTCCCCGTTGTGGTGAAACCACAAAACCCAAAAGCAGCCATCACATTCATGACCAAGACGCTCCATCGTGTCATCGTGTACGCCGGTGCGTTCTCTATTCTCGTGACAGCGGTCGCTGTGCATCCACACTACCTCAGCTACTTCAACACGTTTGCCGGCGGTAGCGCCAACGGATACACATGGTTGCAGGATAGCAATGACGACTGGGGGCAGAACGAGATTTTGGCAAAGCGGATCGTTGAGGAATCGGGTGGAACGATAGACTACGAGGGCGGTGACCTGCCACGGCCGGGTACATACTACCTGATCCGCCTTGCAGAGTTGTACGCGCGACCGCGCAACCTCGATGAGCGCGAGATCGCTCTCCGAGAGCTGCTTGAAAAGGGAAAACTCCGTGTCGTCAAACGGAGTCTCCCCACGCACTGGTTGGTGTATTATCCGGTGGAAGAGTCTCCCGCTGCGACAGTTTCCAACTGATGAGCAATGGTGTAGCCCCACGTTACCCGAAATTGGAACCCAATGATGTGCTCGATGGAGCGGATGTGGTAATTCCAGCAAACCCGAGTGCATGTCCCGGCGCCAGCCTAAGAGACAATAAAGTAATCGCCCACAGGTCAAGACGTACACCAGCCTAAAAGAGCCCTGAAGGGCTGTTTTATGCTGGTGTACGTATCTATTCACAACTCTGAGTGACGGTTTCTTGAGCAACGGGAGGACAACATCGAAGA
>CAYJQK010000069.1:0-4471 GCA_964372305.1 uncultured Candidatus Saccharibacteria bacterium | reverse complement strand
GCGGTCGGAGTTTTACCCGCATACCAGGGTGTCCGTTCGCATGTGCGCAGACAATAGCGTGAACTTCAGCACCGGACAGCGTGGTACACTCCATGAGTATGTCTTCCGCAGTACGTCGCGTCCGGCGCCCGCACCGTCCCGAGAGTGAACCTGTTGAGAGTTCGGTCGAAAGGGCGCGGGGTGCGCTCAAGTCCGGACCGCGGATGGACGACGTCTTCCTCGGCGCCGCACCCCCGCGCGTGGGGTCGCTCATCTCGTTGCCGCGCGTTCCGCGGACGGTGCGCTTGGCCTTCACCGAAGATCGCGGGGGAACGGCATTCCCGGTGCGGACACAGTCGCGTCGGGAGGTCACCCCCGTACCGCAGTTGTCCCCTCAAGATGGTACGAGAGAAGCTCCTACGGACGTGCCCCAACAAGGTCCGGCGGGGGATCCGCCAGGCAGCGTTATCGAACTTTCTTCCGTTGCGCGGATCCCGGAGCCGCTAGATCCCGCGACGGTTCAGGATGAGTTCCGGACATTCCTGCGGGAGGAAGATGCGCGCGAGCAACAATTGTCGTTCCGCGCAGAAGCGTACCGTCGGGAACGCCGGGCAACGCTCCGCGCGTCTCTTACCTTGCATCCGGCGATGCCATCAGGGAATAGCCACCTTCGAGCGCGGAAGAGCGTTCGGTCATCGGCGGCGCCAAGACCAACAAAACCTCCAGCACTTCGCTACCGTCCCCCGCGCTCTCCACGCGTGCGTGCCACGGGCATAGCTCTCCAGGACATTCGCACACCGGACGCAGATCAAGCGCGCGCCACGGCGCGTGCGGTCCCGCGCTCGGAAGAGCGCCCTGCGGTCACCGCGCCAAAGTCGCCAGGTTGGACGCGCACGGATCTCTTCCACGCACAAGACACGTCCGAGGGAGACCAGCGGTTGCTCGTTGCGCCACCGATACCATGGCGCAAGGTTCGGAAGGTGAAGCTCTCGCAGCCGGCGCGGGCGCGGCCACTACGCTATCGGGTGCGGGAGGCCGTCGTGGTTTTCTTCATCACGACCATCATGGGGGGAGCGATCGGGCTCTTGGGCGTGTTCGGCCGACTGCCGAGAATCACTGCCCTCGTCGGCGGGACGGCGCGTGACGGAGCGGTACAGTTGCTGGCCGGACTCAAGGCGATCACCGTGGCGGATGTCACCGCAGGGCAAGAAGCCCTGAATCGCGCTTCAACGCTTTTTCAGCGGGCGGAGACGGAACTCCAGTCGTCCACGAGTACCGTCACGCGGCTCCTCGCGTATCTTGACCCCCGCGACCGGTATGCGTCCGGTCGCGCGCTCCTCGACGCCGGGCAGAAGCTGTCCACGCTCGGGGAAGACGCCGCGCGGCTCGTTCTGCTCTTTAAAGACGAGGGGGGTGAAGCGGCATCCTTAACAGACACGCTGAACCGCGCGCAGCCTCTGCTTGTGCGCCTCTCGACGGGGCTCACGGAGGTGGAGACAATGCTCCAAGGTGTTTCCGTTGAGGGTATGCCACCGGATGTTCGGAGTGAACTCCAGAAACTCCAACAGGGGTCTCGCGGCCTGGCGCAACTCATGAGCGGTCTCGTGGGGTCATATGATGTTCTTCTCGAGCTCCTGGGGGCGCGGCACGACCGTCAATACCTCGTGGTCTTCCAGAATAATCGGGAGCTGCGTCCCACGGGAGGATTTATTGGCAGCCTCGCGCTTGTTGACGTGTCGCGGGGAGAAGTACGTAAGGTCGCCGTTGATACCATCTATAATCCGGACGGACAGCTCAAGGAGTACATCGTGCCGCCGGCGCCGCTTCGCAAGATCACCGATCGGTGGTTTGCGCGGGATGCAAACTGGTTTGCGGATTTCCGCAGGAGCGCGCAAAAGGTCGCGACGCTCTTTGAGCGGAGTGGTGGCCCGACCGTTGACGGCGTCATCGCGGTGACGCCAACGGTCCTGGAACAGCTCCTGCGTATCACCGGGCCGATCGCCATGCCCCAGTATGGCCTCACGGTGAACGCGGAGAATGTGCTTGATGAAACACAGCGTCTCGTCACTATTGACTACGATCGGGAGAAGAACACGCCGAAGGCGTTCATCGCGGACCTCATGCCGGAGATCCTCTCCCGCGTGGCGGCGCTGCCGCGCGATCGGTGGGGAACTCTCGCGGACCTGTTTATGGAGAGTCTCCAGAACAAACATGTCCTTGTCTTCCTGCGCGACGTAACCGCCCAAGCGGCGGTGGAGACACTGGGGTGGGCCGGGGCCGTAGAAGAAGCACGTGGAGACTATCTCCTCCGTGTGGAAGCGAATGTCGGGGGCCACAAGACGGATGAACTGATGGATCAGTCTGTGAGCTACGATGTGACGATTGCGGCGGACGGCACGGCCGTAGCGACACTGGTCACGACGCGGCACCACCAGGGTTCGCTCGCCGGGCGGCCAGGGTGGAACGTCGGGGAAGACTGGTACCGTAAAACGAACATCGTGTACGAACGGGTGCTGGTTCCACGCGGCAGCGAACTTCTTGAAGCTCGCGGTTTTACGCGCGAGGGAGAGGTGCCGACGGTGTACGAAAACACCGCAGATTACCGGACGTACGAGACGGATCCGGACCTCTCGGCGCTCGAAGATTCTTCGCGGACGCACAACAGTGGGACGATCATTGCCGAGGAGGAAGGGAAAACATCATTCGGCAACTGGGTGGTGACGGCTCCTGGGGAAACGTCAGTCACCGTGTACCGCTATCGTCTCCCGTTCCGCTACGATGTCCGGTCGGCGGTCGCCACGGCGTTCAACTACTCGCTGCTCCTCCAGTCGCAGCCCGGACATCGTCCGGTGCGCACGCAGGCGACGCTCCGTCTCCCCCCGGGATATCAGGTTTCCTGGGTGGGACCGGAAGGAAGCGTGACGCGTGATGGCGAACGCAAAGCCGTCTTTACAGAGATCCTTACGCACGATAGAGTATGGGGCGTTGTCGCGGAACAAAAGTAATCTTCACGGAGAACCCTCTCACACATGATGTTCAGGAGAAATCGCAGAGGTGAGAGCGAGCGCCGTACCTTGAGGAACAAGGCATATCCGCAGTGATACGGCGAGTTTCTTATGCAGAGGCGCGCAGCAAAAACAGCGGTGATTGCCGGCATAAAGAATTTTTGGGATTGGTTTTGTGCAGGGACATGATTCTTACCTGGCATCATGAGGAGGCGACTGTCGGCGGCGGATGCTTCCCTTGTCTTGGTTTCTGTGCGCTGGTCGGTGGGGAGGGCCTCAAGGAACGCCGATGCCGGTACTGAACGTCTCGTCGCGCGAAGGTCAGACGGTTGTTTCTGCGGCCGCACTCATCGCGCTGTCCGCGTTTGTCAGCCGGGCACTCGGTCTGTTCCGCGACCGGCTCCTCGCCTCGACTTTTGGCGCTGGGCCCGAGCTTGACGCGTACTTCGCCGCGTACCGAATTCCCGATCTCCTCTTTAATCTCCTCATCCTTGGCACGATTTCGGCGGCGTTTCTCCCCGTGTTCGCTTCGTCCATCGCGAAGGGGGAGCAGGGTCTTAAAGAAGCCTTCGCTATTGCCCACAGTCTCGTCACGCTCACGGTGCTCATCTTGAGTGGCTGCGCGGTGGTCCTCTTTGTCCTCGCGCCGTACATCGTACCAGCGCTCGCGCCCGGCTTCGATATGGAGCGGCGGCAGATGATGCTTCAGCTTAGCCGCATCATGCTCCTCCAGCCCATCCTTCTTGGTATCAGCAGCATCCTCGGCAGCATGCTCACCACGTTCGGCCGTTTCTTCGCGTACGCCTTCGCGCCGGTCCTCTATAATGTTGGCATTATTCTTGGCGTCGTTCTGCTTGTCCCGCCCCTCGGCGTGCGCGGTCTTGCCTGGGGCGTTGTCCTCGGCGCAGGTCTCCACCTTCTCGTGCAAGTTCCGGGCGCCTGGCGCGTCGGGTTTCGGTTCCGTCCGCGGCTCGCGTTTCTTGAAGACGGTCTCTGGCAGATCGGCTGCCTCATGGTCCCGCGTCTCATCGGTCTCCTGGCGGGGCAGGCGAGCGCCCTCATCGTCACCTTCATCGGTTCACTCCTTGCCGCGGGAAGCATCGCTGCCTACACCTTTGCGGACAACCTCCAAGCCGTGCCCATTGGTCTCGTTGGCGTGTCGTTCGCCGTTGCCGTGTTCCCACAGCTCTCCGTGGCTGCGGCACGGAATAAGGCGACGGAATTTCTCGGACCCCTCATTCGGTCAGCCCGGCTCGTACTTTTTCTCATTCTTCCGCTCTCCTTCATGATCATTCCGCTCCGCGCGCAGATTGTCCGCGTCGTGTTGGGAACCGGCGCATTCAACTGGGAGGATACCCAGCGCACCTTGAACGTGCTCGGGATTCTCGCGTTCGGGGTGTTCGCCCAGAGTCTCATCCCGCTCCTCGCGCGCACCTTCTTCGCGCTCCGTGATACGCGGACACCGATGATCGCGAGCCTCTGCGCGA
>CAYJQK010000068.1:0-4587 GCA_964372305.1 uncultured Candidatus Saccharibacteria bacterium | reverse complement strand
CACGGAGTGCCGCTTCGAGGGCATGCTCACACTCCTCACGGGTGAATGGCAGATAGTCTCCGGGATATCTCGTCTCCACGTAGTAGCGACCGAGTGTTTTCAGATCATCCTCCAGGATGCGCACTCCCTGAATGTGCGGTTCAACGAGGCTCGCAAGCACCACAAGAGCGTGTGTTTTTGGAAACTCCAAACCATACCGAATAAGGAGCGCCTTCAGGTACTTCTCGGCCATTTACTGCGCAAGGAAACATCCCGTACTCGGCGCGCCTTCCTTGAGAACCGCTCCAGCGGAAAATTCGTCTTCTTCGGCTTTACGGATCCACTCGTCTTCTACGCGCTCAGGAACGTTCATAGAGAACTTTCCCTTTTTGGATCACATTCCGAACGAAGAAGTCTCCACGATCCAGGCGACGTTTGACGCCCGTGGGCGTATACACAAGAATGTCCAGCGGAACACGCCTACCCCAGAACGCCCCATCAATGTCCCGCGCGACGCCGCGCGTTGACTGCGTTGTCTCTTTGATGACAAACAGGTCTACGTCGCTGTCCGGACCCGGCGTCCCCCACGCCCACGAACCAAATAGAATAATCTTTTCTGGATGAAACTCCCGGACGATTGTGTCCGTAATGGTCTTCAGATGTTGCTGGACTTCCGCCTCTTGCATGCTCGCGATCTAGGTAAGTTTCGGTGCGCTAAGAGAGACGATCTTCTGGACACGCCCCGCTCACACATCCGCTTCCGCGCGTTCGAGGCTTGCGAGAAACTCCGGACCGACGAAGCCGAAGTCAGCCGCGAGACGCTCGAACTTCTCGGCATCGACCTCGATACGGAGGGCGCGACGGCGGACTCGCGACGCAGGACGAACTGTCACGGGAAGACTTGCCATAGAGCAACCTTACCACACGAAGGAGACGACTTCCACTCCACACTCCTTGTGGATTTTTCAGAGGAGGACGTGATCAATCGGACGCAGGGTAAAGATACCTCCGCCCATGATCCACCAATACCCGCCAAATGGCGGTCGTGCGCGACGGATGAGCGGGACCTTCGGCACACCATCCTTCACCTGCACGAGCACGACATCGGCGCACGCGGAGGAAAGCCCACGACGGTAGGCGTCGTAGACATCTCCCGTCACGCCTTGCCGGGTTGCTTCCGGGGGAATCGGGACGGACTCGAGACGGCCAGGCATGGGCAAACTCATCGCTTCTCCACTTTTGCTCCCTGCGACAGTTCGAACCATTTTGACGAGTTCGTTGTCGGGGACCTCCACAATCATCGTGTCAACAGAAACAGTAGATACCGACACGACGATGTCCTCCAAAACAAGGTTTTCAAAAACAACAGATTGGTACCAGAGCAGTTGTATTTTTCCTTGTCAAGCAAGGGTTCTTCCAGTACAGTAGCTGCATTCAATTATGTATAGCTGGGTCAAGGTACGGAAATTCTACACTCCGGGGGTCAATCCTTCAGAGCCCTGGGATCGCCAGTACGAGGCCGGTGGCGCGAAACGGGACGATCCTGAAGAGTACCGAAAACAAATCTTCTACCCGCTCCTGACGCGGTATCTCGAGGAGGGAAAACAGTACCTCGACGCCAACTGCGGTGTTGGGGGTTGGCTCGCGTTCCTCCGCGCTCGAGGGTATGACATCATCGGCATTGACCGTTCCCGGAAGGCCATTGAGCTCGCGAAGGTCATGGATCCGTCGCTTCCGGTGAGCGTGGGAGACGTCTGCCACTTGGAGTTCCCGGACGAACGCTTCGATGGCTACCTCGCGATCGGCGCGTGGGAGTACGTGGAAGACGCGACAGAAACGATTGCCAGAGAAGCGACGCGAGTCCTCAAACCCGGCGGCGTGCTGATCATCGAAGTGCCGTACGCGAATCCGTTTCGTCGGTGGACGTACCTCCCGCTGAAGACGCTGGAATACGCTCTGCGCCGTTTCCTCCTGCACCAGAGCGCGACATTCTCGCACTTCGTCTTCCGGAAGGGGGATATCCGCGTCCTCCTGGAGCGTCTTGGCTACGAGATCCTGGAGATCAACCCGCACGATCTCCCGGACCCAAGAAGTCACTATGGCCTCTGGGTTGATTGGCCGGTGTTCCGGGGACGACAGCCGTACGAGCTCAATATCCTCGGGGTCCTCGTGAAGCGCGTGATGAATGCGCTTTCTCCTTGGATGATCGCGACCGGAATGTTTTTCGTTGCGAGAAAAAGGCAACAGGCAGTAGGCAACAGGCAGTAGGAAGATTCTCTGCGCAGAAACATTCCCATGCGTCCTCCTCCCTCCTGCCGACGTCCTCCTGCTTCAGGATGAACCTTCTCATTACCGGCGGCTGTGGCTTCATCGGCACGAACTTCGCCGAGATGTTCGCGAAGAAGGGCTGGACGGTAACGGTCCTCGATAATTTGTCACGGAAAGGGTCGAAGGAAAATCTTCAGTGGCTGCAAGAAACAACCCCGGCGATCCGATTTGTGAAGGCGGACATCCGCACCGATATCCCAATCCTCGAGAAGGAAGTCCAGCAGCATGATGTGATCTTCCACCTTGCCGCGCAGGTGGCCGTGACAACGTCCGTAAAGAATCCGCGTGAGGACTTTGAAATCAACGTCGTGGGAACACTGAACCTCCTTGAATCTATCCGGACGAAGGGTGTCAACCCGATTCTTGTCTACGCTTCAACGAACAAAGTGTACGGCGGCATGGAGGACATCGCGATCATTCTGGAGGGTGATCGGTATCGGTATCGGGATTTGCCGGACGGCATTCCCGAGAACCGCCTCCTAGATTTTCACTCGCCGTATGGGTGCTCAAAAGGAACGGCGGATCAGTATATCCGCGACTACGCCAGAATTTATGGGCTGAAGACGGTCGTATTCCGCCAGTCGTGCATCTATGGCCCGCGGCAATTCGGCGTGGAGGACCAGGGCTGGCTTGCCTGGTTTACCATCGCGGCGCTCTTGGGGAAACCCATCACGATTTACGGAGACGGGAAACAGGTCCGCGACGTGCTCTATGTTGATGACCTCGCACGCGCGTACGAACTTGCGGTAGAACACATTGCCCAGGTGCGCGGACAGGTATTCAACATCGGCGGCGGGCCCCGGAATGTATTGGCAATCCGAGAGGTTTTTCCCCTCCTCGAAGAATGGCTTGGCAAGAACATCCCCCTCACCCACGGGGACTGGCGGCCTGGCGACCAGCCCGTGTATATCAGCAACATCGAGAAGGCAAAACGGCTTCTCGGCTGGGAGCCGGTAACGAACGCTCGCAACGGACTGAAGCGGCTTTTCGACTGGAGTGTGACGCGCACCGATGTGTTCCGGAATCTTGGATTTTAACCGGAGCCCGGCATGACAGGAGCACACCGCCGCGGCACGCTTACCCTCGTGTTCGACGACGGCTACACGGAGGTTACGGAGCGTGTGGTTCCCGTACTCCGACAATACGGCGTGAAAGCGGTGTTCGCCGTTCCGGTGTCGAGTGAAACGATCAGGAAATCAGCCGGTGCGCCCGTCGCCTCTCTCGCAGACTGGCAACACCTGTGCGCGCGCGAAGGCCATGAGCTTGCCGCGCACGGCGTGAGCCATGCTCCGCTGACAATGCTCTCCCAAAGGAAGCTCGAAGCCGACCTGGACGCCGCGCAAAAAGCCACCGGCGCCACGACGCTTGTCTACCCCGGCGGGGCGCAGGACGAACGCGTCCGCGCTGCCACCCGAGGGGTGTTCCGTGCGGCGCGCGGTGTTCTCTGGGGCATGGAAACGCTCCCGCCCAAGGATCGCTACGCGCTCCGAACCTTCAACGCGACCAGAAAGAATTTCTCCGTGCTCCGCTGGAACATCCGCGCGCTGTTCGCGTGGCTGCTGGATCGCTGGTGCATCGAAACATACCACCGCTTCACAAACGATCCCGCAATTTTTCACGCAGTGCGTCTTGAGGACTTTGAGCGGCACCTCCGTTTTGTGACGCGCCTCCCGCTCCGCATCGCAACCATTCGCACTGTCCTCAAAACCGAATGAGTGCGCCGCGCCTGTCTGGCATCATGATCGTGAAAAATGAGGAGCGACATATCCGGCGTGCGCTCGAAAGCGTGCGGCGCCTGGCGGATGAAATTGTCGTCGTGGACAGCGAGAGCAGCGACCGGACAGCGGACATCGCGCGACAGTTTACCGACAAGGTACTCCAGCGGACATGGCAGGGCTATGGGCCCCAGAAGAATTTTGCCCGCGAACAAGCCACCGGCGAGTGGCTCCTCCACCTTGATGCCGATGAGGAAGTACCGCCGGAACTTGCCGCGGAGATCCGAAACATCATTGCCGAAACGCGGCACGACTTTCTCTGGCTGCCCATCGTGACATGGTTTCTGGGACGGCCCCTGACGCATATGCGCGGAACGAACCTCCGTCTTTTCCGTCGTGCCGCCGGACGATGGGATGGTAAAGCGGTCCACGAACAGATCCAGCGCACGCGGGACGGCCGAACGGTCCGACTCGGGGACGCGGATACCGTACTCCTGCACACGCCGCTCATGCACCACAGCCACTACCAAACTCTCGCGGAGTACCGCGAGCGGCAGGAACGGTA
>CAYJQK010000067.1:0-4662 GCA_964372305.1 uncultured Candidatus Saccharibacteria bacterium | reverse complement strand
AAGACCCCTTGCCATTCTTGCTTTTAGCTCAAATCGCTATTCGGCAACAGTCCCCACAATACCGTACATGCCTTCCTTTCCGTTCGGAAACACGACGGAGTCTTCCCGAACGGTGATCCAAGGATTCTGGTAGACAATGCGCCGTGACGTGGTGTGCCATCGACCCATGGGGCCACGATACGCGATAGGTACATTTTTATCCAGGTAGGGTGGCTCTCTGGCCACATGTTCAGGATCATTCCGTTTCGTGTTCAGGTAAGCGCGCGCGAGGTGTTGGAGAGACTTATGGCGCAGTACGAGCGGCTCTTCTCCCTCGTGACCCATCTTCCGAGCTGTCGTCTGAAAGATGTGTGCCGTGCCCTCGAACAGGCCGGTTTTCGGTTCATCGTGCGTGGCCCATCAAGCGGTCGCGAAGGATTCTCGAAACGACGCCAGCTGAAGTCTAGGGGCGGGAAGACTACAAGCGCATCTCCCATGAGGTCTGCCGCAGCACCGCACGGCTGCTGATTTCTTGAGGTGCCACAGGACGAAGAGCCAGCGGTGTTGTGATCAAGCAGAGAGATGAGATGGGGCATACGCGGAGTTCCGGGTGGGAAAACAGCCGGAGATTTTCTGTGGTATCCTAGAAAGGATTTATGGCGCCACGGGTGATGCGTATGAAGAGAGCGCGGCGGGCGGGGAAACGCACTGGAGACACGCCGGCACAGGCGACGGCGGAGAACGGGCTCCCCGCGCGGGTGAACCGCGAATTGTACAAGCGGAACGCCGAGCTCGCCGTACGGAACAAGACCCTTGCGCTTCTTCGAAAACTCGACGGGATTTCGATGTCTGCCATTACCCTCAGCGAGATGGCACGGGAGATCACGCACGCGATTGCGGTCGAGCTGGGGTATGACGTCGTGTCGCTGAGTCTCGCGACGAACGGAGGTTCCAAGAACGGGGTGCTCCAGATGCTGACCATTTCGTCTCCTGTGTCTTCTATTCACGCGGAACTTCAACAATTGCCTGCGCGCTCTGTCGCAATTCCCCTGCGTAATGCACTCGCGGTCGCCCGCGCAATACGGGAGGCCGCCGTGCAGATTTCCGTCCACGTCAAAGATGTGTATCCCCCAGAAATCGTCCATGCCCTGGACTCCGCCCGCCGCGATGCACCGGCGCTCGCGAGCTTTCTCGTGTATCCACTCTCCATTGGTCATCGCCCCCTGGGCGCGCTGACGGTCGGCGCCGCGCGTGATCTCCATCGGCTCACCCGGTATGAACGAGAGGCTCTCGAGGGAATTATCGGTCTCGTTTCTCTCGCGCTCCATAAGGCGCAGATTTATGAAGATCTCGAAGAAACATCCGCGAAGCTTCGCGTCGCCAATGTGCAGCTCGCGCAGCTCGATAAGGCGAAGAGTGAGTTCTTGAGCATTGCGTCGCATCAACTCTACACGCCGCTCACGGCCATTAAGGGATACCTCTCCATGGTGCGGGAGGGCGACTATGGCCGGGTGACGAAAAAGCTTCAGCCGGTGGTGAACATTCTCCGACAGTCGAGTGAGCGGCTGATTGACCTCATCCGGAATCTTCTCGACGTCTCGCGGATCGAGAGCGGGCGGCTGGAACTTGACATGGGATCCGTGGATCTTGTGGCGATGGCGCGGGATCTTGTCATGGAGCTTACGCCGAATGTCCAGCGCAAGAACCTCGCGCTCGTCTTCCAGGAACCTCCGAAGAAACTTCCCCTGGTTGTTGCGGACGCGCAGCGGCTTCGGCAAGTTCTCCTCAACATTCTTGACAACGCAATAAAATACACGGATACGGGGCGGATTGATGTCCGCGTTGTCTACGACGGAGACACGCTTGTCTACTCTGTTCAGGACACCGGGAAGGGGATTCTCCCCGAGGAAGTCGAACGGCTCTTCGCGAAGTTTTCTCGTGTCGGGGGTGCCGACCGGTATCACACGGAAGGGACGGGGCTTGGGTTGTATGTCGCGCGGCAGATTGTCCGTGAGCACCACGGGAATATCTGGGTGACGAGTCCCGGGAAGGGGAAGGGGTCGACATTCTCCGTGAAGCTGCCGATCGAGGGTTCGCAGAATGCTCTGAAGGCGGGGACGACCATCACCGTCGGCATCAAGGCTGCGGAGGCGGGGGAGAAGGCGCGGTAACAGAAAAAGACCACCGGTGGGAAAGCGGTGGTCAAATGTGCAGGTCATTTTTTTATACTGTCAAGGAGACGGCGTAGCTCCTCTGCCTCTTGTTCGGTCTTTTTCTGTCGTTCTCGGTTTGTGCCGCGCTCCTTGGCGATGACGCCTCGCTGAAAGTGGAGAAGAAAACGGAACGATCCCTCCTGGCTCTCGCTGAAGAGTTGTGGGCCAAGCTCCTGACCGTGCAAACCCAGACGAATGTCGTCCTTCTCCCACTCCCAGATTGCTGTGGTCTCCTTAAACCCTGGCAACCGGAGCATGAGACCAAGCTCGAACGCCTTCCCGGGATTCAGAGCATCCTTGCCGCGGTGGAAGACAACTGGAGGACCATACTGTGCGCGGCTTGCGTTGAGGATGAGGGGGTAGGTCAGTGGACGATTCTCCGGAAACTCCACGATGAGTTCCTCAAGTGTCGCGGCGAGTCCCTTTGGGCTGTCCGTATCCTCCGAGAAAACGCCTCGCCCGTCTGAAAAGCGAAATGCGATACCGTGGACGGGCTTCCCTACCCTCGGCACGGGGACGTCGATCCAGGTCTTCCCCTTTCCACTTCCCCACAACGACCGTGCAAGTTGCGGCTTCTTGTCTTCTTTCTCCCACGCTTGAAAGAGCTGTCGCACTGCGTCTCGACGCATGCCGAGGTTCAACACGTCAAAACCTGTCAGTGCAGGTCGCGCAATCCAGGGGGACGCAGGCGACTTCGCCGTGACACCCGGCAGCGGTGTTTGGGAAAACATTCCGAACCATGGCACGCTCCCGATAGGCGTCCGAATGGTGCCCGCAAGCTCAAGGGAAATTGCGCCCGTTTCTTCTGTGTACGTGCCTTTGCCTGTGCCGGTCATCTCGAGAGGCCCGGTTCGCAGAGTGTCGAGTGTACAGGCGATCTCGACCATCTGGTGCGCTCCCGCGCGCGAGATCTTCGTGACTGTGAAAACACAGGTGGCAGCGACCTTCTGTGTATTCTTGGGCCTGGGAATGATAAGCGCCTCCAGACCAGTAAGGGTCGCTTCCCAGCGATCGCCGGTCTGGACCCGTTTCTTTGGGCGCCACGTCCCGATCAGAGGGCTCAGACTCTCAAAACCGTCAACGAGGTGCTGCTCTCGCGCACCTTTGTGCTCCGGGTGAAACCGCCACTGCCACGTTCCCTTGAGAAGTTCAACCCGGAGGCGAAAACCATCGAGCCGATCCTGCTCCCAAGAACCGCCGTCCTGCCGGACAAGAGATTCGCTGATGTCGATGTCCACCATCGTTGGTGTGCCGCTGGTCGTTTCTTGAATCATGAGCGTTTTTACTCGCGCCCCCGCCATGTTTTCGAGTTGGATGACGTGCTCCTGGCGCCAGACACTCCCTTGTGGGAGTACGATGGTCGGTGCAATCGCGTCCGACGGGGAGCCGTTTGAAGCCGTCTCCTTGGGCTTCACGTCCGTGGCTGCGGGGCGCGCGGTGTTGATTGCGCGCGCATCCTCGGCGTTCTTCAGCGGAGGCTCCTTTTGGGGTTGTGCGGGGCCCGGCGACTCGGCTCGCGCCAGGCGTTCTTCCAGTGGCGGTTCGACGTTACGCGCGCGGCCCGCTGGCTGCAGTTCCCTGGAAGAAGTTTGCCGAAGAAGTTCCCACGCCGTCCAGGCGCCCCCAAAAATGAGCATCAGCGTAACGAGGGTCCAGCGCGCACGAGGCCGCGCTCGCGGCGGTGGACTGGGCAAGGCTTCTCGGCTCTGCAAGACGGGAAGCGGTGTGATGTTGTTCTGCATCCTCTCTATCCTCCAAAAAAGTTGTCGAAAGAAACGACTCTACGCACCAAACGTACCGAAAACGCTCCGCGCGCGTCAACCTCAAGGAAAGGACGTGCTCACGAAGGTGAACAGGAAAAAACCACCGATCGCACGATCGGTGGTTTGAGGGACAATGTCGCACTCGCCTGTGCTACTTTTCGTACGTTTCCAGCGTGACTTCAATCGTCATGAGACCATTAACGAACACTCCTTTAACTAGGCCAATGCCTGGTGCGTGATACTCGTAGCCCGCAATCTTGGAAGTGAATATCTCGCGCGTGGTTCCCTGATAGGAAATTTTCAAGCAGTTCTCGTACTTCCGATCAAAGAGCTCTGCCGTCTCTACCCCCTCGACGCGGTACTCCGTGCGTTCCCCCTTCGGATCCGTCTCGGTCCATGTTGTCCCCACGGCAAGCGAGGCTGGGCTCACGAGGCGTTCCGGCTTGTCCTTGTGTTTGCCGTCAATGCTGTACGTGCCGTCCTGTGACGCTCGACGGTATTCGACCGTCGGTTCGGCTCCGGGAACACCCGAGAACACCGTCACGACCTTGTAGTACGTCTTCCCGTTGATCGTTTCCGTCCCATCCACACGTATGACCATCTTACCTTTCTGGACGTCGCCGAACGGTCCTCGGATTTCGAGGGCGTATGTCCACCGAGACTTCTCGGAGATGGGTGCATATGTTGTTCGTTGCTGTAGCCATCTC
>CAYJQK010000066.1:0-4843 GCA_964372305.1 uncultured Candidatus Saccharibacteria bacterium | reverse complement strand
TGAGCAACGGGAGGACAACATCGAAGAACGACCTGTGAGGATTTTGCTTCCGCAAGGTTTCCAAGACACTGGTATTGACCTCATGTGCCTTGGCGCCAGCCAGTGACCGTGAACCGCCGAAGATTTTGCGCATGATCACCTGGGGACGGATGGCCCGCTCGGCCGGATTGTTCTCGGGCAACACGCCCGCGTAGCGGAGACAGGTGAGCAGGGGTTCTGCGTGTCGCTGTATCCGCGCCTGGACTTTTATGGCCGTCGGCTCAGGGTAGACGTTCGCGATGAGTTGTTGTAGTCGACGCGCAAACCAGGGCGGGTCGCGATCACTCACTGGCTTCGTCAATTCCTCTCCAATCCTCACAGAGATCCTCACGAGATCTTCGTGGAGTGAAGGCGAAGCCGCCTTGGCCACCCGGAGGAGATTGACCCAGCACTGCTGCTTGTCGCCGGGCAGGTTCTGATAGGCGCTGTACCCATCGGAGATGATGACGCGATCTTTCTTTTCCCCCAAGACGGCTTCGTCCACCCCTTTCCCTCGCGTGTCCTCCATGACGTAGCGGACGCCCTGATTGGTGAGGAACACCCAGAGCCACCAGTTCCGACCGTCCATCCGCCAGCCGGTCTCATCAGCGTGGACCACCCGCGCCCGACAGCACGGAGATTTCACCTGCATAGTGTTCATGCACGCGACATAACACTCCTTTCCGGTCTGTGTATCGCTGTTGAGAGAGAAAAACTCTTCAGGGCTTTCAACAGGATTTCCGTGTCATACCCGAGCAGGTACGTTGTTCTCTTCGAGACCCTCGAAAAACTCCCTTTTCACGCTTGTTCTCATCCCGAAGCCACGAAGGGAATCTGCGTTTTCGACGGTCTCAAGACTCGGTGTTTTCGTTTGACCGGTGCCGTGCTAGAACGTGGGTGTATGCACGCTGTCCACTTTGTTCCCAGGCTTGCGTTCCTCACCTGCGGGGCGGGACGAGGCACACACTCCCTCATCGCCTTTGATGCGGCATTGCGGGATGCGGGAGTTGCGGGTCAGAACCTTGTTCCCGTCTCCAGTGTTTTTCCGCCAAACTGTGAGCTCGTTTCTCGGGATGTCGGGCTCGCCATGTTGGCGTCTGGCCAAGTCACCTTTTGTGTCATGGCGCGGCAAGAGACGTGCGCGCAGGGCACATCGGCCACTGCCGCCATTGGCCTGGCGCTTCCAAAAGATGAACGGCAGTACGGTTATCTTGCGGAATACCACGCAGAAAGTCTGTCGGAAGAGGCGGCTGGTCGCACCGCGGAGGAGCTCGCTGTGGAGCTTCTTTCCGTCAAACTCGGCGTTGCCCCTCAAGCCGTGGAGTTATCACGGAAGACGAGCGTGAGCCGGTCCGCCACCGTCCAAGATGCCGATGCGTGGGTTTCCGCTGTCGCTTTGTGCGTGTTCGTGTTTGGAGAATAGCGCCTCGCCCACTCCGGTCTTCCCGCATTTCCCTTCCCCTGGTCTGCTTGCGCTCGTCGGTCTCCTTGGCACGCTGGGAGATACGGCGATAAACCAGTGGGCGCGGCACCCACCGCGGTGAGTTGTGGCTCGTCTCTTGTGTCATCTGGATCGGAGCGGTCACATCCCGGGTTCCTCCAGGAGTTTTTACCCTCCGGACGGGTTTCGTTCCGTGCCTTCGGCACGGCATCTGTAAAGATACCGCGGGCGTACGCCCCTAGAGCTTCACCTTGAAGAACAGGAAAACAAAAACTTTCTTCTTCCAGAGGTTGGGGTGCGTGGTCCTGATGCATTGACGTGCCGCATGCGCATCATATTGTCAAAGCTCAATAGAAATGTCCGCTTGGGCGTACCGTCGCCACGGATGATCGGCTGGCGGCTTCCAGGGGACCCGTGGACTGGTGACCTTCTCGCGGGCAGGCCGGAGAGGCCGCTCCGCGATCTCGTGGAAGCGGAGATCGACGTTCCGGATTCCCACGGCGAGAGTACCGTCCAGCCCTTCGGACACCGCGACCGCATCCCCCGGACGGAGGATGGTCGGTTGTCGCGGATCGAGCTGGAAGAGACGCCGTTGGTACTGGATGGTGAAATCGTTCCGGAGGGTCCGCTCTTCCCGCACACAGAAGATGCGGGGGAGGGCATAGCCCCTCAGAGACCGATGAAGGTCCGCCGAGCTCTTCGGCGCCACCGCGAACCTCGCGTTCTGCTGCGGGAGATACACGTCTCAGAGAAAGCGGTTCGCCTCCGGGATGGTGGAGATCCCCTGGAGCCGCAGCTCCTTGACCAGACGATCTTGGAGCGTCCCGAAGAGACGCTCCACCCGTCCCTTCGCCTGGGGACTCCGGGCATGGATGAGCTCGATGCCGAGCTCTTTCGTGGCCCGGGCGAATTGGGTCTCCTTCTCCCCCTCGGGGTTGTGGGTATTCACCAGATAGATGCTGTGTCGGTCCACGTACAAGGCCAAGGGCCGTCCCTCCTTCTCGAGGAAATCCCACGTGGCGCCCATGAGGGCGGTGGTCGTCTCCTCTGTCACGAACTCCGCCCAGAGGAGCGTGCTCGTCGCATCATCAATGAAGGCCAGGATGGTGCAGCGGGGACCACGGTTCTAGGAAACCAGGCGTGGTCGGAACCATCGGCCTGCGTCATCTCCCCCCGGCACTCCTTCCGTTCTCTCCAGACGTGGGCGGTCACGGGTCCGCCGTGGAGGCGCCAGAGGTCCTCGGCGATCATCCACCGACGGAGGGACTCGTGATCCACGGTGACCCCGTGGATCTCTGCGAGCTTCTCCGCGGCGAAGGTGGGTCCGAAATCCGGATACTTCTCCCGGATGATGGCGAGGGCCTGCGTCCTCCGGCTCGTGGGCGATCTGTGGTTGCTTGCCCGGGCCGCGGAGCTTGTGCACGGAGACTCGCCCGCACCATCCCTCCGAAAGGCCTCAAGGTTCCTCCGTACCTGACGCACGGTGAGCCGGAGCTTCGTTGCCGCCTCCTTCTGGGTGATGCGTCGTGTCCTCAATGCTGTGAAGACCGACACCTGACTGAGCTCTTTCCTACTCATCGGCATGACATCCTCTTGTGACATGGCTGGTGTTTGGTGATGGGTAACGGCCCAGCATCGCACACGCCGGAGAGGACATTTCTATCGAGTGCATAAGGGGACATTACTACCGAGTCGTTACACCGGTTCTTGACCGTCCATGATCTGAAGAGTAATAGTTCTCACGACCGTCCTGGGTTGTATATTCGACAACTTGATTGCAGAAGGAGTGACAGAGAATGAAAAACTTGAGCATTGTGTTCGTCCCGCAGTTAGGAGAACTGGAAGTGGAAGTCGTGGAACGGAAGGGTATCGGCCATCCTGACACGATCGCGGATGCGCTGGCAGAAAGTCTGTCTGTTACGTACTCGCGCTACACCCTCGATCGTTTTGGAGCGATCCTGCACCACAACTTCGACAAGTTGTCGGTGCTCGGTGGAACCACGGAGGTTGACTTCGGCGAAGGGAAGCTCACAAGTCCCATCAAGGTCATCCTCAATGGCCGCGCTTCGGTGCGGTTTGCCGACGAGACGATTCCGGTGCGCGATCTTCTGGAAACAGAGGCACGGCGCTTTTTCTCGAGCCTCTTCGGGGACCATATCAACCCCGAACGAGACCTGGAAATGCACTGGTTCGCGAGTAGCGCCAGCGGGCCCGGCAAAACGAAGCGAAGCACCGGCTCCCGCGCTCATCTCTTTGCGCCCCGGAGCATCAGCGAAGTGAAGGGGTACGATCGCCTCCTCAGCAATGACACCTCGGTGGGGTGCGGGTATGCGCCACTTTCTCCGCTTGAGAAAGCGGCGCTCGCACTCGAGGAAGAGCTGAACTCGCATGCCGCGAAACAGACGCACCCGTGGCTCGGAACCGATATCAAGGTGATGGCGGCAAGGACCATGCGTCAGTGCAGTGTAACCGTTTGCTTGCCGCAGATCGCTCGCCGTGTGTCCTCGCTCGATGCGTATCGAGAGAACCTCGCTACGATGCGAACGTTCATTGAGGCGAGGCTGGGGTCGCTTCTTCCCGACACGGATGTTGCGCTCTCGATCAACACGCGCGACGACTTCGCGTGCGGCGACGTGTACCTTACGGCTATTGGCTCCTCAATCGAGTCCGGTGACGAAGGAATCGTCGGCCGTGGCAATCGGGTGAATGGCCTCATCACGCCACTTCACCCGATGAACCTAGAGGGTGCCTGCGGCAAGAACCCGAAGTACTACACTGGCAAGCTCTACAATGTAGCCGCATTTCAGATCGCGGAGCGGCTCTACGAAGAGACGCAAAGCGCATGTGAGGTGTTGCTGGTAAGTCAAGCTGGCCAACCGCTTGTCGAGCCGTGGCAGGCGATGGTTCGTCTCGTCGATGCGTTCGACGAAAAGCGCGTGACGCAGATCGTTGAAGAAGAGCTGATGCGTATTCCGGATATCACGGAAGCACTACTCGCAAAGAGCATCAGACTCTACTAGAAGGGAGATGCGCAATGAGAGAGTCAGAATCCGCCATCCTTGCAGCGCGCGATGACTTTTTCGCACGTCGAGGCTGGCAACAAAAGCAATGCCCGCTCTGTTTGGGAAAGTACTATACGAAACACGATCTGCCCCACTGCGGTTCTTACCGCTGTGTCGGCAAGTACTCGTTTCTCAGCATTCCGTCGCCGAAGTCCTACCTGGAGTTCGGCGTGTGCGCAGAGCGTCTCCGCGAGTTCTTTCACGGACAGGGGTATCCGTTGCAGCCGCCCATTGCCACAGTTCGCGGTGACGAGCGGACGCTCTTTGCTAGGGACCCTCTGAAAAACACCCTCTCGCCCTCCCGGTGTCAGTGCGGGAGTGT
>CAYJQK010000065.1:0-4909 GCA_964372305.1 uncultured Candidatus Saccharibacteria bacterium | reverse complement strand
AAGACCCCTTGCCATTCTTGCTTTTAGCTCAAATCGCTATTCGGCAACAGTCCCCCCAGCATTCTGAGGTCATCGGAACTCGATGACGCCAGATCTCTGGAGACGACACCTCAAAAGTCGTTATTCGGAAGGTGTATTTTTCTACTGACTCGGCTTGTCATGGAATACCCGAGAGTTCGACCGCCTGAAGCCGTGACCGCAGGCTGTGTCGTTTACTTTCCGCATCCAGCGTATCTGATTTTGGCGCAAGAAAAAACGCCCGCCGTACCGAAGGTACGAACGGGCGTTGGGTGACGACGACCAAAGGAACACAGTATGTATCTGGCCTTATGCAGCATCAACGCGAGACCGTCGAAAAACTCCATGGCCCCGCGACTTCAGAAAGAGGACAATCCTCAAAGGGGTGTGTTTCGACGTTCTCCTACTCCTCGCCAACTAACCCCGAGTCCTGCTGGCCACCGAAGCGGTCGAGTCCAAGGTCGGCCATGCGCCGGTTGAAGGCCGCGAGGATGGGAGCTTCGTGGGAGTGGGGGTGGAACTCCAGCCGGGCGGATGTCGCCACCACTCTGCCCGGGGACAAGGATTCTTCACCCCGCGCGATCCGGCGCATCTGCAGACGCGCGAGCGCGCGTTCCAGACCATCACCGACGCGGCCGCGGAGCAAGCCCTCGCCGCCGCGCTGGAGCGCACCCAAGAGGCGCGATGTCCGCACGGTCTTCCGGTGCCGCACGCGATCCGGGAACACGCGGGCGAGGTAGGTCAGAAGCCACGCGCGGTTGGCGGAACGGAATGCCGCGCAAATGTCTTCTCCCATGAGCGGCACGAGCCGCGCATACTCGTACGCCGTGTATACGCTCTGGTACGGAATGTGGAGACTCCCGAGGGCGAGGTAGTGGTTCAAGCACACGAGATCCTTCGTCGGCCCCGTGGGCCGCCGGCGAATCCGACAAAGGTCAAGGAGAACCGTGAGGAGAAAGCGTACAGTCCAAATGCGTCCAGTTTCCGCAATGACGAGAACATCGAGGTCACTCGAATCCCGCACGAACTCCCGTGCCAGCGATCCGCTTCCCGCGACCATGCGGAGAAAGGGGATCGCCTGAAGCCACCAGGCGACGCGCCGGAGACGGCGCCACTTCTCTTGGGCCAGCGCATGGCGGTCGAGACGTTCCGCCACCCGCCCGGGTTTTCCGGGTACCAGAACATACCCCGCTTCGGTGACAAGGGACCCGCGGGTAACAAACATGGCGACCGTATCTTCAACTTCGCTGAGGGTTGGTGGAGAGAACGCGCAGTTGCGCGGCCGGAGAAGGTAGCGCCAGAGCTCGACAACCGTAAGCGGCAGCGAGAGGAGATCATGGTAGACCACCGTCGCGAGGACCGTCTCTTGAAGCAGCGAGAACGTCGGGATGCTCGCGCGCACCGTCGGCATCACAACGCTTCGCAAACGGACCGCCGCAGGACTCACCATGCGGGTCAGTATACCGCTCTCCTCTTACGGTTCAGGGCGTTTGCCGACGCGACGAAAGAATGGTGGGGACCGTAACAAGAATGAGGAGGCGAACACCGGTCACCCAGTGCGCGAGAAACGAAATATCGCCACTAAGACGCCAGAGACCCACGATGAGGACATCCAGGAGTATGCTCATGCACGCCCAGAGAAAACCCAAAGCGATACCCTGGGTAATGGAAATAAACCTGAGGCGCCCGGCAAGCCCCCAGGCGACGACTGCCGTGACGAGGAGAAGCACGATGTTCGCGGTCATGGTCCTCATAGGAAAGCCAAAGTAATCTAAGAGCGCCATCATGATAAAGACGAGAATCCAGAGCGCGACCCCGCGCGACGCACCCTGTTTCCAGAAGCCGAAGATCATAGGGTGAGTATAGCGTAGCCGTGTATTGTTGTCGGCAATCCCAGGACGACCCCCTCCTCCCCCCGCTACCGCACGCTCGCGCGGGCGCGCGGCTGTCCCTCCTGTGCACGACGCTGTGCCCGCTCCTGCTCACGCGCAAGGGTCTCCTGCAAGTACCGCCCCGTGTGGCTTCGCTTCGCCTTTGCGACATCCCGCACGGTCCCCTCCACAACAATGATCCCGCCTTTCTCGCCGCCCTCGGGCCCGAGGTCAATGATCCAATCGGCGGATTTCAGGACGTCAAGGTTGTGTTCGATCACGAGAATGGAGTTTCCTTTGTCCACAAGCGCGTGGAGCACAACGAGGAGACGGCGAACATCGTCGAAGTGCAGCCCCGTCGTCGGCTCATCGAGAACATAGAGGGTTTTCCCCGTCGCGCGACGCGCGAGCTCCGTCGCGAGTTTAATGCGCTGCGCTTCCCCGCCGGAGAGCTGCGTCGCCGGCTGTCCAAGGTGGATGTACCCCAGCCCGACCTCCTCGAGAATCGCGAGCTTCGACGCGATCGCCGGAATGGCGCGGAAGAACTCGTGGGCCCGCTCGACGGTCATGTTCAGCACTTCGGCGATCGTCACGCCCTTGTAGGTGATGTCGAGCGCCTCGCGGTTATACCGCTTCCCGTGGCACTCCTCGCACTCGACGTACACGTCGGGAAGAAAGTGCATCTCGATGCGAATCACCCCGTCGCCTTGACACGCTTCACACCGTCCCCCTTTAACGTTGAACGAGAACCGTCCGGCGTCGTATCCCCGCACCTTCGCTTCTGGCGTGGCCGCGAACAGGTCGCGAATGGGTGTGAACAGTCCGGTGTACGTCGCGGGGTTGCTGCGCGGCGTGCGGCCGATCGCGGACTGGTCAATGACGATCACCTTGTCGAGGTGCTGCAGTCCCTCAATGGCGCGGTGCGCCCCCGGGAGTTCCTTCGCCCCGTACAGTTCCTTCGCCAGAACCTTCGCGAGGATATCATTAATGAGGGTGGACTTTCCGGATCCCGACACGCCGGAGACGCAGACGAACTTCCCAAGGGGGATACGCACATCAATATTTTTGAGGTTGTGCTCGGTTGCGCCGCGGATGACGAGGCTCCGTCCGTTTCCCGTCCGGGTTTTCCGCGGCACAGGAACGGACATCCGCCCCGCGAGGTACTTCCCTGTGAGGGTGTCGGATCGCTCCAGCGCTTTCGGTGTTCCCGCGAAGACCACTTCACCGCCGTGTTCCCCGGCGCCGGGACCGATGTCAATGACATAATCGGCGCTGCGAATCATCTCCTCATCGTGCTCGACAACAATGACGGTATTGTCGAGATCCCGCAACGTCTTCAGGGTGGTGATCAGCCGCGCATTGTCTCGTTGGTGCAACCCGATGGACGGCTCGTCGAGGATGTAGAGAACCCCCACGAGCCCCGAACCAATTTGCGTCGCGAGACGGATCCGCTGCGCTTCCCCGCCGGCGAGCGTCGCCGCGGCGCGGTCCAGTGTGAGATAGTCGAGACCGACATTGAGGAGAAACCGCAGACGTGCGGTAATCTCTTTGAGGATTTGCTTCGCGATCTTCTGTTCGCGCGGACCGAACGCCTCGTGCGGGCGCTCGGCAACCGCCAGGCCCAGGAAAAACTCTATGCCTTCCTCGATGGTGAGGCGAACCACATCCTGCATGGTCCGGCCCCCGACCGTGACGGAGAGCGCTTCCGGCTTCAGCCGCTTCCCCGCGCACGCCGGACAGGGTTTCTGCACCATGAAACGTTCGATCTCCGAGCGGGCGTAGTCGGAATCCGTCTCCTTGTACCGACGGAGAAGGTTCGGCATCACGCCTTCGTATGCCGTCTGGAACGACGTCCCGTCATCGCCATGGACCATGAAGAGTTCCTCACCCGCCCCAAAGAGCACAAGGCGGAGTGCCTCGGGAGGGAGTTCCGACACGGGAACGTCGGGGGAAAATTGTTTCTTCTTGGCGACGGCCTCGAGCACCCACCGGGCCCAGGAACTCCCGCCCATCCGTTTGCTCCAGGGCTTGATCGCGCCTTCGGCAAGGGTGAGGTGCTTGTTGGGAATCACCAGATCCGGATCCACCTCGAGCTGCGTACCGATACCCGTGCACGCGGGACAGGCTCCGTGCGGACTGTTGAAGGAGAACATCCGCGGTTCGAGCTCCGGGAGGCTCAAACTGCACGCGGGACACGCGAACTGTTCCGAGAACACACTGTCCGTATTGTTCGTCCGGTTTTCGACGATCACGACGCCGTCGCCAAGCCGCGTGGCGGTCTCCACAGAGTCCGCCACGCGCGGACGGTCGAGGCGTGTCCGGTCGAGCAGAAGACGATCCACGACAATGTCCACGGAGTGCCGCTTCTGCTTGTCGAGCGGCAGCTGCATCGCTTCGTCCAGATCGTAGACCGTCCCGTCAACGCGAACGCGCACATACCCCGCCTGCTGGATTTCTCGCAAGACCTGTTTGTGCTCACCTTTGCGATCGCGCACTTTCGGCGCGAGGATGCACACGTTCGCGCCGTCCGGGAGCGCGAGGATCTGGTCGGTAATCTCGCTCACCGTCTGACGCTTCACCACGCGGCCACACTGATGACAGTGCGGCACACCCGTGCGGGCGAAGAGTAATCGGAGGTAGTCGTAGATTTCTGTGACGGTTCCCACGGTAGACCGAGGGTTGCGGGTGGCGGATCTCTGGTCAATAGAGATCGCGGGGGAAAGACCGTCGATCTGGTCTGCATCCGGCTTGTCCATGAGTCCGAGGAATTGTCGCGCGTACGCGGAGAGAGACTCCACGTACCGTCGCTGCCCTTCCGCGTACAACGTGTCGAACGCCAACGACGACTTCCCGGACCCCGACAGTCCCGTAATCACCACAAGCTTGTTCCGGGGAATCATCACGGAGATGTTTTTGAGGTTGTGCACGCGCGCACCGCGGACAATGATCGCGTCAGTCATGGGGAGAAAAAGACGCGGTGGAGTATAGCCCGAAAGAAAAAATAGAGCAACAGACCAGAG
>CAYJQK010000064.1:0-4940 GCA_964372305.1 uncultured Candidatus Saccharibacteria bacterium | reverse complement strand
TTTCGCGCCAGCAGTATAGCATGGGCAGAAACGAGGCGCGTGGTTCGCCGTTCTGGTTTCTGATTTCCGGTGTCTCGTTTTCAGGAGTACGCTATAGCCATGATTGACACCCTTCCCGCGCATCACTTGTCGCGTGTTCTCTCTCTCCTCCGTCGCGACCTCGTCGTCGCCTTCCCAACGGGAACGACATACGGGTTCGGCGTGAATGCCTTGAGTTCTGCGGCACTCCGAAGGCTCACGGACCTCAAGGGCCGCTCTGAAGAAAAGACCTATAGTCTCCTCCTACCCGAGAAGGACAGTGACACCTACGTGGAACTTGCCGACCCGGAGCGCGCTGTGCTGCGATCGTTCACAGGACAACCGCTCACGCTTCTTGTGCGTTCGCACCCAGCGCTTGCGCATCTCGCGAAGGAAGGGCGCGTCGGCGTGCGGACCACGGATCACCCCTTCACAAGAGAACTCTCTGCGCTCCTTCCCTTTCCCATCACGGCAACCTCCGCAAATCCTTCCGGGAAACCGCCCGCTTTTTCTGTTGAGGAAATCCAGAAGTCTTTTCCCGGCGCAACATTTATGGTGGTGGACGGCGGGGGCATCCCCAAGAGAAAACCCTCGACGGTCGCGCGGTGGGACGATGGGACATGGACGGTGCTCCGCGAAGGCGATATCCACCTCACCGCGCTCAAACAGGCCACCGCGACGTCCAGCGCCAAGAACGAAACGCCCGTGCCCCCTCGCGGAGGTGGTTAGGGACCCTCTGAAAAACCCTCTTGTCCGCTCATGAACGACGCATCGTCCATGAAGGATGACAATTGTTTTCCAGAGGGTCCTTAGTTCTCGCCGAGGCCGAGCGCTGTCGCTTGCTGCTGGAGGGCGCCAAGGACGACGCGGACGTGTTCGTCAAGAGATACGCCAAGATCAGCCGCTCCCTGGAAGATATCATCTCGCGAGACCTTCGCGGCAAAACTTTTTTCCTTGAGCTTTTTTAACACGCGCTCGATCGTGACATGGGCGAGCGCTTTGTTAGGCTGAACGAGCGCCACCGCAACCATGAACCCACAGAGTTCATCGCAGGCAAAAATCGTTTTCCTTAAGCGTGTGTCCCGCGGCTGGCCCGTGTGTGGCGCGTGCGCGAAGATGTCGCGGACGACGTCCTCGTCGACGCCCCGCGACCGAAGAATCTCTCCGCCGCGGAAGGGGTGGTCCTCCAGCGCTGGAAACCGCTCATAGTCGAAATCGTGGAGCAGCCCGACCGCTTCCCAGCGCGCGGGATCTTCCCCGAACCGCTCCGCGTAGGCACGCATCGAAGCCCCCACCGCCTCCGCGTGCTTCCGTAAATTCGCTGATAGAGTGAACTCGTGGAGGATCTCCCGGGCTTCCGCAATCGTGGGAATAGCATTCATGTCTCACCCGCCGGACGTTCGTCGGACGCGTGATCGCGCAAGGAATTGACAATACCCATGAACGCGCGTTCATCGAGGTACGGCTCCTCGGACGCATACCCCATCTGGATGGCGACTACGCTCTCGCCCTTCAGCCGAACGTACACGCTGTCATAGGTAAACAGTCCCTCGACTCGCCGGTACCGCGTGCCGGAGAGCCCGCGCCGCGTTGTCAATGTCTCCGCGGCGCGCGCGAGTTGCGCGTCGGAGTGCTGTGTGTCCGGATCCCCGAACGATACCGTGATCGTCTTTCCTGGGAGAAAGAGGGGCGCCTCCGTTGCCGTCTGGTCCTGGCGCAGTTGCTCAATGAGCGCAACGAACTTCGCCTCTTCATCTTCGGACCCCCGCGTGAGCGTCATCGTGACGTGGCCGGGAACTTGAGAGCGTTCGAGACGGGTGATGCGCGTAGCCACGCGGTACCCTGCCGGGAGCGCGAACGCGAACTCCCCCTCGGGAACGGAAACAAGGTTCTCTGTTCTGGACGCGGGCAACGGTGATACCCGTAATGCCGAAGAAGCGGGGGCCGGAGTTCCCGTGGCGCGCGGAGAGGGACTCTCGATCGTGGACGGCGACGGCGGTTTTTCTGTTTGCTCCTCTGGAACACGCGTACGCGCAAGCGGAACTCCTGCCGACGACTCCTCCGGATATTCTCGACGAGATCCGAGAAGAACCAAGATCAGAAACACCAGCAGCGCCCCCACGGCTGCGCCGGCGACCGCGGACTGCACAAGTTGGCGCACGCGCGTGTGCTTCATGTCGGCCTCGCGGCAACGGGATCATCCGTGTGGTCTCCGTCGTGGCTCGCCCCCGCGGCTGCCAATGGGGGGCGCTCGTCAGTCTGAAACGTCTTCTCGATGCGCTTCACATGATTTTCGAGCTCGCGGAGGCGCTGCCGACATTCTTTGGCAAGTTTGAGGCCGCGCTCAAACTTCGGGAGGTCACGCTCTAGATCAACGTTGCCTGACTCAAAGGCGACGACAATCGCCTCGAGCTCTTCGTACGCTTTCGTGAAATTGAAGCTGTCTTTCCCGGCCATGGTGATGGAGAAGTAACAACCGATGTGAGTGTACCACGGTGGAGAACCGTGGAAATACGGCTCTCCGGATGGACGACTGACGCATCGCGCAAGACATGCCCCGCGTCATCCTTCGTGATGGAAAAACCTCGCGCGAGAACGCGCACCGGATGGAGCGAGAGGAGCACGCGTTCCGCAACGGACACCCCCTCTCCTGCCGTCAGAAGACGGCCGTTGAGCGCCGCGCGGAGATGCTCTTCTCCGCGCGCAACCTCTGACGCAGACCGCTGAACCGTGAACATTAGAAGTCGGCCGACACCGGCCATCCGCTGCGCGAGCGCGCGCACGTGATCCAGCGCGTCCCGCGCCGACTGACGGAGGATACGAACAGCTTCTTGGGTCTTCCGCTCGCGACTCGCGAGCGCATCGGTGACGGCACGGTGCAGCCGCGCCGAACTGTCAGAAAGCCCCGCAAGAATTTCCACTCGTGTCGGCGTGAGAAGCTCCGCCGCGTTTGAGGGCGTAGACCCTCGGCAATCCGCCGCGAGATCCGCAAGGGTCACGTCACGCTCATGCCCGACGCCGACGAGTGTCGGGATGCGCGAGCGAGCGAGCGCGCGCACGACCCGCTCGTCGTTGAAAGCGTGGAGATCCTCGAGGCTCCCGCCGCCCCGGACAAGGATGAGCGCATCAAGCGCGGGAGCAGTTTCGTTCAAATGTTCGATGGCCGCGAGGATGTGTTCTGGCGCATCCCGGCCTTGCACGGACACGGGAACGAAAAGGATCTCCATCCCCCCGCGGCGGGCCTTGAGCACCTTGAGGAAGTCACTGTACGCTGCCGCTTCCGGAGACGTGATGAGCCCGATGCGCTCCGGGAATCGCGGGAGGAGCCTCTTCCGCTCCGGCGCGAACAACCCTTCGGCGTCCAGCCGCGCTTTGAGCAGCTCGAAGGCCCGACGCAGCGCCCCCTCGCCGGAGAGTTCGATGCGCTCGACGACAAAGCTCAAGCGTCCGTATTTCGGATAGACGCGAGGAACACCCCACACGCGGACTTTCATGCCATCCTCCAGTGGCACGCGCAGGCGAAACTGGAGGCCGAAGCAGTGCAGAAGCGACTCCGCATCTTTGAGGTCAAAGTGGATCCACCGTCCCTGCGAGAGCCGGAGATCGGTAACTTCTCCTTCAATCCACGCAACCTGATCCGCGAGAAGATCGTTGATCCTTGCAAGAAACTCCGACACGGACAATGGCGGAACATCGGACGCTTCTGCGGCGTTCCCCGCGTATCCCGCGCGCATCATGGAGGAAAAAAAAACTGCGCATCAAACATTGAACCAGCAAGTATTGCCACGTGACCCCTCACGATGACGGAGGGGACAAAGGACGACGGGAAGTGCCCCGCGCCCAGGCGAGCAACGTTTCTAACTCCTGCTCGCCGCAGAGCGCTTCGTCCGTTGCCTCATTGACAAACGCGGGAATGCCAATATACCCCCCGCACGCCGCGCGGAGCGTATCCCCGTACGTTTCCTCCATGAGACGAGCGTTCTCCTCATCGTGCCAGACTTCTCGTTTCTCGATCCGCTGGCCGATGTTCCGCTCTGCTGCTTCCACCACGGGCCCCATGCGCGCGCAGTGGATACACTCGTGGCCGATGAACTCGATGAGGCGTGGACCAGGGGGCGTTTCCATACTCGTGTCCATAGTGTACCAGAGACCCTGTCCGGAAGAGAGGAACCGCCAGCTAGTATCCAATCCCGCAGAGAAACCTTCAGAGCGTCTCTACAAGTATCCTCTAGCTGGCGGCTCAAAGTACGACATCGTGGGCGTTCGTGATCCATTGGACAGGATCACCGAAACCACTTCTCCGGAACCTCCCGTCGGAGCATCGCTGATGGGAGAACGACTATTCCGCCATGGATGCTCTCCTCCTTTCCGCACGCTTGTGGACCGTGAGGCAAGAAACATCTCACCTCTTCGGCCCGTGCAAGAAACACCACAACACCCGAAGGTTGCATCCAGCGCCACATGAACCTCCTTCGACAGACGAGATCCTTTGTGAGAAAGAACCACGACCCGATCTTCAGGTAATTTACAGTATAGAGGGTTGAGAGACCGCGTCAAGGCACTGCATCCGGCCACCACATCCTGGACACGGAGAGTCGAGAGAAGTTGCCCATGACGGCGAGGGTGTGCCGCGAGCTCTCGTGGATGAGACGCCGTGTCGCGTCTTCACGTTGCGCGGAGATCGTGACACCGGCGTTCTCCGTCGGAAGACTGCCACTGGACATGCGGCCGAGGTCGGGCATCTTTTGGCTCACGGAAGATCCCTCCTGAGACATGGGAGCGCGTCGCTCCCGTGCTTTGTTTCCTGAACGCTGAACCCCGGTAGTCGCTATTCGCGACCAGGGAAGGAGTCGACGAAGTAGTACCTCTCCGCGTATGCCGGAGTCCCATCGGGGCGGATGTGGAACCATTCCTCTCCCTTC
>CAYJQK010000063.1:0-4944 GCA_964372305.1 uncultured Candidatus Saccharibacteria bacterium | reverse complement strand
AGTCCACGGGTCCCCTGGAAGCCGCCGGCCGATCATCCGTGGCGCCGACGCATCCAAGCGGACATTTCTATTGTGGCGGAACTAGAGGACATTTCTATTTTGCTTTGACATTACTTACTGCGCCCGCGAGCGTGCGGTACGCTGACCACATGAAGGTCCCGCGTCTGAATCTCGATCGCTACCGCGGCCAGTGGGTTGCTCTCGACCCGAAGACGCGGGAAGTTGTCGCACACGGCCGGACATTGAAGGCTGCTCGGGCCACCGCGAAGCGCAAGGGTGTCGAGCACCCCGTCTTCCACGGAGTTCCCGAGTCGGACGCGTACTTCGTCGGGCGCCTACGCTGATTCCATGATCTTCCCGTACCACGCGGAAGTGCGGGGGCGGGAGACTCGCTGGCTCCCGTATATCACGGTAACGATGCTTGGGAGGAGAAGAACCTTCGCGGTGGACGCCTCGTCGATTCAGGATCAGAGCACAACGTGTTCTCCTCGGAAGTCGCTGAGGAGCTCGGTATTGCCCTGGAAGACCGAGCGGCCTGTTTTCCTCCAAGGTATCGGGGGAGACGCCTCGGGGGTGCTCACGGTCGTCGAGTTCCCAGTAGGCCGGTATCGGTGGACTGCGCCGACGATCTTCACGACCGCCATCGGGAAGCGCGGAATTCTCGGCCAGCTCGACTTCTTTGCGTTCTTCACTGTCACGTTTCGCTACCGCGAGCGGGAGGTTAAAATCCAGCGAGTCCGCTAGACGCGAGAACTTCACGTAACCAGGCAGGGTAACAGAAGAGCGCCAGACCGGTTCGGAGAGCGCACAGCCGGGGAGCCACTGTAACGGCGTTCTAACCTTCTGGACCTGAAGCTATGCGACTAGTACCCAGGGAATGTAACAAGCTATTGGAGGAAATATTTGAACCTCTGCTTGAAGCCGCCAGTTTTCAAGATGGTAGGGGTATAATCGGGATTTTGGCGGGTACCGCCTACGGCGCTGAGGTGGTCACACAAATCTTGGAGCGCTCTGTACAGAGCCGGAGGAAATGGCGGGTTCTCATTGCTGGCATGAAAGTGATGCGAGTCCGCAACAATCGTTATCCGCAAGCTCAAGAACTTCCAGTAAACTATCTGCGCGTTTTAAATCGAGCGCTGGTGTCTAGAGTTAAGGGAGTCAGGGACGAAGCTATCCTTTCCGTGCTGGCGAGCTGTCTCTTACTTCATCGTGAGGATGTAGGGGATCGGGCATACATTCAAGACGACATCCGCAATGTGAGGAAGAGCATAAGACTTGAAACGTTATTGGATGCTGCTGGCGGTCTGCCGACGCTCTTGCGTCGTTCTAGTGGGTATTACATCGAGCGGCTGACGGGGGTGCGAGGCGAATATTTGGAACCTTTCACGCGGGAGGCTCTGCTTAAAGTTTGGCCGGATGCCTCGGGCTAATGAGGGGCACGTGGGTTCGAACGTCGCGCGGCCCCCGAGCGTCACGGGCGCTCCGTAAAGAGGTAGAATGCGGCCATGGCGGTTCTGCCCCGAAAATTCCTTCTTCCCATCAAGCCCGCTGAATATCTCAAACAAGGTCTGACGCACTGCGGTGCGTACTCAGTGAAAGGCATTCTCAGTGCGTTTGGGCTCGATACAAAGCGACGTCCGGAGGACGACCACCCCACCGCGGGTCGGGAGGCTGACGGGGCTGTCGATCGGGAAGAACTATTGGGCGAATATCCTTCGTTCTTATGGTATCCAGGCGGAGCGCAAAACGGCATCACACCTGCCCGATGCCGAGAAACTCCGTCTTCTCAAGGATCTCCTCTTTAGGGGGAATCCGGTGATGGTCCGTATCGGCAATGGGTACTTTCCAGGCAAGCGATACAATCCTCTTTTCGGCCGGATGGTCGTCCACTGGCTGACGCTGTGGGGATATGATGATGGCGAGGAGATATTCTACGTCTACGACTCGGCCTTAGCGAGGCGCTACTGGAATGCCTCGTTACCCGCCGGGAACACGACGCGGACCTATGCAGAGATACTGCGAGACTGGCGCTTCGGCCGGTGGCAGTGTTGGTACTGGTATATGGGGCGGGGGAGTCACGTATATATCGAGGTGTGGAATCGGAGGACTTTCCCAGCAGCACCTGTTCTCTGACGCCATGACGCTCTTCTTGTTCGGCATCTCCCCGCACCTCGGCACTCTTATCCACCGCGAAATTGAGAGTCACGGGAAATAGTGAGCCGTGCGGTGGGGGAGAGTCCCCTCGGAATGTCCTTCGGGCATCCCGAGATCCTTCGTTACGAGGGGGATTCGGGTTCGAACCCCACTTCACTCGCCTCTGGCGAGCTTCGCGGGGCAGGCATAGACCGACTTCGGGAGTCAAGTTGTTCTCGCTTCAGCGGTACTCATTACTCATTGTATGACGGTGCCCAGGATGTAGTGGATGACGAAATTCCTGACGGAAAAGAGACCACCCGAGGAGGATGGTCTCTGCGTTTGGAGAGCCACACAATCCCTGCGTCCTGGTGCAGGATGAGAATTTGTTCCTCACCACTACACTCTTCCAACTCTTTACGGAGAGCCCTGAAGTAGCGCCAGGTGCCACGCCAGAGCGACGCAAGTACCGTGAGCGTGTGATGCACGTTCGTTTCGAGCTTCTTGCCGCGACGGCCCGACGCCTTGAATGGAGTTTTGGCTCACGGTGCATCCGCCGAAGTGCCGTACTAGCATATCCCGGAGCAGTTCTTCATCAAGATTCGTGCAGACGGGCTCTTCTTTCTCGTCCTCCTGATGAGAAGACGGGGCAAGAATACTGTGAAGGACCGTACCTTGCCTTTGAGACCCGCGTTCTCGGTCCACGGTATGCGGAGTTGCTGATCTTCCAGCTTGTCTAATGCTGTGGGGCCAAAGTCACGCATTCGGGGCATTTTCCGTTTCCTCCTCTTCCTCGGGTGTCTCGCGTCCGAGGATGCTGAATCGAATGCCTCGTGCGCTCAACAACCGTGGTGCACGATCGGACACAATGAATCGATGTTCCGGGGCGCAGTGATAGGTCTCACCAGCATCCGCGAGAACGTCGATAGCCTCTACCCGGTCCGCTTGATACTCGATCCGGATCACCGTAGGCATGGGTATTTCTCCTCCATATTCAGAGTGTACAGTGACATTTCGCCGCCCTTTCAAAAGAACTCTGACTATAGTTTACAGCAGGTGCTCGGCTTTTACAACCCCCGAATTCCGCCACCTATTTTCTAACCCTAGAAGGATTCGTTCTGTCAGAATGATCTAACTGTCCTCCGTTCGTGGCAGGGTGGCCTCATGATGACCATGACCACCAAGCACGAACTCACGCGAGAAGTCTTGCCCCGCTATCTGCGAGGGACGAAGAGCGAAAAGACGCAGATCCTCAACGAGTTCTGCGTGAATACCGGCTATGTCCGGAAGTACGCTATCGCGAAGCTCGCGGACTTCCAGCGTCGCACCTCGGCAGAGCGAGAGCTTCGTCCGCGGAAGGGACGAGCACGCACCTATGGACCCGAGTGCGTCCCGCCCCTGAAGCAGCTTTGGGAATTCCTCGAGTACCCCTGCGGAGAACGTCTGCAGCCGTACCTTCCCGAGATTCTCCCGAAGCTGGAACAGGCGGGATTCCTCCGCGTCCGTTCCGACATTCGGGTGAAGCTCCTGGCGATGAGCACTCGGACAATCGATCGACTGTTGCAGGACGCCCAGAAGGTGCGGCGCCGGAGAGTGCAAGCCACGACGAAGCCGGGAACGCTCTTGAAGCACCAGATTCCCGTCCGGCACGAGCCGTGGCCGGAAGCGACCGTGCCGGGATATGCCGAGCTTGATTTCGTCGCCAACTGCGGAGACACGAACGCCGGGGACTATGTCTCCACGCTCACGAAGACGGATATCGCCACGACCTGGATTGAGCACGGAGCGCTCCTCGGGAGGAGTCAGCAACGCACCCTTGCCGTCCTCGACGAGATCGAGGAGCGGCAACCGTTCCCCACGCGCGGGATTGATCCAGACAATGACGGACAGTTCATCAACTGGAGCCTAAAAGCCTGGTGTGCAGCACAGGTGCCGCCGGTGGACTTCACGCGGCCCCGACCATACCGGAAGAACGACAATGCCCACGTGGAACAGAAGAACTGGAGCACGGTCCGGCAGGTGCTGGGGTACCGGCGGTTTGATACGGAGGAGGCACGACGACTCATCGCCGCGTTGTCTGCGGGTCCGCTCCGTGACTGGCAGAACTTCTTTCAGCCCACGTTGAAGCTCCGGGAGAAGGTGCGTGTGGGCGCACGGGTGATCAAGCGGCATGATCGGGCACGGACACCATACCGACGGGTCCTCGAGAACCCACACGTGACCGAAGCAGCGAAGGCGAGACTCCGCGCGCACGATGCACGGCTCAATCCCGTCGCGGTGAAACGGGCAATGGATGCGATACTCCACACACTCTTTTCACTCCCCTAGAGATCATTGCAAAACAGCCTTGAGACACATGAGCACGCACCCAGGCGTGAAGAACCCGCGATAGACGGACAACAGTGCTTCGTGCCGCACGAGAAGTCTTCGCTGCGTCATGAGCCAGGCGAACGTGCGCTCGACATGCCAGCGTTCCCGATCGTCTTCTCTCGCGATGCGGGTCCACCGTTTCCACCGTTTCCCGTTCACTGTGTACGGAATACTGTACCCGACCCCGCGCTGCCGAAGCATCCGCCGCACCGCGCTGCTGTCGGATCCTCTGTCCGCGACGCGTCGCTCCGGACGCGTTCGCGGCCGTCCCGTACGGTGCCTGACGCGGAGATGCTTTTCGGGTCGTCTCTGCGAGCAGCGTCTCTCCGATCTGCGCACGATCGAGATGTGCGGCGAACGGCAGCCCTAAAGCATCGGTGACGAGCATCCCCTTCGTCCCCTCTCCCTTCCGCGTCAGTCCGATAGCAGCTCCCCCGTTTT
>CAYJQK010000062.1:0-5066 GCA_964372305.1 uncultured Candidatus Saccharibacteria bacterium | reverse complement strand
GTACACGTAGTACAGAGGAGTAGTGTAGCCCGCCTTCGCTAAAGCTTCGGCGGGCAGCCTTCGCATCTGGTCATTGAAAGACACTCCTTTTTAGGGAGAGGTGGGACCAGCCGAAGCTCCCGCACATCAGTGCGGGGCGAAGGCTGGCGGAGAGGGTGGGATTCCTCCTCATCCGCGAAATTGCCTCATCCCGCATGTGCGGGACTCGAAGCAATTTCGCTCCTTCGGAGCCCGGGTCTTTAAAAACATGAAGCAGTTCATGTTTTTAAAGTACCCTTCGAATCCCAACAACCACGAAAATCAACATCGTGTGGACACAAGGCCCACACGATGTTGATTGAGCGGAGAGGGTGGGATTCGAACCCACGGTACCTTACGGTACTCACGCTTTCCAAGCGTGTGCACTAGGCCACTATGCGACCTCTCCACACTGCGCTCCTCTATTCGCTCGGAGCTTCGCGTGGCCGGCTTCGTCATAACAGAACGGATCTGCCTGTCCCTGTACGGGGAAGTTTACCTTTCCAAAGCGTGACCGAAGGAGGGCGAGTCCCCATTCTCTATCCTCTGCAAATTACGGCGCCCCAGATCGTTCGGGCGCCGTGATCGTACAGGACGCGCGCGGACGCTTCAAGTGTGGCGCCGGTTGTCGCAACGTCATCGACGATCACGATGGAAGAAGGGAGTGGCTGGGGAGCCCCAGGAGCAATCGCGAATACATCGGAGACGTTTTCGGACCGCGCTTCCGGGACGCCGGAATCAATGGATGTCTGTGGCGGTGTCCAGCGTGTTCTGACGAGGAGCGGGAGGCAAGGGATGCCTACGCGGCGCGCCGTCTCGTCCGAGAGGAGCTGTGCTTGGTTGAAGCCCCGTGTTCTTTCTTTTCGCCGATGGAGCGGGAGAGGGACGAGGGTAAACTCCGCGGCGCTCCCCCCAAGCGCGCCGACGAGCGCGCGCGCGAGGAGGAGTGAGAGAAGCGCCGCGAGGTCGCGTACACCCTCGAACTTCAAGGCGTGGACCGCCGTGCGGAGGATCTCCTGTTGGTAGGTGCCGACGCTGAAGATTCCCTGGAGAGGTGTCTGGTCCCGGCATGGGGCGCAGGTGCGCCCATGGGAGGTCGGTGTCCGGCACCGCGAGCAGCGACTGCGCTGATCTCCCGGAATCCGATCGAGACAATCCATACAGAACCACGTCCCCTCGGCGCCGCACGCAAGGCAGGTGATGGGAAAAACAAGATCGAGCAGGGCGGCGTACCCCGCGCGGGGAATCCGAGAGAGCGCGTTACGCGGCAGGGGATTCAGCCACGGCGCGGGGAGCCGGTTTCTTTTGGATCGGCGTCACGGACGCTACGGTCCCGTTCCACGTCACCTCGACATGGGCGTTCGGCTGAAGCTCCCCGGTGATGATCCCGTTCGCGATGGGGTCTTCGATGTACTCCTGAATGAACTGGCGGATCGGTCGGGCGCCTTCACTGGCGTCCCAAGCGCGGTTCGCGATCGCATCCCGAACGGAGTTGTGAATGACCGCCTCAATCTTCTGTTTTCGGAGCCGGTCCTTGAACTCTTCAAGGTGAATGGCGGTGATCCGACGGAGCTCCGGAAGTCCCAAGGGTTTGAAAACGACGATCTGGTCAATACGCGAGAGGAGCTCGGGCGCCATTTCTTCCTTGAGGCTCTGGAGGACGTGATCCTTGAGTTCCTCGTAGCGCTGTTGCGCCTGTTTCTTCTCCGTTTCCCCGGTGACTTCAAAGCCCATCCGCGCCTCCCGCGCGAGGTCAGCGGCGCCGATGTTCGAGGTCATGATGATGATGGCATTACGGAAATTTGCCTTCTTCCCGTGAGAGTCCGTGAGTTCTCCTTCCTCGAGAATCTGGAGGAGGATGTTGAAGATATCGTGGTGCGCCTTCTCGATTTCGTCGAAGAGGACGATGGCGTACGGGCGGTGGCGGATCGCTTCCGTGAGTTTCCCCCCATCGTCGTAGCCGACGTACCCGGCCGGCGCGCCGATGAGGCGGCTCACCGAGTGTGCTTCCATGAACTCCGACATGTCCACGCGGACGAGCGAGTTTTCGTCTTCGTAGATCTCGCGCGCGAGGACTTTTGCGAGCTCTGTCTTACCGACGCCCGTCGGCCCCAGGAAGAGGAAGGAACCCACCGGCCGCCGAGGGTTGCTTATTCCAGACCGCGAGCGTCGGATGAACCGCGCGACAGTCTGGATCGCCTCGCGCTGGCCGACGATAGAACTTCCGAGCGTCCGCTCCAGATGCATGAGCTTTTTCCCTTCGGCCTTCAAGAGTCGCGTGAGCGGGATTCCCGTCATCTCGGCAATGACGGCGGCGATGTCTTCGCGCGTAATCTGGTCGCGCTTTACATTCGCGCCCGCCGGCTGCGCGTGAAGCGCGTGGATCCGTCCCTCGATGTCCCGCTCGTTCTTCTTCAAGGTGAGTGCTTCTTCATACCGCTCTTCTTCAATGGCCTGGTCTTTCTGGGTTTGAAGATCGTGGAGCTCTTTTTGCGCACCGCGGAGCGCCTCCGTATTCACGGTTGTTGCTCCGCCGCGCTTCAGGCGGGCCAAGGATGCCGCTTCGTCGAGGAGATCGAGCGCTTTGTCGGGGAGGAACCGGTCCGTCACGTAGCGCTTGGAGAGCGCCACCGCCGCCTCGATCGCGTCGTCCGTGACGTCAAGGCCATGGTGCGCTTCGTACGATTCCCGTACGCCTTTGAGAATCTGGATGGTCTCTTCTTCTGTCGCCTCGCGGACGAGCACCGGCTGGAACCGCCGTTCGAGCGCCGCGTCCTTCTCAATGTGCTTGCGGTATTCGTCGAGCGTCGTCGCGCCGATGCACTGGAGATCGCCGTGGGAGAGCGCCGGTTTGAGAATGTTCGCGGCGTCGAGCGAACCGCCCGCGGATCCGGCGCCGACGATCGTGTGCAGCTCATCAATAAACAGGATAACGTTTGGCGATTCCTTGACTTCGCGGAGGATCTCTTTCAGACGTTCCTCAAATTCCCCGCGGAACGTCGTGCCCGCGAGGACCGCGGCGAGGTCGAGAGACAACAGGCGGCGGTCGAGGAGGTTCGCGGGGATTTTTCCCGCAACGATGCGCTGGGCGATCCCGACGACAATCGCGGTTTTCCCAACACCCGGGTCGCCGATAAGCACCGGGTTGTTCTTCGTTTTTCGCGAGAGGATGCTCAAGATGCGCTGGACTTCTCGGTCGCGCCCGACGACGGGATCGAATTTCTTTTCCCGGGCTTTCTCCGTGAAGTCCACACAGAAGTAATCAAGGGCTGGCGTGCGGGACTTTTGCCGCTTCACCTGCTGTTCCGCGCCCTTTGGCATCTGGACGGGCATTCCCGGCAGTCCCCCCATCCCGGCAAGGAAGTTTGACAAATCCGGGAAGTGCGCGGTGTTTTTCAAGACGGTCCGCACCTGTCGGAGAAGCGTTTTAATGTCCGCCGGAGACCGTTCGAGGATTCGGTAGGCGGCGCTCTCCTTTTGTGTCAGGATACCGAAGAGGAGGTGCTCTGTGCCAATGTAGCGATGTTGGTTTTCGAACGCGACGCGCGCGGCCTTTTCGAAAGCTTTCTCCGAATCTTGGGCGAGGACTTCGCGGAACGTTCCATGCCGCGGGAGCGTTTCCAGCTCTGTCCGGACGTACTCCGGAGTAAGGTTGAACTTCCGTAACACCGTGGCGGCGATGGACCCGGTTTCCCGCGTCATGCCGTAGAGGAGGTGCTCGGTGGCGATTTCTCCCTGTTGTAACTCTGACGCGACCTCGGCAGCAGTCGTCAGCACATGCTTCAGACGCGTCGTCAGCTTATCTTGGATGGGGAAGTTTTCCATAGGGTGCAGCGATGCTTCATTGAGTGTATCACACGAAAGGGAAAGGATTGAAAAATGGAATCCCAACGTAGGGCGAAAAAATCAAAAAGTCAACTCGGGTGGCAGGGTGAGCCCACGGCGGGGAAGGACGGAGGCCAGGCGGCCGCATCCCAGGTTGCCTTTCGCCTCCTCGCGGTGCGAGGACGGTCGGTCGCCGAGCTTCGCGAGCGACTGCTGACGAAGGGATTCGCCGTGGAGCTGGTGGAGCGAGTGCTCGCCGACCTTCTGCGCCGCGGACTTCTTGATGACGAGCTCTTTGCGACGCTGCGTGCCGAGAGCATAGTCCGGCGTAAACCTGTGGGTCGCGATGTTCTTTCGGCAGCGCTGCTGCGGCACAAGCTCGCGTCGCCGTTGATCGCGGCAGTGGTAGAGACGCTGCTTCCCTATGAGCGAGAGTGTGCGCTGGCGCGACTCGTGCTGGAGAGCGCCTGGGCACGGATTGTCCGATCACGGCCCAGAGCGGGAGACCATCGTGCCCTGCTGATGCGCACCCTCCGTCAGCGCGGGTTTTCTCGCGAGGTTATGGGGCAGATGGTGGAGCTGGACATTCCAAAACTGCTCGGGAACTCTGCGGACACCGTGGAGGAGGAAAGCCCCTGAAGGCTTCCGCAGGGGTTCCGCGAATCCCTTGCGGTAAAGGCCGGGAGAAGTTTCACCCCCAGAGTTCTGCCGGGCAAGGTTTTACTCAAACTCTCGGAGCGCGAGCCCGACGGCGACGGCAAAAGACGGTCCGAGTGTCTTGAGGCGCTCGGTCAGCGCCGGCGGGGTGACGATCCCTTGCCAAGGGTTTCCCACTTCCACGGGAATACCTGCGACTTCTGTCCAAAATCTCGTCAGGCCCTTCAAGTTGGCGCCGCCGCCAATGAGCACAACCTTCACGAGGGAGTGTTTGCTCTTTTGCTCGTACAGGCGTCGGAGGCCTTGCGACCGCTCAATGATGTTGCGGAGAGGCGTCCGCATCGCTGTCGCCGCACCTCCCTGTGGGGAAGCATCAAGTCCTTCCGTACGCTTGCGCCGCTCCGCTTCCTCTCGGGTCACGCCGAACTCCTGTGCCAACGCCTCCGTGAGCAGGGCGCCAGCGGTCACCTTCCGGTCAAGGAGGATGTGCTCAAAGGTAGCTGAAGAGAAAGACACGTTTTCCTTGTGCATCGTTTAAACTTGCAAGCGGAGCTCAATAAACTAGA
>CAYJQK010000061.1:0-5349 GCA_964372305.1 uncultured Candidatus Saccharibacteria bacterium | reverse complement strand
GCGTACGGCGGCAATCCCGCGCGCGCCTGCGCTCCATTGAGACGCGCAAACTGTTCCTTGCTCATGTAGATCTCCCCGCGCGCGACAAGCGTGGGAGGCGCCCCCGCACGGAGGCGGAGGGGAATGCTCTCAATCGTCTTGACGTTCGCCGTGACATCTTCGCCAATCACCCCGTCGCCGCGCGTGGACGCCTCGACGAGTACCTGGTCCGCGTACGTGAGTTCGACCGCGAGGCCATCCACCTTCAGTTCGCAGACATACGCGAAGGGACGTTCCGGCGTGATCTTGCGATTCCGCTTCTCCCACTCCCTGAGCTCGTCTGCCGTAAACACGTCTTCGAGCGACAGCATGGGTATCGCGCGGTGGACCTCCCGGAACCCGGCGCGCGGTTCGCCACCGACGCGCTGGGTTGGGGAATCTGGCGTGACGAGATCGGGAAACTGCCGCTCGAGCGCCGCGAGCTCGTGCTTCAGAGAATCCAGCGCGGCGTCGGAAATTTCCTGTCGGTCAAGAACGTGATAGAGGTACCGGTGATGTTCGATCTCGGCGGAGAGTTTCGCGACGCGCGTTCTCGCCTCGGCTTTTGTCATGATGGCCCGCAGAGGGGCTTGGTGTCACTCTGAATTTTCCGCTGGATCGCACCGACCCGTCCGGTAGCCGTCACGCAGAGCGCGTCGCCTCCCGTGTTGACTTCTTCGAGCGTCGGACAGAGAGCGATCGCGCCTTTCACGTCCAGACGATACTCCGCGCCCGCCGCGCCCGGAATGACCGCGCCACTCACATTGAGACACGTCGGACCCGCGTTCTCCTGGTCCGTATCCCACGCGTAGGAGGCGTATGCCCGCTCAATGCCCGTATCGGCCGCGTAGAGCGCCTGCGCCGTGATGGCAACGTCTCGGACTCGCTGGAGCGACACCGACACGACCGAGACGATGACCATCGCGCCCATGAGGATCACGAGGAGAATGAGCAGGGTGAAGATAATGGATATATCGCCGCGGGATCTTTCCAACCGCACCGGTACTGGGGGGAAAGGAGAGGTCGTTTGCATGATCTTCATGGCGGCGGTGCCGTCATTTGGCGCGACGTGATCGTTGTCTCAATATCCAGGCACTCCGTGTTGGGAGCGTCTTTCGGGCAGACGCGCATGCTGACGGTCACCCGTCCTTGCTCGCCCGTGAGGAGATCGTCCGTCGTCACCGGCGTTCCATTATCGTCCACTGCAGGTTTTTTTACATATGCAAACGAGAGACGGCGGACATCGGTTCGCCGCGAGGTCACGCGCTCGCCAGACGCAAGCTCAACGCTCGCTTCCGTACACCCCGCGCCTCCTTGTGCCCGAAGAATCCGCCCCGCGTTGGCGCCACTCCCCAGCCCGTACTTCACGCAGTCGGTATTCTGGTTCTTGAGATACAACACCGTGCCGGAAACAGCGTCGGCAAAAGTCGTGCCAAAGCCCGTGCGCACCTCGCGATCCATCGTCTCAAGGAAATTCATGACCTCCTGCTGCACTTCCAGGCGCCGCATCTGCCGCCGGTGATTCTGCGTGAACTGCGTGAAGATTCCGCCAAGAATGCCGAGAATCGCAATGAACAGAGCGCACACGACAACCATTTCGATAAGCGTGAACCCCCTGCGAGCAGGGACGGAAGCGCGACGCGAGAAATTCCTGCGGACGCTCATTCCCGCCTCCGCACCCAGTGGTACAACTGTTCCACAAGCTGCACCGACTGAAACGGCCCGCCAGTCGGCCCCCACTCAACGAGGGAACGGACGGTCACCGGGTCCGGCATGTTGACGCTGGGATCGTTCGTCGGCACGCCCGCGGTACAATTACTCTCCACGCCCGTTCCCGGATCATCACCATCGGTGGTCTCGACCATCATCCGTCGCCGGAACCGTGTGGGCGTGCCGCTCGGAGTATGCCGATACCCGGGCTGCGAACCGCTCACGAGAAAGAGCTCGCCGTTCAAGGAAGAACCACTGGGAGCCGTGAGCTCGGACAGCTCCGGGTCAATAATCCACGTTCCGTCACAGATGCCGCGGCGCCACGTGATCGTATTGGCGCCCCGCTCCGTGGCGAGGTAGTTCGTGTCGCGGATCCAGCGGACAAGCTCGACCCCCTCCCGCGCGAGCGCGGTGGCGATGAACCGCTCGTTCGACGTGCGGGTCGCGCCCATGGTCCGCGCCGCCAGACTCGTGATCGCCCCGCCGACGATGACGGTCACCGTCAGCGCAATGGCCACGCCGAGAAGCGTGAAGCCCTCCTGCCGCGACCCTGGAGGGACACAGTGGGAAGGTATCGTGCGTCGCGATCTCTCCATGGCAGTTCTTCAGCACCCCCCCACGGACACCGTTCCCAACGAAGTAACGCAGACATCAGAGAATATCGTCGCGCTCGACGCATCCTGAATGCGATACTGCGCTGTCCCCGCTTCCGTCTTCAGCAACGGAGGATCATAGATAAAACGGACGTCGCCCGCCCCCCCGAAAACCGCACCGGGGGGTAACCGGAACTGCACGGGATTCGTTCCCCGGCCTGTCTCTCGCGTGTACATGTTGCCACCGGCGGTAAAGGTGACGTGGTAGCGGGTGCACGCCGTGGCCGGCGACGGCAAGAGCGGACACCCGTCTGCGTACACGCCACTCTGCGTAAGCAACGCTGCTTCCCGGAGATGTGCCGCAAACTGGTCGGACGCTTTGCGAACCGTCCCGGATCGCCGCGCACTATAGAGACCCGTCACCACCGAGCCCACAAGAATCGTGAACACGGAAACCGTGACGACGATCTCGATAGCCGTATACCCGCTCTTCGGCATGACGGGAAAACTCGCTGTCGCCTGTGCGTTTTGCGTGTGCATATGAGGATCCCGAAGTTTCTCACCCCAGTATACCACGCCTGCTACCACCCGCCGCGGATCACCGCGAGCGCAATGTCCGGCAGATCCGGCAGAAGAAGTAGCGCCACGGTTCCCGCGGCGAGGAAGGGACCAAAGGGAAGATGGCTCTTCATGGTGGCGCGTTTCGCAAGCATCAACCCCATCCCGACCACCCCGCCGGCGACAAACGCGACCGCCAGCGCGCCCAAAAGCGCCTCCCACCCCAGGACCACGCCCATCGCGCCCGCGAGCTTTACGTCCCCCACGCCCATCGCGCGTCCCCGAGTTGCGACCACCATCCCTCCGAGGAGCGCCAGTCCCAGTGACCCGCCGATCAGTGACGAGAGGAGCGACGGCGTACCGAGAGTGACACTCCGGGCAATGCCCAGGCCCGCGAGCAGCAGCACCATCCGGTCCGGGAGAATCCAGAACCGGAGATCCATGATCGAGAGCGCGCCAAGCGCCACGAGGATGGAGAGGAGAAACAGCAGGGACAACCCGCGCGCGCCGCTCGTGTACGCCAGGAGGAAGAGGGCCACCGTCAGCGCTTCCGTGAGGAGATGCCAGCGCGGAATCGCTGCCCGACAGTGCCGGCAGCGTCCCCGCAGCATGAGGAAACTCGCGAGGGGAATGAGATCGCGCACATTGAGGCGGTGGTGGCAACGCGGGCACTGGGACCGCGCGCGAGAAAAAAAAGAAGGCAAGCGCGAATCTTCCAGAATCACGGTCAGCGCGCTCCCGATCATGAGTGCGGCGATGACAAGAAAAAAGAGGGTTTCCACACGCTGCGCTTCAGAAAGCTCAAAGCATGACGGCGCGTCCTACGTGCAGGAGAACGTCGCCACGGGGTTCTCGGCGCACGTTCCGCGACCACTGCCCCCGTTCCACGACCCCGTGAATGTCCCTTCCGAGTCCAGACAGTACGTTGCCCCGCCACCCAGAACGGCTTCCACGCAAAACGTTGTCCCCGAGTAGGCAACGGGCTTGCCGCCGTCACCGCGGTTCCGAGCGTCAACATCGCGCAGCAGGGCATCTACCCGAAGGTCCGTACTGGCACAGAGTCCACCGTGAACACAGTAGCCGCGTCCCGCGTTCCGCTCCAGCGCATCCTCCGCAATCACCCGCATCTGGTCGAGCGAGGAAAGAATCCGCATGTTCCGCGCATGCGACCGCGCCTTCGCGATCGAAATGAGCGCAACCGCGAGAATACCCACGACCGCGACAGCGACGGCAGTCGTCACCAGAGCAGACCCCGTTGCTTTCTCGCGTGTCGTCGATAGCAGTTTTGGCATCACCATGAGAGCGTTCCTTCTTTCAGAGCGTAGCACACGAAACTGCTCACGGACTCTGAAAGCCTCGAGAGTGTCGCCCCCGCGCAAACGGGGGCCCCTTGGCGCGCGGAAGCGCGGACGGATTCCCGCGACCACGGAATGACCATGTGTGAACCCCCAGGGATTGCTCCGTCCCCGGGCCCGAACCGCACGCGGGCCAAAGAACCTTTTCTCGTTCTTTCACGTACCGCGCGGGACTACTCGCAGAAAGGAGCGGATGGTTCGGCCGTGGTGTTACACGTGCCCACGCCGCTGTTCGCCCAATTTCCGGTGACCGTCCCATCAGAGTCCGTGCAGTACGTGTCACCCCCGCGCATCACCGCCTCCGCACAAAATGATGCCGCGGCATACAACGTCGGCTCCCCACCATCATCCACATTCATCTCGTCAATATCTCTCTTGAAGACATCCATCCGAGGGTCGGTGTTTGCGCACGGCCCTCCCGCCACACAATACCCGGCGTTGTTATTTTGCTCATAGACTTCTTCCGCAATGACCTTCATTTGCTGCATGGACGACACAATGCGCGCGTTCCGCGCCCGATTGGATACGGCGTGAGTCGCCACGATCATGGCCGCCGCCAGGAGCCCAATGAGACAGACGATGATCGTCATCTCGACATAGGTGAACCCCGCCTCCCGCTGTTCATGTCTTGTGTGTGTGCCCATGGTGTTCCCGTTCAATGGGTGCAGCGTACCATAAAAGAATCCGAACGCCTATGCGTTCGGATTCTTTCTGTAAAATTTCAGAAATACTCTCACGCTTCCTAGCACGTTGTCCCTGTGCATATTCCGTTTCCGCTCTGTCCCCTGCTATCCAGGCAGAACGACGTTGTCGTCGACGGGAGTGGGGCACTCACGCAAAATGCTGTAGTGGTTGGGGCACCAAGAGCAACCGATGAACCCATCGAACCGAGATCTGTTTTCAGACTCTGGAAGTCATCTTTAACGGCGTCGTTGAGCTCCCAACTCGCGTACGTGTACACCGGTGCGGTGGCATCGTATGCCGTTTCCGCGAGGATTCGCATCTGCGAAATATCCGACTTCACGCGGGCCGCCCGCGCGCGCGTCCGCGCGTTCCCGAGAGCGACGAGCACCATGGCGGCGAGAATCCCAATGATCGCAATGACCACGAGAAGC
>CAYJQK010000060.1:0-5367 GCA_964372305.1 uncultured Candidatus Saccharibacteria bacterium | reverse complement strand
GGGCGACGGAACCCGCTTGCGACCGCCGCGTGCCTCCGGCCTACCGCCGCAATGCGGTTTTCCACTCCGCCCACGAGCGTTCGACGAATGCGCGCATTTCGTCTTGAAACCGCTCGCGGGAGTACTGTTCCGCGTGCCGGCGAATGATCCACGGATCGTACGAAGATTCTTTTTCGAGAAATTGACGCACCGCCTCCGCAAGCACCGCCTCGAGCGGTTCATCGAAAAACTCTCCCGTAACCCCTTCGACAACCGTCTCGGTGGCCCCGCCCCGCCGATAAGCAATCACCGGCTTGCCGGACGCCATCGCCTCAACGGGGACAATGCCAAAATCATCATCCCCGGCAAAGAGGACCGCCCGCGCCCCCGCGTAGAGGCGCGGGAGCTCGGCGTCGGAGACGAATCCCTGAAAGGTCGTTTGCGGCCCAGCAAGACGCTCAATCCGCCGTCGTTCACGCCCGTCACCGACGACGATCAATGGCAACTCAAGCTTGTGAAAGGTGTTGACGACGAGGTCCACGCGCTTGTACGGCGAGAGTCGGGAGACGACGAGGAAATACCCCTCATTCGACTTCGTCGGCGTGAACCGCCGGATGTCCACTGGGGGGTGAATCACCACCGCATCCCGGCCATAGTACTTCCGGATGCGGCTCTGCGTTGCCAGAGAATTCGTCACAAAAAGGTCAACGCGACGCGCCGCCGCCTGATCCCAGAGACGCAGGTAGTGGAGAAGAAGCGTCACGAGGCCCCGCCGGAGGCCACGGAGCCGGTGGTCCGTGAAGACGTGAGGATACCAGTCCCAGAGGTAGCGTGTCGGGGAGTGGCAGTAGCAGATGTGCAGCGTCCCCGGCCTGGTGATGACACCCTTCGCGAACGCCGACGCGCTCGAGATGACGACGTCATACGCGCTCAAGTCAAACGTCTCGGGAACCACCGGGAGGATTGGGAGAAAGAGGCGCTCATGGTGACGGATCACGCGAGGCGCGTGGCGCAGAAAGGAGGGCCGGATATCCGCGTCGGGGAAGAGCGACTGGACGACGCGTTCATCGTGGTACAGCGCGTAGATTGGCGCCACAGGATACAGCGCATGGAGCGCCGCCAGCACCCGCTCGGCGCCGCCGACCGCCGTGAGCGACTCGTGAACGAGGGCAACGTTCATGGGACGTATCCTGCCGACGCACTCAAGATGACCGCCGAAACATCGGCGGCCACATCCGCCCAAGTGCGCGCGGGCGGCGGCGTCGGCGCCGTGGGATGCGCGAGGAGATCGTGAAGCGCGTGCGTCCAGGCGCGGACGTCATCTGGCGGCGAGACGTAGAGTCCAGCCATGCCTCCGGCATCGCGACATGCGGGGAGATCGCTCGCCACGAAGGGGGTGCGCGCGACGCGCGCTTCAAGGAGAACAAGACTGGAACCTTCACAAAGACTCGGGACCACAACGGCGCGGGCGAGGACAAGCGCCGCATCCCGCAGAGCATCCGGCACATAGCCGACGGCGTGGATGCGCGCGCGGCAAGGGAGCGAGGCAATGAACGCGAGGAGCCGCGCGGCAGACCTGCCGCGCGTATCACCGAGGAGTACGAACTGCTCTCGTGTCGTGGGATGAAGGCGAAGAAGCTCCGCGTACGCGCGGAGCAGCGTGGTGACATTTTTCCTTTCGTGGAATCCTCCGATGTACAGAAGGTACGGAGATGCCCACGGGACACGAGCCGTAGAAGCAGCGACGGGTGGGGGTGCGGGCGGAATAACGGTGATCGCCTCCTCGGGCGCGCGGTAGATCGTGAGAAGGGCGCGTCGCGTCGCCTCCGCGTGCGTAATGACGCGCGCGTGACGCGTCGCCTCCGCGGTCGTCGTTCGCAGGTACCAGCGCTGCCGGAACGTGTACGCATCCGGCGCCGCTTCCCAGCACACGTCGTGGACAACCGCCACGGCGTGGCGCGGCCGGATGAACGGGAGGACATGCGCGGGCACAAAGAGACAATCAACGCGATCAGCCCTGGCGCGTGGTCCGAGCGCCGCCTGCGTCCAGAGACGGCGGAGCGGGAGACGCTGGACAACCATCGGCGGGATGTCCGGCGGAACATCGCCGCGCGTATAGACCGTCACGCGGTGGCCGCGCTCGCCAAGATACGTCACGAGCTGCGGGACAAGGAGACGGGCGTACCGCTCAACGCCGGTCGCCTGCGGTTCAAAGCAGCGTGATCCGTCGATACCAATGTGCATTCACCGAGCCGCAACAAGACTACGTTTGTAGACCTCCAAATGTTCGATCGCCACCCCGATGCCCTTGATGACACACTGGAGCGGATCATCCGCGATCGTCGTGGGAACCGAGGTGACTTTCGCAATGAGTTTGTCCATGTTGCGCAGGAGCGCCCCGCCGCCGGAGAGGACGATCCCTTTATCCATGATGTCCGCGGCGAGCTCCGGCGGCGTTTCCTGAAGGACAATTTTTACCGCCTGAATAATTCCTTCGAGCTCATCTTGGATCGCCTCCGTGATCTCCTGTGACGTGACGGTGATTTCTCTCGGGAGACCGGTGCTGATATCACGCCCGCGGATGTCCGTCGTCTGCTGCTCTTGCATTTGGAGCGCGCTGCCAATAGTCAGTTTCACTTCTTCCGCAGTCCGCTCACCGATCGCGAGCCCATGGCGCTTGCGGATGAACTCGGCAATCGCCCGATCAAACTTATTCCCGCCGACGCGTTCCGAGTGCGAGGCCACAATGCCGCCAAGCGAAATCACCGCGACTTCGGACGTGCCGCAACCGATGTCAATAATCATGTGCCCAGAGGATTCGCCGATGGGAATTCCGGCGCCAATCGCCGCCGCCAGCGGTTCCTTCACGAGATGCGCCGCTCGCGCACCGGCGTGGAGCACCGCATCAACAACCGCGCGACGCTCCGTGCTGGTAATACCCGCTGGAACAGAGACCATGATCTCCGGACGAAAGAAGGCGAATCCCGTTCCCCCGGCCTTTTCGATGAACGAACGGAGCATGGCTTCTGTCACGCGAAAGTCCGCGATCACCCCATCGCGCAGCGGCTGCGAGATCAGCACACTCTCTGGCGCCCGACCCAGCATTTCCTTCGCTTCATTCCCCACCGCAAGGATACGATTGTCATTGACGGACACGGCGACGACCGTGGGTTCATTCAAGACAACGCCCCGTTTCGGCACATACACGAGCGTGTTGGCCGTTCCCAGATCAATGCCGAGGCGCCGGGCAAACATGTGACTTTCTCACGGAACTCACCTACCCTATCATTGTGGTTGGAGATACGCAAAGCTCCGTGAGAGTTCTGTGCACAGACGGAAAAGTCCTCCGCGGTATGAGGATCCCCCGGTCTTTTCGGCGCGTGCATCGGGACGTTGTCCGAGACCACCGACGATGACGCGTCGCACGCGCTGGTTCCTGCGGTTCTTCTCGTGCGCTCTGTTCCTCACCGTTGCGCCAGCGGTGATCAGGTATTCCCTCGGCCAGCGTTTGACGCCCTTGACGACGTCGCCGGAAACCGTGGGTGCGTTTCTTGTCCGCACGGATCCTCGCGGTGCGACGCTGACCATTGCTGGCGTCGTTCACCAAAACGCCACACCAACGGCGATCCGCGCGCTCCAGCCGGGCACGCACGCGGTCCGTATTGAGAAACTCGGCTATCGCCCGTGGGAAAAAAACCTCCCGATTACCGGGATGCGGATAACGGATGTGCGACACGTTCGGCTCATCCCAGAGCGTCTTGAGGAGCAAGAGGTCGCCACGGAAGTCCGGGCGTTTGCGCTGTCGCCGCGCGGTGACGCCATCATCCTGTCCCAGGAGACACCACAGGAACAGCGTATTCGTATTGTCGCGATTGACGCGCTTGGGGATCCTCGGGAAACACCGCTGCTTCGGGTGAAGCGTACTGATGAAGTGGCGTTTCGGTGGAGTCCCAATGCGGACCAAGTCCTCGCGACCGTCCGTGGTCCAAAAGGCGGCACATCGTCATCCGTCGTGATCAATCGCGCGACAAAAGTCTCGAAGAAACTCCGCGACGTAGACGAGGTCCTCGGGTGGTCCGAAACGGTGGCGGGTACGCTCGTCGTCCGCAGGGGAGAAACCATCGCTCTCCTCTCTCCTGAAGGAACAACACGCACGCTTGCCACGAACGTCCACACTGCCGCGCGCACGCCACGCGGGATCATCACTGTCGAGAATTTGGCCCAAGGAAACAAAGAGATTATCCACCGGTCCCTGGAAGGCACAACGCTCGAAGAGATCCCTGTTCCCTTCTTGCGGGCCGCGCAGGGCCGCGAAACTGTTGACGCGCTGTTCCCGTCACCGAACGGGGATCTCACAGTCCTTGTGGGACCTGGACGGCGGCTTCTCCTCTGGAACGCGCAGGCGCGGGCGTGGTCTGAAGTCGCCGACCACGCGGAAGCTGTGCAATGGTCGCCGGACGGTGAGAAAATTTCCTGGCAATCCTCAGAGTTCGACGTTTGGGTGATGAATGTCCGCGAGCAACGTGCCGTTCTTCCCCGCGGCTCCCCCAAAATTGTCGTGCGCCTATCCGCACCCATTCGCGCAATCCGCTGGTTTGCCGGATCACAACATCTCCTCTACTTCGAAAAGGACACGCTGAAGCTCGTGGAAATTGATGGGCGCGATGGACACCGAACGGAGAACCTTCTCGGAACAAACCGCGGGGACGCAATCGCGGAGGTCGCGGACGACGGTCGAGTTCTCTATGTGCTCGCGTCACGCGACGGCGTACGCGTTCTCAAAAAACTCTTCCTCCGTACTCCAGAGGATCGGTAGACGAAACACGCTCTCCTCTCGCGGACAGATACAAGGCTTCATACTCCGCCGCAATGGCGTCGGCGGTGAACGCCTGCTCAACACGGGCACGCCCGGCATTGCCAAGCGCTTGAGCCGCAGACGCGTTTTCGAGGAGTCCGCGGAGCGCGTCCGCGAGCGCGGACGCATTTCCCGGCGGTACACGAATGCCGGTCTCCACGGAGACCAGATCCTTGAGTCCGCCAATATCTGAAACCACCACAGCCTTGCCCCGCGCGTAGGCTTCGATCACGGTCCGGCCGAACGGCTCTTCCCATCGACTCGGCTGCACAATGACACGCGCAGCGTCAAACCGCTCCCGGACAACGTCAGGCGTCTGTTTGCCAAGGAAGGACACAGAGGACGCGATGCCAAGCGCAGCAGCCATGTTGCGGTAGGTGTCGAGCGCTCCCGCGCCGATAATTTCCAGTTGCCCTCCTGGGACATCACGAAGTTCCGCCCAGGCCTCAAGCAGCGTCGCCACGCCCTTCGTCGAATCAACGGTTCCCGCGAAGACCACGCGCGGCGGCGTGGCGCGCGTGAGGGGTTTCGTG
>CAYJQK010000059.1:0-5638 GCA_964372305.1 uncultured Candidatus Saccharibacteria bacterium | reverse complement strand
GTGGCGGGGCGAGCGCGGCGCGACGGGTGAGCGGGATTCCCCGCGCCCCGACCAGTTGCGACCATCTTCTCCGTCTTGAAAAAAGTGCGGGCGAGATCCTGTCGAAATACTCGACACCTCCATCGTGCAATACAGTATTCCTGGAAAATTCCCGCCGTGATCTGGGATTTTTTCCTCGGGTTGACATCGTGTGTGATGCCATGTCGCTCAAACGTGGTATGCTCACCGTACGTTCCTTTTCCACAGGGGGTGGCTTGGAGTACGCTGTGCTCAAGTGTCTTTGTATCGCCAGAATCAAGTTTATGGAGGTGGATTATGCGTAGAGACCGAGGAGACTCTTCCTTTCCCACTGCCGTCTTCCATCGCCACGGAACGGCAGAGATGACGATCCGCACCGGCCCGTTGAGCGTGATCGCGGCAGATCGCACACCAAACTTGTCCCTGATCGTCACACCAAAAGGTTTTCGGTCTGATGACATCCTCTCGTTCACCCGCGACCTGAATGTCTGCGCTACCGACATCCCCCACATGGGCGGCTGCATCTACCTCATTACTCACGATGTTCCCGGCGAAAACCTCTCCGTGTACTCCATCAGGAGCCCGCGTCGGGGCACCTGCGCCAACTGTTCACCCTCGCCGCCATCGGATGCGCTCTACGGCATGACGTACAGTGTCCCATTTTTCGGTGTCTACACCCAGTTCCTTCGAAGACGGCGCGCACGCCCGTACGCCCAGACAACGTGCCACTTCCACGAAACGCAAGTGGAAAGCTGGTGCGTGCTCGGCGGAGAGGGCGATCTCCTTGTCCGACCGGTTACGGGGCTTGAGCACTCGTGGCAATCCGTGCGGATAACACGCGGCATGGTGGTAACAGTTCCGCCCTTTATGGCGCATCAACTGCGCACGAGGTCATACCTCTCGACCTGCCTCATTATGGCGGGGCATCCCAAGGGAATCTGCAGCGATGATCATCACTTTGTGGAGTCCCCTCCGGGAACCCTTGAGTGCGCGTGAACCAATCAACCAGAGAGCACCCCCTCCTTCTCTTCACAAGAGCGGAGGGGATTTTCTTGTAGGGGATGGGATCAGCGACCAATAACCTTACGGAAATATTCAATCGTTCGTTGCAGACCTTCATCGAGCGAGACGCGCGGCGCCCAGCCGAGCCGCTCTCGCGCCAGCGTGATATCCGGCTGCCGCTGACGCGGATCATCCTGGGGGAGCGGGCGGGTAACGACTGCGGACGACGATCCCGTCAGCCGGATGATGCGCGCCGCAAGTTCCCCGACCGTCACCTCTGTGGGATTCCCAAGATTCACCGGTCCCGTGATCTCATGCTTCTCCATCATCCGCACGAGGCCTTCAATGAGATCGTCCACGTAGCAGAAACTCCGCGTCTGCATTCCATCTCCATAGATGGTGAGGGGCTCGCCGCGGAGCGCTTGGACAATGAAATTAGACACGACACGCCCGTCCTGAGGGTGCATGCGCGGACCAAACGTGTTGAAAATACGGACAATGCGAACCTCCACGCCGTTCTGACGGTGGTAGTCCATGCAGAGCGTTTCCGCGACGCGCTTCCCTTCGTCATAACTTGAGCGTATCCCGATCGGGTTCACATTCCCCCAGTAGGTTTCCCGCTGCGGATGTTCGGCGGGGTCCCCGTATACCTCCGATGTTGAAGCCTGGAGCAGCCGCGCTTTCACGCGTTTTGCGAGCCCGAGCATGTTCACCATCCCCACGGTGGAAGTCTTGATGGTTTTGATGGGGTTCAATTGATAATGAATCGGACTTGCGGGGCACGCCAAGTTATAGATCTCGTCCACCTCGACAACGAGGGGGTTCACGATGTCATGGCGGATGAGCTCGAAATGGTCATTCGCCAAGAGGTGGCGAATGTTTTCTTTTGCGCCCGTGAAGAAGTTGTCTGCGCAAAGAACATCATGCCCAGCTCCGAGCAGCCGTTCGCAAAGATGGCTCCCGATAAATCCCGCCCCGCCGGTCACGAGGATGGTCTTCCGCTCGTGCATCATCGCCTACCGTACCACAGCGCCGGTTGTTGTCGACCTGCGGGACGTGTACGTGCACACGTAGAGAAACGATGACGTTCACCGTGAAGACCCTCCCTGTCATTCCCGTCCCCGATCGGCGTCCGGAGTAAACTCCAGCGGGAATCCGGTACTTGAAGTCTCGTTCCTCGATCATCGTTGAGGACAAGCTCTCGAGCGCCATCGAGGACCCGCGTGCGCCGATGCGACGAGTCCCCGATCGCGGTCGAGGACAAGCTTCGCGGGGACGACAAGAAGAGAACGCGAGGATCGACAATAGCTCCTCAAGTTTTCTGTCGTCTTTGTCGCCGTACCTCGCGCGCGCGAATGGCACGCTCCGAAAGCCCGAGTGCATGGCCAAGTTCGTGCCATACCGTGTGCGCCACCTCTTCTTCTAGACATTTCGCGTCCGCGCCACAGAGTTCCGCAAACGACCGCCAAAAAAGAGTGATTTTCTCCGGGTAGAGGAACGGCGCGTACTGTCGTTCCGTGCGCGGCGTCCCTTCGTAGAGACCGAGGAGATTCTCTCCGCGCCGCACGCGCGCGACGCGCCGTTGCTCGGGCGAGGGCCGATCGTCAATCACCAGCGCGATGTCACGGAAATAGCAGCGGAACTGCTCCGGAATCCGGCGGACGCCTGCGGCGACATACCGTGTGAACGCGGGTCGGGTCAGCGTCATGCCGGCAGTATGCAATACACACGCGCTCTTTTCTAGAACCAGGACGCCCCAGACTCTCTTTCTTTTCTTCACGATCATCCCCCCCTTTCCTCACGACACCCCCTTCCCTATACTGTAAGTGGTCCCTCGGCGGACCGTTGCACGTTTGACAATAGAAACCATCGTGGTCTCACATGCACTCTCAAACGAAACTCAAAAGGAGGTGCCTCGATGCCTTTCCGTGGCGCGATCTTCTCTCTTTTCCGCGCGCTCCGTTGCTTTCTCTCTGATGTTCTCTCACGGGAACGTACGATGGCAGTGCCATCACCGTCCCCCATCTTGGCGACGGAGTTAGACACTCACGATATCCCGGGGGAATCACCGCGCGAGCGCTTCATCCGATATGTACAGCTGCTGCAGACGGACACCATGAGCACCTGCGATGGTAACGCCACCACAGCAGAGCTCAGGATACGAATCCACGCCATGAGCGAATCCTATGAGGTACTGGCGCGCCAGTATGACGCAACCGACGCCGCGAGTCCTGATCGCGTACTCTCGGAGCAACTCACCACACAGGCACGAAACCTGGACGAGACACGCCGGTTGTATGCTCGCTCCGCGTCGTTCGAGGCTTTGGGATCGTCAGACAGCCGCCCTCTCCTCGCGGAATACGCGGCGGCAGCGTTCGATGCCCTCGCCGCACACCCCGCCGTGACAAGAGTGACCGTCGAACGTTACCAGGTCGCCATTGACCTCGCCACGACAACCATTGAAGAGTGTGGGCGACGGTACGAGATCGGCGACTTTACCCTCGTGTGGTCGTTCTCCAGTCATTCCTATCGCGTGCACTGCCGACGGACGACGAGCTGCATACCGGTACAACCACATCCATTCTGGTCGATCCAAAGCAACAGCGTGTGCTTCGGCGAGGCAAACAGCGAGCTCTCCATGTTCCTCGAGCGCATGGACCTCTTCGGGTTTGTTGATCTTGCCGTGTTGATGCTTTCCCAGCCGAAATCAGGGGCCATGCAATCCTGGAAGGAGGTGCCTCGTGATCCCTGACCGCGCACTTTTCACGTCCCGACACCGGGGAATCGCGGACTCACACCTACTCATGCACCCCGTGACGGTGATCGGCATTGGAGGAATTGGGAGCACGCTCCTTCCTCTTCTCGCACGCCTTGGATTCTCTACAATGACGCTCATTGACCCAGACACGGTTGATGCGGAGAACATCGGGAGTCAATGGTATCGCACAGGCGACATCGGGAAACAGAAAGTCGTTGCGGCACAGGAACTCCTAGGAGAATTCTTCCCTCATCTCGCCGGGATGATCCGCACGGTCCCTGCCGCGTACGCGGGAGAACCTCTGGATGGGATTGTCCTGACAGGCGTCGATACCATGGCCGCTCGTTCCACAATTTGGCAGGCAGTCCGCTTCAACAGCCGCGTTCCTCTCTACGTTGACGGGCGGACCGCTGGAGAGGAACTTCACGTGTACGCCATCCGCCCGACGTTTCCCGAAGAGGTTCTGTTCTACGAGCGGTCGCTCGTGCCGGACACGGACACCGTCGTTCTCCCCTGCACGGAGCACGCGGCGCCCCACACCCACGCCGTCATCGCGGGGTTCATGACCAACATGCTCATCCGGTGGATTCGCGGTGACGCGTTTCCCCGACAGACCATCCTGTTCCTCCAAACGTTCCATCTGGATACCCTGTTCTGAAAGGAGAAGCACATGCGTACGGAGATTGTTCAGATTACCGTCCGCGCCCCCCGGTTTACTCGGTGCGTGCAACAACAACGGGGCACGCGCTACCGCGATGCCGTCCGCACGGCGTTCGCGGCCGAGGGTCTTTGCCCACCTGTCGAGAAAAAAAGTTACCTTCTCGAGGGTGGGAAGACGGTGTCCCCCGACGCGCTCGTCCTGACAAGGACGAATGTGACCGTCGTGAGTCGCGCCGTCAACGGCTAATCATGAGACCGTAGAAACATGCGATCTGTCGTCTCGTTCCCGTGTCGGGCAAAGCCCGCCCACGGGAACGGACGCCCCTTCGGGCTCGGTCTTCGCTCCGCTCCGCGCTCACCGTACGTCCTGTACGCCTCGCGCGGTGCTCGCTCCAGACCTTCGCAGTTCATCATGTGTCTATCGTCTCCATCATTGTTCGTTCCGTCACCCCGCGCAGGAGGATCCGTCCTCCTGCGCGTTTTCACGTGCAAGGCGTAGACCTCATTCGCAGGAATTATTTTTCTTTCCGATCCCAGTTCGCGTCATGGAGCACTTTGTCCATGACATTCTCGTACGCATACATTTCAGCGGGCGTAAACCAGAGAGCGATCTCGCGCTTCGCTTCAGCCGGATCACCCGAGGCGTGTATCAGGTTCCGCACAGATCGCGACTCGTAATTGGCCATTTCGATCGTGTCAATGGTGAGGTCGCCGCGAATACTCCCGACATCCGCGAGAATAGGATCGGTCGCGCCAACGAGCTGACGCACATTCCCAATGGCGTTTGTGCCCTGCCAGACCATCGCGACCACGGGTCCAATAGCAAGAAACCGACCGAGTTGATTCCGCACGAAGGTGCCGATCTCTAGAGGTGTTTGGCTGATTGGCAGGCCAAGTTTTTCCATGCCGGCCTTCGTCTTGACGCCAATCGACAAAAGGTAGGCTTCATCTTTCCGGTAGTGCTTCTCCACAAGTTCCCTGTTCGCCCACACGAGCTTCATGGCGACAAGCTTCAACCCGGCACGTTCCAGCCGACCGATGATATTGCCAATGAGCATCCGCTGCACGCCGTCCGGCTTTATCAAAACAAGCGTCCGTTGCCTTTTGATTTCCTGAATGCGTTCGGACGACGTGGATGTCCGGGCCATAGATAGGATGAAGCATACGTAAAACGGGGAAAGACTGCAAGAAAAACTGAAG
>CAYJQK010000058.1:0-5681 GCA_964372305.1 uncultured Candidatus Saccharibacteria bacterium | reverse complement strand
GCGGGTCCCCTCGCGTTCGCGAGGGTCCTCGCAAAGACGGGGAGGCAGGACACCCTAACCTGTGAGCACTTACACATGGTAGCTCCGGGGCATGGACTCCTTCTCCCCCGGCGCTCGCTCGGTCAGGCGTGACACGGCTCGCGCCTCCTCCGAGACCCGGGTGCGCTGAAAACGCAAAGCAGTTTGCCTTTTCAGCGCTACCCTTCGAGTCCATGGACACTCGAACGTCGAACGACGGATGGGCCTAAGACCCACCCGTCGTTTGGTAGCTCCGGGGCATGGACTCGAACCATGATTTGCAGGTCCAGAGCCTGCCGTCCTGCCATTAGACGACCCCGGAACGTTTTCTCTCGCGGCACGAGCATACCGCTGATGCGTGATTTCTACCAACTCCTCCTTCCTCAACGTTCCACGACGAGCGTTGCGTCACGCACAAGGGTCCCGGTCCATTCCACGCGCACGGATTTCCCCTCCGGACGCAAGAGCGTGGTGCCGTTCGTCGCGGCGACCCGCGACGACGACCACCGCGACGGGAGATTGACCACAACGGTGTAGGGAAGTTCGATCCCGCCCTGCTTCCGCAGCGTGAGCGCATACACTCCTTCCGCCAGACGTTGCGTCACAACTTCCGGGAGTGTGTAGCGGACATCAACCGGCACGACCTCGCCAAAATTCACAAAGATATAGTTCCCGAACACCGTCCGGCCGTTATCCACGGCAACGTCAGTCTCATCCTGTCCGCCGGAGAACGTCTCCACCACCGAACCGCGCGGCACAAAAAGCTGGAGGTACCCGCGGTACGGCCACGTGCGCGCATCTGGTCGACCACGGTGGAAATCATACGTTACCACCGCGCGCGACGTCGGACGGAGAACATCCTGCAGGTTGACCGTGAGCGCGAGCGTCCGCCGCATCTTCGCATCCGCCTTCGCGCTCCCTAAGTTCGCGTCCACAAGAAACAGCTCATCAACACCCACGGGGACGGGACGAAGAAGGCCAAGCGTCCGCAAGAGCCGTTGTTCGCCTTGATCCGGCGTAAACATCGCGAGGTCGCGCGCGAACGCCCGTCGCGCGGCGATCGCGAGAAAGGGCAACATGTGCTCGTCCATGGGCACGGCGTTCACGCGTGCAAGGATCGTTTCTACGAGCGTTCGAAAGATGGCGTAATTCTGCGTGGCCCCGGGACGATTCTTGTCCGCCTCGTCCGTAATGGCATCGATCGCCGGCACAACGTTCTCCGTGGTAAACTCGCCGGCGAATCCCGGGAGACGCAGCGGCCCAACCGCGCGGACAAGATCCTGGAGTACCGGCGTCCCGATGGCGATCACCCCATCAACGGTTGGCGTATTCGTCACATTCCACATGGCGTACGCGCGCGGGAGCCACACCGTGGGATCCGCATCCCAGTTGATGTTCGGGAGCGTCATTGTCGGAAACACGAGACGCGCAATAGGCGTGGGGGCTTTTGTCGGCGGATTCGTGTTCCGCGCGTAGATCTTCCCGACATGCTCAACGGATGCCACGGCGATCTGCCCGCCGCGGACCGTGATGATCCCATACACGGAGATGATGCCTCCGCCAGGGCGGATCTCGTCCGCGTTCTGGAAGAGGAGGAGAAATGTGCGCTCCCGGTCCACGCCGAGGAGCGGGAATACCGCTTCCCCACTCTCGCCGACGGCCTCGGCAACGCGCTCCATAAGACGGACGGGTTCCGCAAGTTTCTTCCGAATGTCGTTCAACCGCGCACTCCGACTCTCGGGAATTCCGCCGCTGGTGAGCGCCTTCCCACGAGCAGCCAGCCGCCGCGCATCCGGGATACGCGCAACCACCGCGCGTCGGATCATGGAGAGATCCCCCTCGCCGAATCCATTGGCGGTTCGTATTTTCTCGCTCACGGGCGCAAGCTCACGAAACAGACGTCCGGCGACATCTGCCGCATCAACAAGGTATGTCGCTTCCGAGAGGATCCGCTCGAGGACGCGGCCTTCCGACCGGAGGCCAGGGATCAGAAAAATGCCACGGAGACGGTGGAGGTCGTTGCCGACCGTACGAATGTCTTCCCGCGCGCGGGGGACGGTCTGTTCGACTGCCGTGAGATTGCGATTCCGCGCAGCGCGAAGCAATTCTTCGCCAACCAGAGAGAGCGCCTGACCGTCACGCTTGAGCCGAATGCCCCAGAACACGCTCCAGGAGAGCGCGAGGAACACGCAGAGAAACGCCACAACACCCACGAACGCCGCAACACGATGGAGGCTGCGCCCACGCGTATTCCCGCCATCTCTCGATCCTTGCCTCCTCCACAGTCGCACCATGTTCCCATCAGTATACCCGTGTTCCTCCGCTTCATCTTCCGCACGTGGGTGAGCGACGACGGAAGGTGTGGAAAACGAGGGGAGCGTGCGTCGCGCGCCGTTCGACCGCTTCCTATGAGTATGGCATACTTCCTTCGAGAATCCACAAACATGCCTTTCCAACGTCTGCGGAAACACTCCTTCTCCCTTGTGCTCTATACGCTCCTTATCGGCGTCTTTTTTATCCCCTATAGACAGTCTGTGCTATTGAGCAACGCGAGCGGAGCTTCACTCCCGAGCGCTACGCCATCCCCAAGCGGCGCTCCATCCCTGCCAGGGAGCGGCCTGCAGGGCAGTCTGCAACAAGGTATCTCACAAGGCATTGGGCAAAGCCGTACACAGAGCAGCGGATTACTGCCGAATCTCAAGATCATCAATCTCAAATCTTTAGGCGTACCACCGCCAACATCTTCAGCGTGGGTCACGTATGCACTCGCGAACACAGAGGCCAAAAGAGCTGGGCGTTCCAGCACGAGCGTGCAACTTCTCAAGGGGACAATACTCATGAGCCAGAAGAATGTCGCACAGCCATTTTTGGCTCCCTATAGTGCGGACAACATCGTCACGTCATTCTGGCCGGACCAGTTCCCCGGAACGTTTACGGTGCGCGTGTGCGCGGATGCTGCTTCGCAAGTTCCAGAAACGTCCGAAACCGACAACTGCGCGGACACACCAGTATGGATTCCCGGACCCGACCTTACGATTGATAACCTCTATGTTCCGCCGTCCATCACCTCCATCGCGTATTTTTCGTGGGTCTTGGCAAACCACGGCACGTATAAGAACACGAAGAGCGTTCAGACGCGGTGGACCATCACCGGTCCGAACAATTTTGGAATCCAGGGAACCATGAAGGGACAAACATTGATTCTTCCCACATTCGGGATCGTTGAAAACATATCCCGGAGCTTCACCATGCTCGGCAACTACCAGATCACGGTATGCGCAGACGATATTCCCCCACAGGGGAAAACCGTTCCTCCGGGCGCCGTGAAAGAAATTGATGAGGGAAATAACTGCACCTCAATGCCGTTTACGGTGGTCCCTCCGCCTTCACCGTCGCCGAGACCATCGCCAAGCCCGTCGCCAGGAGCTTCACCAACTCCGTCCGCGTCCCCATCTCCTAGTCCCGCACAACCCAAACCAGATTTCACCTCGAGCAGCCTGACAACCACGGGCACCCTGAATGTTGGGAATACCGTGACCGTGAGCGGCATCGTGCGGAACGAACCGGTGGCGACCGTGCCCGCGCCGAATGCGGACGTCACCTTACAAATTCCGAGTGTGGGAGCTTCAATCTTACCCACCGGCGTCGCGCTCGCGCCGGGTTCCGCCGTCATCGTATCGTATGGTTGGACCCCTGCGTTGACCGGGACGTATCTGCTGGAACTCTGTGCCGACTCGGCCAACACGGTACAGGAACTTGATGAAGCAAACAACTGTGTGTCAAAAAATGTCACGGTGAACCTTGCACCAACGCCAACCCCGACGCCCCCTCCCACTCCGCCGCCATCTCCTTCGCCAAGCCCGTCACCAGAAACCAGGCTTCTCCCAGACCTCATCATCACGAATCTCGTGGCCCCGCCGAGCCCCATCTATGTGCTGACAGGCGTGACGTTTTCCTGGCGGCTGGGAAACTCCGGCGTCGGGCTGGCTATCCCGCCCGCGTCCACCACGTATGAATTCCTTGGACCAGGCCCGAGTGCCGGAGCGTTACCAGGCGTCGCTGGCATACCGCCCGGCGGGAGCGTTCCCCAGAACACCACAACCGTCTTCACAATACCGGGCTCGTACGCTATCAGGGTGTGCGCGGATCATGTGCCATTTTTGGGTCGCGTCGCGGAATCGGACGAAAATAATAACTGCGTGAAGCGGGAGTTCAGAGTTCTCGCAGAGCTCCCGCCGTCTCCCCCGCCATCACCGAGCCCGTCACCCTGCGTGCCGGTTCCTGGCAAGCAAGAGAAAGATCAAGTGTCCATCTTCTTCAAGCTCGACGTGGACAAAACCCAGGCCGCCCCGGGATCCCGCGTGGGGTTCACGGCGACGCACACCGATAACACCGGCCAGGGCGTGCAACGCGCCTTCGACATTGTCATCAGTTCCGCAACGCGCGAGATCGTCGCGGCGACCGGGAAGAAGTACACCGTGCCCGCTCCGGGCGCGAGCGTGAAGATTATCTCACCGGAATTAGACAAAACGACGGGAGTCATTACCCTCCCACCCTATTGCAGCGCTCGGGTGACTATCACAACCCAGATTAACGGCTGTGACGGCTATACGCGAACGGCATCCGTCCTCACGAGGCAAAAGACGATTACGACGAACGCATGCGCAGCCCCAGCACAGACATCAACGACGACAGGCAGTACAACGTTGTAACGTCGGGCGTACGTGTACCGCCCACCATCTCCGTCTCTGCTTCCGCAGAACTCTCCTCCCACGGCCATCGTGCACTCTTCGGACACTCACGAATCCCCATGCAATTTCCACCCCTAAAGGGACGGCACCTGGCAGTGTTTACTGTCTGTGCGCTGGCGTTCTTCTTTGCGGGGAGTGCACGGGCGGTAAGCAACCTCCGTGTCGAGAATATCTCACCCTTGACCGTGACCGCAGGTCAGTATTTCACCGTGTCGTGGACCGTCAAAAATCAAGGAACATCGTCAAGCGGTACGTTCACAACAACAATTTCCGCCTCACCCCAGTTCGGCAATGGGTCGGCTGCTGTCACTGGCAGCAGCCTGGCACCAGGCCAATCGATCACGCAGACCGTCCAGGATCGATATTTCTATTCACCTGGTTCGCCCTCTGTGAATGTCTGTGCTGGAGTGTCTTGTACACAAGCCATTATGGCCGTCGCTGCACAGAGTTCACCGCCACCACCATCACCGTCCTCGCTCTACGACATGAGCATGGCAGAGGTGTCCCGATATCCAAGAGCAGCTATCACTTCGAACAGACAGGTCTTCGTGGAATATGCTCTCACGAATACCGGATTACAATATTTTCCACCCCCATTCACAACATACACTCTACAAATCTCCATTCTCCAAAACTCAATACTCGTCTCTTCCAAGCCCATAACGGGCCCGCGCCTGGGGGTCGGAGCCAGTCAGTTTGGGTCGACATCCATGCCTCTCCCAGTACCCGGATACTACACCGTGCGCAGCTGCGCGGATTCACTGTTCACCGTTGCGGAAAGTTCGGAAGCAAATAACTGTGCGGAGACTGATCTCTACGTTCCAGGCGAGCCCCCCAGTCCTTCTCCGTCGCCTTCACCTTCTCCGTCGCCTTCACCGTCCCCCGGTCCTTCTCCGTCGCCTTCACCGTCCC
>CAYJQK010000057.1:0-5834 GCA_964372305.1 uncultured Candidatus Saccharibacteria bacterium | reverse complement strand
TCATGGCGCTCATCCAGGAATACATCCGGACTGCGGAGCCTGTCGGCTCGGAGCTGCTTGTGGAGCGGTACCGGCTCCCGTACAGTCCGGCGACCGTCCGGGGCGAGCTCGCGGATCTTGAAGACACAGGGTACCTGATGCATCCATACACGTCTGCGGGTCGCATGCCGACAAGCCGTGGGTATCGGTTTTATGTTGATTCGCACGCCGTGGTCCACTCTTTATCTCATAACGAACGGTCACTTCTCCAAGAGCATCTTCTTCAAGGGAACGGCCGGGATCACCGCCTCGCGCGGCGGACCGCGAAACTCCTCGCGCTCTTGACGGGATCGCTCGCCGTTGCGGGCCTGGCGGAGACGGAAGAAATTCAGGAAGCAGGTCTCTCTGAACTTCTCGAAGCGCCGGAGTTTTCCGCGGCGGACGTCATTCGTGAGGTGGCTCGCGTGGTGGATGCGGTTGACGTACATCTTGACGAGCTCCTCCGGATCCCCGCGCACGAAACACGGGTGTTTATCGGCGAGGAGAACCCCTATGCCGAGGCCGCGCGCGTCAGCATGCTGCTCACCACGTGCGTTCTCCCCTCCGGAGACCAAGGCGTTCTTGTGGTTATTGGGCCAACGCGCATGCCCTACGATCGGAACCTCGCGCTCCTGAAGCGGGTGTCGGAGTTCGTTGAAGTCGCGTCACCGGGAGGTTCCTCGTGATGGCGCCGCGCGGGATCCCCGCATCGTCGCTCCACGGAAGTGGCGGGACACTACATTCCGAAGCGCGGGCCGCGGCGGCGCAGAACCTCGACGGTTGGATACGCGCGCGCGCCGATTACGACAATCTCTCTCGGAGGATGATTGAGGAACGTCAGCACGCGCGTTCCGAGGGCATGCAGGAGGCCCTCCAATCGCTGGCGCGGGTTATGGAATATGTGGATGCCGCGTGCGCAAATATCCCCGCAGAGCTTTCGGGTCATCCGTGGGTCGAGGGCGTGAGGCAAATTCGTTCCGCGTTTACAAAAGAGCTTACCCTCGCGGGTGTACAGGAGATCGCCGACGCGAATGTTCTCTTCGATCCCACGATGCACGAATCCGTTGCGGAGGTGCACAGTGATCTCCCCCCGGGACACGTCGTCGCCATTGTGCGTCGGGGGTACCGAGTCGGGAATCGCGTGCTCCAGCCGGCGAAAGTCCAACTGTCCGGAGCGCGTCTGGGGGAGGTGTTGAAGCCGGAGACCGCGGTTGCGCCACACGGGGCTGTTGCCACGCCGTCGACCTCAGTAACCCGCAAGCAAAAAAAGGAGTGATCGAAGTCCGTCCTCTTCCGCGTGACACGGGGAGGGAGCAGAGGATCCTCCATGCAGTATTTTTTACATGTTACTCTACACTCCTATGGCAAAAGTTCTTGGTATCGATCTTGGCACAACAAATTCCTGTATGGCGATCATGGAAGGTGGCAAACCGCGGGTTCTCGAAAATCGTGAAGGCCTGCGCACGACGCCATCCGTGGTGGCCGTCACGCGGAACGGCGAGCGACTCGTCGGTGTTACGGCGAAACGGCAGGCGGTGACGAATCCCGAGCACACCCTCTACTCTATCAAGCGTCTCATCGGGAGAAAGTTCAAAGATGCGGAAGTTGAGCGCGATCGCGAGCTCCTCCCGTACGAAATTCGCGAAGGCGCGGAGGGCGGGGTGGAGGTGAAGCTCCAGGACCAATGGCACAAACCTCCGGAAATCTCGGCGATGATTCTCCAGAAACTCAAGCAGGACGCGGAGGAGAAACTTGGGGAGAAAATCACGGACGCGGTGATCACCGTCCCGGCGTACTTCGATGATTCCCAGCGCAAGGCGACAAAGGACGCGGGGACCATTGCCGGTCTTAATGTCCGCCGTATCCTCAATGAACCGACCGCGGCGGCGCTCGCGTACGGTCTCGACAAGAAGAAAGAGGAACGGATCGTCGTGTACGATCTCGGCGGCGGGACGTTCGATCTGTCTATTCTCGAAGTCTCCGCGAACACCATCGAAGTGCGCGGCACGAACGGCGATACGCATCTCGGCGGCGATGATTTCGACCAACGCGTTATTGACTGGATCGTCGAGGAATTCATGAAGCAGTACGGCGTGGATCTCTCCAAGGATCAAATGGCGCTGCAGCGCCTCAAGGAGGCGGCGGAACGCGCAAAAATCGAACTGTCCACCACGATGGAGACAGACGTCAATCAACCCTTCATCACGACAGACGCCGCCGGACCGAAGCATCTTCTCTTGAAACTCACGCGCGCGAAACTGGAAGAACTCATTGGCGACTACGTCGCAAAGAGCATTGAGATTACGCGGCAGGCGCTCGCCGAAGTGAAACTCGCGCCGTCCGACATTGATGAGGTTGTACTTGTGGGCGGGATGACCCGCATGCCCGCGGTTGTGGAGGCGGTCGAGAAGCTCTTTGGCAAGAAGGCGCACAAGGACGTGAATCCGGACGAGGTGGTCGCGGTCGGCGCGGCCATCCAGGGCGGAATTCTTGAAGGAGACGTGAAGGATGTGCTCCTGCTCGACGTGACCCCGCTAACGCTGGGGATTGAGACGCTCGGCGGCGTCCGGACGTCGCTCATTCCAAAGAACACGACGGTTCCCACGCGGAAGGTCCAGACCTTCTCCACCGCGGCCGATCAGCAGCCGCAGGTGGAAATTCACGTGCTCCAGGGCGAGCGGGAAATGGCCGCGGATAATAAGTCGCTGGGGCGCTTCATCCTCGATGGCATCCTGCCAGCGCCGCGTGGCGTGCCGCAGATCGAGGTGGCGTTTGACATTGATGCGAATGGCATCCTCACCGTCTCCGCCAAGGATCGGACCACGGATCGAGAGCAGAAGATTACCATTCAGGGTTCGTCCGGGCTCTCGAAGTCTGAGGTCGAACGGATGCAACGGGATGCGGAAGCGCATGCCGCGGAGGATCAGGTGAAGCGTGAGGCGGTAGAGGAGAGAAACAAGGCGGAGGCCATGGTCTACTCCACGGAGAAGTTCTTGCGCGAAACTGGTGACAAGGTTCCCGCGGAGACGAAGAAGGAGATTACGGAGAAGACGGAAACGCTAAAAAACGCTCTCGAACTGCACAAGCAACAGGGAGAAAATTCGAGCGAGGGTCTCGTTGCCCTGAAAAAGGCGTCCCAGGATCTTGAGCAGGTTGTGGAGAAAGCTGGCGTCGCACTGTACCAGCAGCAGGCGCAGCAAGCGTCGCCGGCGGGGAACGCCGAAGGCGTGAAGCAAGAACCTGGCGAGGGCGGGAAGACGGTAGAGGGTGAAGCGGAGAAAAAGTGATCCCGCGCCGCGGATCCAGTTCCCCGCGTACAAAAGGTCCCGGGATCGGGCCTGTTGTACAGTGTGTTCTTTTAGGATGTCTCTTTCCCATGGATGCTCTGCATGCCGTCTGTGGAAGAATGATACGGTAAGAGTGTTTCACGTCCACGATGCCAAAAGACTACTATCGCATTCTCGGGGTTGAACATACGGCATCGGCCGAAGACATTAAGCGCGCGTACCGTTCGCTCGCGCATCGGCATCATCCCGATAAAGGGGGTGACCAGGAGAAATTCAAGGAAGTCAACGCCGCGTACCAAGTGTTGAGTGATCCCGCGAAACGCCAGCAGTATGACCAATTCGGCCACGCGTTCGAAGGAGAGGGGATTGGGGGACAGGAGACGAGAGGGTTCGATCCGTTCGGCGTGAGGGGCTCCAACGTTCGCTTCGAAGACCTCGGAGGGTTCGGGGATATGTTCTCTCGATTCTTTGGCGGAGCAGCGTCGTCCCCAGAACAACACGTTGGTGACGATCTCGCCGTACAAGTGGTCATTCCCTTTACAGAGATGGCGTTTGGCGCGAAGCGGGAATTCCCCCTCAACCGCAACCGTCCCTGTCCGCGCTGCCACGGGAATCTCGCCGAGCCAGAGACGAAAATTGTGACCTGCGGAACGTGTCACGGCAGGGGTGTGCGCGAACGGAAGTCGCAGACATTTCTCGGGACATTTATGCAGCAGTCGATCTGCCCGACGTGTCACGGGGAAGGGAAAACCGCCCAGACGCCATGTCGGGAATGTCGCGGGGAGGGACGAACGCGACGCGTGGAAACGCTCGTCGTGACCATACCTCCGGGAATAGAGTCCGGCACGCGTCTGCGGATCGCCGGTGAAGGCGAGGCCGCGCCGTACGGCGGTTCGCCGGGAGATCTGTATGTTCTCGTGAAGGTCCATCACCACCCGCGATTCCGACGAGATGGGAACGACATTATGTCGGAGGTGCAGGTTCCTTTCACAGTTGCCGCGCTTGGGGGCGAGGTGCGCGTTGAGACTATTGACGGGGAAGTTCCTCTGGCGATCCCGCGCGGGACGGCGTCAGGGGTGGAGTTACACATCAAGGGCAAAGGCATCGTCGTTGGTCGTTACGGGGACACGGGGAAGCGCGGGGATCATCGTGTGACCGTCGTGATCGCCGTGCCGAAGAAGCTCACGAAAGAACAAGAAGCCTTGCTTCAGAAATTCGGAGAGACGAGTGCCAAGAAGGGCTTCCGGTTTTTCTAACCTTTCCAGGCCAGACGAGAAGTTCCTACCGCAAGATGACGGTCATGCCATCGAGGGTGCCATCCGTTCGCGTCACGCCAACGATGCTCATCGTGCCACCCACGGTGACACTCGTGACGTCAAAGCGCACGCGCTTGCCCTCCGCGTTGTACCGCCAGAACCGCGTGCCGCGGTTCGAGAGCCGCACGGTGTACGGACTCTTCTCGTAGCGCACCGCCGGCCAACCCTTTTCAATGTGCGTCACCTGGAGAGTAAGGACCTTGTGCGTCACGTCTACGTCGCGCACAATCCCGCGGATCTTGAACGGCGTCGCCGCCGCGCTCGTAAAGACCACCGACATCACGCCGAGCATCGTGAGCGCGCCAACGAGAAGCGCCACGAAACCGGAATGCGGGTGCGTATGGACAAGGAGACGGCGAATCATGGCTTAAGAAGCGAGTTCGGTCATCGTGATTACCTCAAAGTCGTCCGCATTATATACCCGACCTTCAAGACGGACGTTCTGTTTTGTTGCCGTCACGTCGCGCGGGCTCACCGCCACCCCGCCACTGAAGAACCTCGTCGCGTCTGTGAATTGAAGGGTGACGGGAACATTCTTGTACGTTGTCGGCCGGAATGATGAAGACGTCACATCCACCGTGAGGCGGTGATTCGCGTAATCAAACGTCTTGAGGGCGCCACGCATCACGAACTCCCTTTTTCGAATCATCACCTTTCGCGCGACGAACCGGTCATCAGACCGCACGTTCCCGGTAATGGATACTTCGTCTCCCACGGCGATGTTTCCTTGTCGCACGCGGACAAGACGGCCCCTCGCGTCCGGTTTCTGAATCGTCGCTTGGCCGACATTCACCGTGACGATTGTGCCGAGAGCGAGCGCACGGGCTTGGGCGGACATGTGCGTAAAGTGGACGTCAAGCGTCGCTTCGTTCGGATGATTTCCCTTGACCATTCCCCGGCCAACAAAGGGAAACGTATTTGACGCCGCCGCGGTGAAGTCGGCGAGAGAAAACACCCCCACAATGATGGTGATGATGACTCCCGAGAAGAAGATTGTCCGTTTCCTGTGCATATTCTTAGTGTGGATATGTTCTACGGGGAGTGTACCATACGACGAGCTTGTGGTTGGGAAAAATAGATGACCGCGAAGGCTTTGGAGCGAGATGAGGCGTCCTCCACATCCGCGGCGGCTTCCCAAGCTCGTTTCCGGGGTTTCTAGCACGAGAAGCCGAGACGTCCGAGCAGGTGCCAGACACTCCGGTCTTCATCCGCG
>CAYJQK010000056.1:0-6175 GCA_964372305.1 uncultured Candidatus Saccharibacteria bacterium | reverse complement strand
GGCTGGGACCTCACGAGCGCGACCTGCTCGGACGGGAGTCCGGTGACGGCGATTGTGCTCGATGCCGGCGAGACCATCACCTGCACGTTCACGAATACGAAGCGGGGTTTGCCGAGCGAGCTCTGCCACGGTTTCGTGCCGACGATCGTCGGCACCGACGGTGACGACGTGCTCACGGGGACGAGCAAGCGCGATGTGATCCTCGCGAAGCGCGGGAACGACATCGTTCGCGGACGTGGCGGGGATGACGTCATCTGTCTCGGAGAGGGCAATGACTTCGCGAGGGGAGGAATGGGAAACGATCTTCTTGACGGTGGACCAGGCGCTGACCGGATCGAGGGAGGACTGGGACGTGACCAGATTTTCGGCGCGGCGGGGAATGATCTCCTTCTTGGGGGAATCGCGAACGACGCGCTCGACGGCGGAGATGACACGGACACGTGCCGTGGCAACGGCGGAACGGACACGGCAGCCGCGTGCGAGACGACGAGTAGCGTTCCGTAAACAGCGGCGAGGGCAGGCCTCCTCTCCAGAAATCTCTCTTACGAACACGAAAGTCCGAGGCCGAACTTCACCGGCGCCAGAGCGGATGACCAGCGGGCGCCGCGGAGGGTACACTGTGCGCATGACAATCCCTGAAGAGATTCGCCGCATCATCGAGACGCTTGAACGCGCCGGTTTTGAGGCGGTAGCGGTTGGTGGGTGCGTCCGCGACGTTCTCCGTGAGCTTCCGCCGCAGGATTGGGATGTCGCGACGTCCGCCCCGCCTGAAGTGGTCCAAAAAATCTTCCCGAAGAGCTTCTGCGAAAACCGGTTCGGGACGGTCACGGTGCACACGGGAAGTTCCGACCCACGTCTCGCCCAGGTGGAAGTGACCACCTACCGCACAGAAGAGGCATACTCGGACCAACGGCACCCCGATCGGGTCCGGTACACAACAATGCTCAAGGAAGACCTCGCGCGCCGGGACTTCACGATCAACGCCATGGCACTCCGGAGACCAGAGACCGGAGACCAGAGACCGGAAATTGAAGATGAGGGGCGAGAACGCGCGTTCCGGGTTATGGACCCGTTTGACGGGCAGCAGGACCTTACGCAGAAGGTCCTGCGTGCCGTTGGCAACCCCAACGAGCGCTTCCGGGAAGATGCGCTCCGGCTCCTCCGCGCTGTTCGCTTCGCTGTGACGTTGGGCTTCACGATCGAACCCCAGACCCTTGCGGCGCTGAAGGCAAACGCCACGAGCATCGCCCGCGTGTCCCACGAGCGGATCCGGGACGAACTCGTGAAGATGGTCATGGATCCGCGCGCGGACGAGGGGTTCTTCCTCCTCGAGGAGGTTGGGCTTCTCCCGCACATCATCCCCGAACTCTCCGCAGGGGTGGGGGTGAAGCAAAACAAGCACCACATCTACACGGTCTTCGAGCACAACGTGAAATCCCTCGGCTTCTCCGCGCGCGCCGGGGATCCGCTCCACGTGCGGCTCGCCACTCTGTTCCACGACGTCGGGAAGCCGCAGACAAAGAAGGGGGAATACCCCGACGCGACATTCTATGCCCACGATATTGTCGGCGCGGCCATGACGCGGAAGGTCCTCGCGCGTCTCCGGTTCTCCCGCGAAATCGTTGCGGCGGTCGCGCACCTCGTGCGCCACCATCTCTTCATGTACGACATCGGCGTGGTCACAGAAGCGGGGGTCCGGCGGCTCCTCCGCCGCGTTGGTCCGGAGAATTTCCAGGATCTCCTCAAAGTCCGGATGGCCGAGCGCCGCGGCTCCGGTGTCCCAAAGGCGCGCCCGTACCGGCTCCGTCACCTCGAGTTCATGGCGGAGAAGGTCTCCCGAGATCCGCTCTCAACGAAGATGCTGACGATCAACGGGAACGACCTCCAGTCCGAACTCGGACTCGCGCCTGGGCCGCGCATCGGCGCGATCCTGGACGTGCTTCTTGCAGACGTCGTGGAGAATCCCGCGCGGAACGCGCGCGAACACCTCCTCTCGCGCGCGAAAGAGCTCTCGACGAAAGACCTCGCAGACCTCCGCGTCCAGGCGAGGGATCAAATCGCCGCGAAACAACAGGAAGAAGAAGAGGACATCAAGCGGAAGTATCACGTGGCGTGAGGCCGCGGTGACACGAAGAACACCTTCTTCTCACGGAAACAACCACTTTGCTTTCGTGACCCACACGGGAATCAACAGGCCTGTCGCCGAGGGATAGAGGAGAATGAACGCGATCGCGCTGGCGGCGAGATAGAGCATCACGAACGCGCGGTATTGCCGATGCGCGAGGATCACCAATAGCCATCCCGTGAGGAGCAGAACCTCAAAAAAGAAGGAGGCGAAGTAGTGGTAATTGAAAGAGACGCGGGAAATGAACGCCCAGGGGAGCCAGAACATGAGCGCGGTGAGGACGAGCCAAAGCATAGTGGCAGGAGACAGAAAGTCATCGCTGGGAGGGATCCGACGAACTGCCGCTTGTTGCTTACCGCCTCTGCCCGGCCACACGAGAGAACCACTCGCCCATATGCCGGCTCGATAGAGAAGCCAGGCCGAAGATCCAAGAAGCGCCACAAACCCCGTCCACCAGAGGAAGAAGTTCCCTATTGCGTTGATCACGCGCCGGCCCCCTTCGGCGCTTTCGAAGAAGAAGAGCACCGGGTGAAGGAGGAACGGCCACTGCCACCACTGTGATGCGTAGGGGTGTGTCGCGGTGAGGTGCGCGTGGTAATTCCAGACCTGCGAATGCCATGTGGCGATCGCCTTCCACGTTTCGTGGATGGAACCGCGCCACCCGGAGAGGACGAGCGCCCACGCGCCGTACACGAGTGCGGGCACAAGAAGGAACGCGATGGGGAGCAACCACGCGGGAACATGGGGAACCTCCCGGACATGAACACCGTCCTCTCGCCGCGACCACCGCCGCGACCACCATGCCTGCATCTCCTGAAGCCCTAGCCAGAGCCAGACGGATGCCACGGACGCGAGGGCGAGCCACTTCGTGGACACGGCGTTTCCGAGGAAGATCCCGCTCGCGAGCGCCGCGAAGATCGCGGTGCGCCGTCGCCGCGCCCGGATGCTCAAAAAGAAGCACGCGTAGGCAAGAGAGAGTTGCGAGAGGAGGAACATGTCCGGCAGCCCCGTGCGACCGTAGATGAAATACGCCGTATCGAGGGATACAAGCAGCGCGGCCAGCACGCCGGCAACCCGCCGACGGTAGAGGTACCGCGCCGTGAGCGCGGCGCCCCAGGTGAACACCATCCCCCAGAGCCACGGCGAAAACCGCCGGCCGAGCGGCGTATTCCCGAAGAGGAGGAGACCGATGGTGTGTGGCAGCTCCGCGAGAATCGGGTGGACATCAAAGAAGGCTTCGCCGTGGAGCAGATTCCAGGCGAACACCGGCGAATACACTTCGTCGAACACTTGGCTCTCTGGGAAGGTGATGCGGACGAGACGCAGTGCGGCCATGACGGCGGCGATTGCGCTCACGGCCAGCACAAAGCCGCGTCTGGTCTCAAGCCACGTCAAAACGCGCGCGGTCATACGAGATAGGGTACCGTGTTTTTCTCGCACGTCCATTGCCGGACCGGCTTGACGATACCGCGCCATATCGAGTACGAAGAATAGGCAGAGATCCTGTGAAGAAAGGAGGTGAGCAACGAAAGTTATGGGCGCATTTCAACCCTCGCCTGCGATCCTTCTTGAGACGCAGGAACAAACGCAGACCATTCTCGCGTTAGTGCAAGAATCCGTCGCACGGTCCCTGCTGGAGCTGTGGGAACGTTTTATCACCTTCGTCCCCATCCTCATCGGCGCCGTGCTCGTCTTCGTTGTCGGCTGGATCATTGCCGTCGCCATCGGGAACCTCGTGACACGAATCCTGAAGGCGGTGCATGTCAACGACGCCTTCGAGCGTATTGCCGGACTCCGTTCCGGCCTGCATCGCGCCGGACTAGAGCTGAATGTTGCCGGTTTTATCGGCGGACTCGTCAAATGGTTTCTCATCATCGTCTCGCTCCTCGCGGCCTCCGACATCCTCGGACTCCAAGCGGTCTCGAGATTCTTTTACGACGTCATCCAGTATATTCCCAATATTGTTGTGGCTTCACTCATGGTGGTCATCGGCGTTATTGCCGGGAACTTCTCCTCCCGCGTCGTCAACGCGAGCATTGCGACGGCACGCTTCCCGCATGGACGCAAGACTGCCGCGCTCGCCAAGTGGTCCATCTATGTCTTCTCGATCATTGCTGCCTTGGGCCAGCTGGGTGTCTTCCAGGTGATTATCCAGCCGGCACTCATTGGTTTCTTCGCGATGATCGCCATCGCCGGTGGTATCTCCTTTGGCCTTGGCGGGAAAGAGACCGCCGAGAAAATCCTCGCGCATCTTCGAAAAGACATCTCGGAACACAAACCGTAACTCAACGTGATAAACCCCCGAAGCAGCAGAGAACCCCGCCCCGGCGGGGTTCTCTGTTCGTCGGTCTTGACAGTGGAATGCCGCCGAGTATCATTGAAGAGCCACGAATGGTGACATCTCAATTTTCTCATCTTCAGAGCCCCGCAGGCCCGTAACTGGGCGTTCCGCGAGTGAGGAATCCTTGCGCCGGCCTTTGAAGAGAGCGGCGTAATTTGTTTTACATCCCGTGGTTCTTGGAATCGAACGCTTCCGCCCCTGAGCGCTCTGTTCTGGGAGTTCCGTTACTTTGGCAGCAGTTTTTCCTGGACGTTCGACAATTGAGACGGCATCAAATTGTAAAAGTGCATATATTCATCGAGAAGTATCCCGTTCATAGAAGAAGAAACCCTGCAAAAAGCTGTGTTCTCCACTGGCGTGGAGAACACCCTCATCAGTGACGATGGGGGATCATGTACTGTAAGCCACATGAAAACAGACGCCAGAAGAGCGTGTGGTGGATGCCTTGGGAACAGACGACGACGAAGGACGCGGCTAGCGGCGAAACGCTCCGGGGAGGTGCTGAGCAACCAGTGATCCGGAGGTCTCCGAATGGGGTAACCCTACGCGAGTCATGTCGCGTAATCCACAGACTGCAAGGTTTGTGTGAAGTGAAACTGGGCGAACTGAAACATCTTAGTAGCCCGAGGAAAAGGAAACAATGCTCCAGAAGCCAGAAACAGGATACCGGAGACCGGACGCGGCAAGCGTTCCGGCATCCGGGTTCTGGATTCTGGGTTCTGGACTCATTCCCCGAGTAGTGGCGAGCGAAAGGGGAACTGCCCAAACCTCTTGTGTGCCAAGGCGTGCACCGTTGCACGAGAGGGGTTGAAGGACATGGACGTGGGGTCTGCACGGATCCCGGCGTCGACAGGCAACTGCCGAGCAGAAGAAGGCTGGAACGCATCACCAAAGAGGGTAACAGTCCCGTATGCGAAGGTTCGTTGACTGGCGCTGTCCACATCCTGAGTACAGCAGGACCGGAGAAATCCTGCTGGAATCTACGAGCACTACAACCAACCTCATACCGCGCCCCTCTGGGGCTCGGGATGAGGACTCGTAAGGCGAAATACGTCTGTTCACCGATAGCGAACAAGTACCGTGAGGGAAAGGTGAAAAGCAGCCCGGTGAGGGCGGTGAAATAGATCTGAAACCACATGCTTACAAAGGGTCGGAGCCCAACTCCGGAGACCAGAGACCAGAAACGAGAAACCAGACGGCGGCGCGTCGTCTGGCGTCTGCTTTCCAGGCTCCGGTCTCCGGAGCGGGTGACGGCGTGCTTTTTGCAGAACGAGTCAGCGAGTTCACTGTTGTCAGTGGGAAAGGTTAAGGTGCGACACGCACTGGAGCCGCAGCGAAAGCGAGTGTGAAAAGCGCGATCATCCCGCCTTCGGGCGGGACCCATTGACGGCATGAAGACCCGAAACCGCGTGAGCTAGCCATGGCCAGGGTGAAGCGCTGCCGAAAGGCGCGTGGAGGCCCGAACCGGTCAGCCGTGCAATACTGTCGGACGAGCTGTGGCTAGAGGAGAAATTCCAATCGAACGCGGAAATAGCTGGTTGTCCCCGAAATAGCTTTTGGGCTAGCCTCGGAGCGTACCACGCGGGGTAGAGCACTGGATGGATCCGTCCGTCGCAAGACGGCGGCTCCAACCAAACTCCGAATACGCGAGACCCGCCTCTGGCGGGTCGAGGGAGACTCCGGGAGTCAGAACGTGGGGGCTAAGCTCC
>CAYJQK010000055.1:0-6321 GCA_964372305.1 uncultured Candidatus Saccharibacteria bacterium | reverse complement strand
CGACGATCCGTTGCAACGCCAAATCCCACCGAAATACATGAACAAGCCCTTTTTTCATGGCTCCATGGAAGATGCTCACATTCTTGTGAACATCTTCCATGCATCTATGCCTCGGAGCACGAGACTGTACAGCAGCTAGATTTTCACGCCGAGTTTTTCCCGGAGGACAACTTTGATGCGATCAATATCGGCACGAAGAGATACCTGCTCGGTTTTAATCTCCTCGTGGATCTTCACGAAGCGGTCCATGGAACGCGTGAGGGATTCAAGAGACTGTTCGATATGTCCAACCCGTTCATTGAACTCCTCGCGGAATGCTTTGATGTCAGACGTGAGTTCCGATCGTACGACATCGAGTTCCGATCGTACGTCAGTAACTTCCGATCGTACGTCAGTAACTTCCGATCGTACGACTTGAATTTCCCCAGAGACCTTCTGGAACTTCTTATCGAGAAAGGCGACGAATTCCGCGTCCATGCGTCGAATCATAACAGAAGTTTGTTGGACCTTCCACCCCCGCCTCGGAGCAGAGCGCCGAAGGGCAGCGGCGGGCATGCACGATCAACGCTCTCCAAGCGCCGGAAGCGTTTCGGTGCCAGGACGAGAACATGGTGTCTGTTCTGGAGAGAAAACATGGCACACGGTATGTCGAGAGACGTAAAGGAAGAACTGCGCTCAGCACATCTCCTCCAGGGGTTACGTGAGAGGAGAAAATTGAGATGGTCGATACTCCAAAACAGAGCCGATGATCTGGCATCAGGTCAGCGGCTTTTATTATTCCAGGTTCGTATCGTGTGTTGTCTCTCCCTGTGCGTCTCAGGACGGGTAAGAGGCGCACAGGTCATATTTCCTTTTCTGGTCGTCTTGATCTGAAGAGAACTCCGCACTAGTGTATATGGGTACCGCGCCGACCTAGCTCAACGGCAGAGCAGCGCATTCGTAACGCGCAGGTTCGGGGTTCGAATCCCCGGGTCGGCTCCACGGGGATTCGAAGGGTATTCCAGAAACGTGAACTGCTTCACGTTTCTGGAAACCCCGGCCGCGAAGGAGGAGCCGCGCATCGAGCGGAAGCGAGCGCGCGGCAACGGGTGAGCGGGAATCCCCGGGTCGGCTCACGCGAACTTCGTCCCGCCAAAACCATGATACACTTCCTCTATGATGAGTCTGTCAGATTCTTTCGTTCGTCTGGTTTCCGTTCTTCTGCAGGTGGTGGTTATCTTTGCGCCCATGTTTTTCGCGGTGGCGTTTGTTGTTGGTATTCCAGCAATGGCGCGAGGGAAACGGCTCGCGTTTGGCATTCTTTGCGGAGGCGGTGTGGCGATGCTCGCGGCACTCGTTGTTGCCCTCCTTTCGATCGCTCAAGCGCAATTTCGGACTCTCTGCGGTGACGGCTGTTTTGCACAAGGCTTCGTTCTTGTCCTGCATGCCGGAGTCTCTCTTGGAATGGGATTCCTTCTTTGTCTTCTCCTCGGCAGTTCGCGGCGCGTGATCAAGCGGCAGGCGCAAACGCTCCATGTGGGTTTGGGGCTTGGCCTGGCGTTCTGGGTGGGGCTTTCCCTCCCCGTATTGCTGAATCTGCGACAGTCTCTCGTGTACGGAAGAAGTTTACAACCCGAGACGGCCGTGGCGACCCCTCCCAGTTCGCCAGCGCCCACGCCACTGGTGGCGAACTCAGAGTGGTTTTCCTGCGCCACGAACAAGGACTGCACAATAGGAGAGGGAATCTGTGGCGTCCCGGCAGCGTACAACAACGGGCAACGTGAAGAGTTCCTCCACTATGTGAATACGGTGACGTTCGGGCTCAACTGTCCGCCGTACGCAGGTTTCCCGCGGGACCAGATCTCTGCTGTATGTTTCGCGAAACAATGCGTGCTCTCGTGTTCGGATCTAAGCATCTGCATCACCCGGTAGGAAACGCGTCTCTATCGCAGATCAAAGAATCCCTCTATACTACGCTGCATGGCCTTGGATCTCACGTTGCTTCGTGAACTTGCCGCGCGGCTGACAGCCGTCGCGGACCGTCTTTGACGTTCCGCGGAAAATAGAACGTCTCGGCACACTGAGGGAAGAGCTCGAACAGTCGAATCTTTGGAGTGATCCGTCCCGGGCGACGGCGTTACAGCGGGAACAGGCGGAAATCCAGCGTGAGCTCGACACCGTTGAACGTTTGCGGAAGGAGATCCGCAGCCTCGAGGAGTTCGGGTGTCTCTTATGGGACGAACCGGATGCCAGTCTCGAGCGGGACGCTGCAGACGCATTCCGCAAACTGTCGCGAGAAATCGATGCTTTAGAGACCCTGACGTTTTTTCGCGGTCCCCATGATCGGAGTGTGGCTGTCGTGGTGCTCTCCTCCGGGGCGGGCGGGACGGAAGCGCAAGATTGGGTACGCATGCTTCTGCGAATGGTTCTGCGGTACGCCGAGCGGCAGGGATGGGTGGCGACGATTGTGGATGAGCAGCGCGGGCAGGAAGCGGGGTACAAGCATGTGAGCGTCCGTGTCGATGGTACCCATGCCTACGGACACTTGAAACACGAAGCGGGCGTGCACCGACTCGTTCGCCTCTCGCCATTTAATGCGGACCATCTTCGACAGACCTCCTTTGCGCTCATGGATGTCATTCCGGAAGTTCCCAAGGACACGGTTGTTCTGCGGTCAGAAGACATCGAGTTCACCACTTTTCGGAGCGGCGGGAAAGGTGGGCAAAATGTGAACAAGGTTTCGACGGCGGTGCGACTTCGGCATCTTGCGACAGGAACGGTGGTCACGTGCTCGACGGAGCGCAGCCAAGCGCAGAATCGTGAACGCGCCATGCGGGTATTAGAGAGCAGGCTTGAGCATCTTCGTGAGCAACAACATGCGGCAACGATTGCTGACGTCCGTGGTGAAGTAAAGTCCGCGGCGTGGGGGAATCAGATTCGCTCGTATGTTCTCCATCCCTACACACTGGTGAAAGATCACCGAACGGGGTACGAAACATCTGACGCCCAGAGTGTTTTGGACGGAGACCTCTCAATGTTTATTGAGGCGCGGTTGAAGGGGCAAAGCACGAGACAGTAGAAAAGACGCGCCAGGCGATTCCGTTATGTCGTACCGTCTCCTTCCCGTTCTGCCGCGTCGTTCCCGATCTATGATGACCGGAGGTATCGTTGGACGGCAATAATACTGCTGGTGGTTCCCAAGACCACGCCGACACCGCCGACAAGAGTCAAAATCATTGGCGCATGCCCAGTAGCCCATGCGGAGAGATCGAGGGTGCCGCCTAAGAACTTGTCCACACCCGGCGAGAGAATGCGGAGTAACGGGTAGAGGAAGGCGATTGTGCAGAGCGCTGCGATGCTTCCCGAGAGCATCCCCTCGATCACAAATGGGCCTTTGATGAACCACGGAGATGCGCCGACGAGGTGCATGATCTCGATTTCCTCGTGGTACCCGTAGATTGCCAGGCGAATAGTGGTGTACGTAACGAGTACGGCAATGATTCCTAACGTGACCGTAATACCCACGCCGACGTGTCGTATCGTACGAATCAAAGACGTCAGCCGCGCAATGACGTTACGGCTGTCATCATACGTCACGCTCGCGATGTACGACTGGTACTTGGGGCTCTCAAGCGCCGCGTTAATGACGGCGTAGTTCTCCGGGCGGACCGCACGAACGACGAGCGCCGGTTGAAGGGGGTTCCCAACTTCCTTCAGCGTTTGGGCAATCCGGGGATTCCCGCGGTGGCGTTCCCGGAACGAGGCGAGGGACTGCTCCCGCGTGATGTACATGACGCTCGCAACATCGTCGCGCCCTTCAAGGTCGGCCTTGACCTCGAGAATCGCCGTGTCCGTGGCTGTGTCCGCCATAAAAATTGTGATATCCACCTTCGACTCGATGGTCTTCAAGAGCGCCTGCCCCGTGACCGTCACGAGCAGAAGGAGCGCGAGCGTCGCAAGCGTGAGCATCATGACAGCGGTTGACGCGAGAGACAGCCACACGTTCCTCCGGAAGTGCACCATCCCAGCGGAGACCACACGGCCAAGCGTGAGCCACTTCATAACGAGTACGTCCCCGTCTTTTGATCACGAACGACCCGGCCGCGATCGAGTGTCACCACGCGATGTTTCACGGCGTTCACGATCGCCTCGTCGTGCGACGCGAGGAGGATCGTCGTGCCCAGCGCATTGATCTTCAAGAGGAGGTGAATGATGTCCCACGCGTGAAGGGCATCGAGATTTCCGGTCGGCTCGTCGGCGAGGAGAATCTGGGGCTTAAAGGCAAGCGCACGGGCAATGGCCACCCGCTGCTGTTCGCCGCCGGAGAGCTGCCACGGGTACTGCTCCGCTTGGCCACTCAAGTTCACAAGCTTGAGGAGCTGCGGGACGAGACGGCGAACTTCGTGCCGCTCCTCGCCGACAACTTCCATCGCGAAAGCAACATTCTCGTATGCGGTTTTTCCTTGGAGGAGCTTGAAGTCTTGGAAGACGACGCCGATCTGGCGTCGGAGGTGCGGGACTTGCCATGGGCGAATCATCGTGACGTCCCAGCCGTCAATAATCACGGACCCGCGCGAAGGTTTTTCTTCTGCGACCAGGAGGCGCAGGAGCGAACTCTTCCCGGCGCCACTCTGTCCGACAATCGATATGAACTCTCCCGTCCCGATCTCGAGATTGATGTTGTCGAGCGCCACAATACCTTTGGGGTATTCTTTGCGAATATTCTGGAAGAGAATCACGCAGACAGCATATCACGATCCACCGTCCGGCGAAGTCGGAACTCGAGTGCGAGTCCCTTCACTTGCCGACCCTTTACGCGGACGTTCGGGTGGAGAACCGATTCATACCCGGCTTTCGACACCATGACTGTGTACTCGCCCGCGGGAATAAGGGTGAAGAACCGGCCCTGTTCGTTTGTGAGACGGGTCTGGATGATGCGGTTCGACTGGGCATCATGGAGCCGAATCACGGCGAGATCCAGCGGCGCACCAGTATCGGCATCGAGTACCGCTCCGCTGCTCTTCCGGCGCGTGGCGAGGAGAAACAGCTTCTGGACCAGAATCAGCAGATACACGCACTCGAAGACAAAACTCAATTTCGTCGGGCTCAAGAGCAGGAACGCTCTATTGATGGTCGCACCCGCAATGACGACGGGTAAGCTCATCGCGTCGATCAGGGCGAGTCCGCGCTCGAAAAATCTCCGCAGACGGATATGGGGGATACTGCTTGCGTCCGTGCGTTCCATAGGGATGATCATGTGCTGGAGCATGGCGGGATTGAGCGAGGGAATGGTGATATTGCCACCTTGGTAGAGTCGCTCGTTTTCCCGGAGAGCGAGAGGTGGCGTTCGCGTTGCCGGGAACTGGAAGCCCGCTCTTTTCACGAGGACGTAGTACAGTCCCGGCGGGAGGAGGAACCCGCATTGACCGTCTTTGCCGGTGACCTGCGTCTCGCGGAGCTTGTGGAGTTTCTCGTCGAACACCTGGACGATCGCCCCGGCGATGGGTTTCCCCAGGTCACTATCCACGACCATCCACCACCGTTCCTTCCGCCGCCGGCTGCCGGCCGCCAGGGAGAGGTAGTTCGGGAACTCGCGGAGGCTCACGAGCGAGTTCGTCGCCGCTGTGGCGGCGCTCGCCGCAATCGCGAGCGCCATCGCGCCATTCAACGTAATCGCCACCTGACGCTGATGCTTGCGCACGGTTCCCCCGAGTCGTTCCTGCGCGCTCCCGAGGGCGGCAATGAGCTTCTCACTCCCGAGAGCACTCGCCACTTCGAGGAGCTTCGTCTGTGCTCTTGCGAACGTTGTTCCGGCATTGAAGAATCCGGGCGACGGCAGAGCAGACGGTCCGCCTACTGACGTTCTGCCTCCTGACGTGGCAGGGAAGAGCGGGAGACGGTTCATTGCGACTGTCGCTGGCGACGCCGCGGGTGAAGCGATGGGAGAAGCGGCAGGTGAGGGCAGCGCCGAAGGGAGAACGAGCGCCACCTCAAAGGGTTGCGTGAGGCAGTTGTTCTGCTCGTTTGATTCCGCTACGACACCTTGGGGATTTGCTTGTAAGAAGTCCGCGCACATCCAAATGGTGTATGCCCCAAGATTCTGCGACTCAAAGAAGAATGTGTGTGTCTGCGCTTGTCCGATCCCGAGTGCGTCCGTCGCCATGGTAACCGTCATGTTCGTGTTTGGGCCAGTCAGGTAGACCAATGCCGTTGACCCTCCGCTCGGTGCGCCGCCGCGATTGACGACATCCCAGGAGAAGAGGATTGGCGCATTTTGGAGGATTGTGTTCGGTACCCCAAGGTTCTCTACCGTGAGATCCGGGAGCGGTGGCAGGGAAGGAG
>CAYJQK010000054.1:0-6590 GCA_964372305.1 uncultured Candidatus Saccharibacteria bacterium | reverse complement strand
CACGAAAGACAGAGGAAAAGTACTAAGAAGAACAATCATTTCTCTACAGTCTCAAGCCAGAATCATTCGTTATGCGATGAAGCGTGGCCGACCGTACGGTGGTGGAGACCAGCGAAGCGTCATTGCCCTTGACCTCTTTATTCACCCTTTATCTCTCCATCATTTTTTCACCCGTGGATCAGGTTTGGCGTACGCTGCAAATGGCGCGAGTTCAGCTATCGTCACGATGGATTGCCGTGATGTGTGGTATAGTGCCCGGACATTTTTACCCATGCCACGTCTCGCAAGAGTTGATATTGGGGATCAGGTGTATCATGTTCTCAACCGTGCGAATGGCCGTCTCCAGATGTTCAACACTCAAGAAGACTATCGCTTGTGTGAGCGGCTCATGAAGGAAGGAGTGGAAATTACGGCTATGCGCATCTCGGCCTACACCCTCATGCTGAATCATTGGCATGGGGCGTTCTCTCTATGAAAGGATGGAAATATAGCTCTGAAATATGGCTCTTTTGATGCATTCACTTACGAACACGCAGACAAGGCAGGTGCATGCCAGAACAGGTACCATCGGCAGTGGCCATCTCTATCAAGGACGCGATACATCATGTATCGTCAGCACAGGTAACTCTTTCCTGACACTTCTGGCTTCTGAAGTATATGGAACGTAACCCCGTACGAGCAGGACTCGTTTCTTTCGATAAGGAACGGCAGTGGGGAAGTGTGTGGCGGCGGATCAAGGGAAACGGGGAGCAGAAAAAACTCATTCACCCCCCTCCGATGACTCTGCCGCATGACGATCAGACATGGATCAATACCCCAGAAAAAGAAGATGAGTTTTTACGGATTCACCGCTCTGTAAACAAGATATACCGTATGGCAAAGAGCGATGGGTTGACGTAATGGTGACGAAGTTTCATCTCGAAAGTACTGTGCACAGACCAGGTCGTCCGACGATGAACACAAGAACCAATGCGCCTGACCAAAGAACCATGAGCACACAGGTTTAAATCCATTGTGACTGTCCCCATGCACCCATGAATCGGCCCCTGCTCTCCGTCGTCGTGCCCGCCTACCAACAAGCGCGGACGATTGTCGCGGAGCTCAAGGGTCTCGATGCCGTGCTCTCCACCCTTGTGCCGTCGCACGAAATCATCCTCGTGATTGATGGGAATGAGGATGACACCCTCGGCGTCGTTACGCGCGACCTGCACCTACCCACTCTGCGCCTGGAGTGCTTCGAAGATAATCAGGGGAAAGGAGCCGCCGTGCGGCATGGTCTCCTCCATAGTCGCGGGGAACTCGTGGCGTTCATTGACTCCGGCGGGGATCTCAACCCCCGGGCGCTCGGCGTCATGCTGGCGGAGTACCGCATTCACCAGGCGGATATTGTGATCGGCTCCAAACGGCACTCCCTTTCCGACGTCTCGTACCCTCGGCTGCGTCGTCTCTACAGTGCGGTATACCAACTCCTCAACCGGGTCCTCTTTCGCCTGCACATTCGGGATACGCAAGTGGGACTGAAACTCTTCCGACAGGAGGTTCTCCAGGCGGTTCTCCCCCGTCTTCTCGTGAAACGGTTCGCCTTCGACCTTGAACTCCTCGTGGTTGCGTCGCACCTCGGGTTTCGGCGGATCGTGGAAGCGCCGATCGAGCTTCGCGCCGGCTTCTCAAGCAGCATTAGTCTCCTGGCGGTTTTTCAGACGTTCTGGGATACGCTGGCAATTTTCTATCGGCTGCGGATCCGGCGCTGGTACGATAGGGTGCCCGCGCTCCCTGTTCGTGCTCTTGCTGGGGAGGAGCGCGCCGCACCCACCGGGTTCTCAAAACGGCGGGAGGCTGTTCCCCAAGCGCCGGTCGAAGAGGTCCGCGAGCGTTGATTCTAGGATTCCGTCACTGGTGACGAAGAGATGCTGGCGGTCCGCGTTGTTGGAGGTGTGTTTCCAGGATCTCCCGAAACGCCTGATAACTCGCTTCCCCATGGAACAGGAGGCTCCACTGCCGCGCCCCTGCGGATAATGTCTCGCGCAGGCCGGGCTCGGCAATCATGCGGATGATGGCGGCCGCGAGTTCTTCAGGTGAAGGATTCGCGCTCATCACGAGCCCGGTTTTGTCATGGACTGTGGTATCGCGGAGCCCGGTAACATTACTCACAATCGCTGGCGTCCCGCATGCCGCCGCCTCCGTGACGACCATCCCCCACCCCTCTTTCACCGATGGGTGCAGGAGCGCCCACGCTTCCTGCATGATCTCTACTTTCTGCCGCTGCTGGTTCGCGGATATGAGAAAGTGCTGATCGTGGTGGAGGAGGGAAACGTGATTCTCGAGGCGCCGTTCAGCAATGAGTTGCTGGAGTTTTGTCTCCTGCGGACCGCGTCCAACGATGACGAGTTTCGCTGCTGGGTATTTCTGGCGCACGACGTCGAACGCGCATACGCAGAGATCGGCGCGTTTCATGCGAACGAGTCGCCCGACGAACACGAAGAGCGGCGACACGCTTTTTTTCAACCCTGGTCGATGGATGTCATGGTCAATGCCGAGGGGGAACACGTGGACATTCTCTGCAGGAATGCCGAACGTTCCAAGTTCCTTTCGCGTGCTTTGCGTCGAGCAGAGGATGTGGGTCCGGCGGTACGGCGCGTAGAGCACGCGCTCAAAAGCATACGCAAGGTGCGAGAGGGGCCAGGGGAGTTCATACAAGAAGACCTCCTTTGCCAACTGGTTCACGAAAGCCAAACGCCGGTTCCTGGGTACGTACAGCGGTGTTTGCCACGGGAGGGTATTGATCATCTCGAGGACGAGGTCGGGTTTGACCGCGAGCGACCGGTAGTACTGCGCCGCGCGCGCGTACACCGACAACGGGGACCCGCGTCGTTTGATGGTGATCCCGTCGAGCTGTTCTTCCGATACGCCGCCCGGGTACTGTCGCGAGAACACGACGATCTGGTGTCCGTCACGGACAAGCCGACGAGCGAGAGAGAACGCAAGGACTTCCGCGCCCCCGGCCGCCGGATTCCGAATGTCTTTCCAGTTGAGCATGAGCATGTGCATGGCTTGCAGCATATCGAAGAGCCCCCGGCGTTGCCACCCGCCTTCATTTCTTCTCAAAAGAGGACTATCCTCTACCGTGCCATGGCGAGCACCGACAGCGAACGTGTGAAAGAGCGAACGGATATTGCTGCGCTCATTGGTGAGCACGTGCGTCTGAAACGCGCGGGGGCGAGCATGAAAGGACTCTGCCCGTTCCACCAGGAAGACACGCCATCATTCGTCGTCAGCCCTCTGCGGCAGATGTACCACTGTTTTGGGTGCGGCGAGTCTGGCGACTGCTTCTCCTGGCTGATGAAGCGGGAGGGCATGACCTTCCCCGAAGCGCTGCGCGTCCTCGCGCAACGCGCGGGGGTTCCCCTAACATTTGAGCACGCGGAGCGGCGCGAGGAACGGGAACGTCTCCGCGCGACACTCGATACCGCCGCGGACTTCTACCACGCGGTGCTTCTTCGCACCGCCACGGGCCGGGAAGCGCGGGAGTATCTTGAGCGTCGCGGGATCACCGAGGAGAGCATCCAGCGCTGGCGTCTCGGGTATGTGCCACTCTCCACCACGCCGCTCATTGAGAAAGCGAAGGAGCGGGGGGTGACTGCCGATGATCTTCTCCGGGCCGGAATCATTGGAGAAGGACCGCGCGGCCCCTACGAACGCTTCTATGGGCGCGTGCTCTTTCCGCTCACGGACGCGCACGGGTCAACCGTCGGGTTTGCCGGTCGGATTCTTCACGAGGATAAGGCGCGTCCGGCGGCGAAGTACGTGAATAGTCCCGAGACAGTCCTCTACACGAAAAGCCGTGTCCTCTACGGTCTCGACAAGGCGCGCGAAGCGATCCGACGAGAAAACCTCGTCGTGATCGTCGAGGGGTATACCGACGTCATTGCCTCTCACCAAGCGGGAGTGGAGAACGTTGTTGCCGCGTCAGGAACAGCGCTGACGGATGATCACCTGCACACGGTGAAGCGATTCACGGATCGTCTCGCCTTCGCATTCGAGGCGGATACGGCGGGAGACCACGCCACGCGGCGAGCGATTGACTTGGCAGTCGCCGCGGGGTGCGCGGTCGAAGTTGTTCTTCTCCCTGCCGAGAAGGACCCGGCGGACATCGCGGTGGCGAATCCTACGGAATGGAAGAACGCGATTGCCGACCGTCGCGATGTCTTCTCCGTTCTCCTCGATCGCGCCGTGGCGCGCTACGGCGTATCGGACACGGACGCGAAGAAGGCTGTTGCCCATGACCTCCTTCCTCTCCTCACGCGGGTGCCGGATGCCATCAGTCTGGGGGATTACCTCCAGCGGCTCGCGGCGGTAATCCGGGTGGACTCCCGGTATCTCCACGAAGATCTCGAACATCTCCGGAAGCGCGAGGAAGCCGCGTCGTCCCCGCAGCGCGCGTCACCTTCCCAGAGTCCCGGTATGGACCCGGTGATCCGTCGTGAAGAGCGACTCCTGACACTCTTCATGGCCGCGCCGGCAATCTTCCCTCTCGCCGCGGCGCATGTACCTCCGGCGGCGTTCACCGGGGCGCACACGAGACTCTTGTATGATGCCTTTCTTCAATGGTATGCTCGCGAGCATGCTGCGGGAGCACCGTTGGACTTCTCTCACATTGATGCTGTGCTCCCGGAAGATCTCCGGCACCACGTGAACATCTTCCGTCTTTGTATTGATATGGAACGCGCGGAAGGACTTCTCGAAACTCCTGACCGTGATGCGCGAGTGGTGCTCCGAGACCTTCTCGTGGGACACGTCCGCCGTACCCTCGTCGAGCTGACCCATCAACTCGAAGTGGCGCCACTGGCTCGGCGACCCGCTCTGTTAAGGGATGTCGTCAACGTCACCGAAGAACTTGCTCACGTAGATCAGCTGAAGCTTTCATGAACGTATGACTGTACGAGCAAAACGCTCCACCCATCGCACACACACGAAGCACGCCCGGAGGCAGCATCAACTTCATCTCGCTGCGACACACCGTAAGGTCGCGGTTGGGCAACGCGCGCGACCGTCACGAGCGAAGACAACGAAGTCCGCGCGCGCGTTCGCGCGGGCGGTGAAGGGGGAACCGCAGGACGTTCTCACCCTCCCCGTTGTTCAGGAGCTTCTTCGGAAGGGACAGCATGTGGGCTTTGTCACGGAGGAGGAACTGCTCCGCGCCCTCCCCGAAGTGGAAGAAAACATCGAGAGTCTGGAGCACGTGTACGACGCGCTCGAGCAGCGCGGCATTCGGGTCGAAGAGCCGGTTTCTTCCTTGATTGACTATGAACTGCCGTCTGCGGAGGGGCGGCCCGAGCGTAAGAAGAAGCCGGTCTCGAAAAACCGCGAGGAGAACATCGTGGACATTAGCAATATCGCCAACGATTCTGTCCAAATGTACCTTCGGGAGATTGGGAAGGTGCCGCTTCTCACGTCGGAAGACGAAGTCGAGCTCGCAAAGCGCATCGAGAAAGGAGATCAAGAAGCCCGAAAGCGTCTCGCGGAAGCAAATCTCCGACTGGTGGTCTCCATCGCCAAGAAGTACACGGGGCGGAAGAACCTCTCCCTCCTCGATCTCATTCAGGAAGGGAATCTCGGCCTTTTTCGCGCCGTCGAAAAATTCGACTACCGGCGCGGGTACAAGTTCTCGACGTACGGCACGTGGTGGATCCGGCAGGCGATCACCCGAGCGCTCGCGGATCAGTCCCGGACGATCCGTATTCCCGTCCACATGGTGGAGACGATTAACAAGTTCACGCAGGTGCAGCGGCGGTTGCTCCAAGACCTCGGCCGGGATCCTCTCCCGGAAGAAATTGCCGTCGAGATGAAGCTGCCGGTGGAGAAGGTCCAACACATTACGAAGATCTCCCAGGAGACCGTCTCCATTGATCAGACCGTCGGCGACGAGGATGAAGACTCTACCCTCGGGGATTTCATCGAAGATGAAGAGGCCGTAACCCCCGCGCAGGCGGCGTCTCGAGAAATCCTCTCCGAGCACGTCCGCGAAGTACTCAAGGATCTTTCCCCGCGGGAACAGAAGATCCTCGAGATGCGGTTCGGGCTCAAGGACGGCATCCACCACACGCTCGAGGAAGTGGGGAAGGAATTTGACGTGACGCGGGAGCGCATCCGTCAAATTGAAGCAAAAGCGCTCGAGAAAATCCGCCTGCACCGGACCCTGCGGAAGCTGCGGGATTATTGAACATGCGGGGAATTGTGGGGGATTGTGCGTGCCGTTCAAGTTGCGTGTCGGTGACAGGAGCGCTATGCTTTGTGACGCTGCGGCGGGGTTCCTTTTGGGGGCCTTGAGAGGCCGCCGTGGCCTGTTCCCGGGTAGCTCAATGGCAGAGCAACTGGCTGTCAACAAAGCAAACCCTTGGTGAAGCGAAGGGCGAAACATGGCAGCTTCCTTAAGTCATTAAGGTCGAATAACTGGGTGAATTCGGGGAACTCCTCCCGATAAGCGGAACAGACGCGTATCGAAGGACAATCCCGAGCCGAGCTCCGCTGGGCAGCAGGTCGCGGGGAAGGTGTAGAGACTAGTGGGTGAGTCCCAACAATACTCCCACCGT
>CAYJQK010000053.1:0-6674 GCA_964372305.1 uncultured Candidatus Saccharibacteria bacterium | reverse complement strand
TACTTCATGGCACAAATCTGATAAAAAGAGTGGAAATGAAAGTAAGAAAAGGAAAAAAGCAAGGCAAGGAAGAAACAAGAGCAGACCAAGAACCACGCGCTTCCCCCTCCGTGTCTTCAACGGAAAATAAACCCTCCGACAAGCACAAGCGCAACCACAAGGTCGAGCGATAAGATCACCCACGGGATGATGTGCTGGGGGAATTTCGCTTTGCCCATTCTTCGTCAATGCCTAAAGAGTGAAAATCCAGGCCGGCCTTCTTCGCCGCGAGGATGTTGGCGCGCAGAAGCGACGGAAATGTTCCCGCGTCTGTCCAATACCCTCGCACAACCTCATAGGTCATGCTCCCGCCGGTGATGTACGCGTTGTTCACATCCGTGATCTCGAGTTCCCCGCGCGCGGACGGCTTGAGCGTATGGATCATGTGAAATACTTCTTGATCGTACATGTAGAGGCCCGTCACCGCGTAGTGCGATTTCGGGTGTTGCGGCTTTTCCTCAATGCCGATGACCTTCCCATCTTGAAGTTGAGGCACGCCGAACCGCTGTGGATCAGCCACCTCCTTGATGAAGATCTTCGCGCCGCGGGCCTCGCGCTCAAATGCGCGCGCGGCATCGGGGAAAGAATCTTCAAAGATATTGTCCCCAAGGACGACCGCGCAGCGGTCATTGCCGACGAAGTCCTCGGCGATACCGAGAGCCTGCGCAATCCCGCCAGCTTCTTCCTGGACGTCAAACGTCAGGTCCACCCCCAGGGATTTCCCCGACCCAAGAAGGTCCAGAAAATGCCCGGCGTGACCGCGTCCGGAAATGAGCAGAATATCCCAAATCCCCATGTCCGCGAGGGTTTTTAAAGGGTAATACACCATCGGCTTGTCATACACCGGTAACAGATGCTTATTCGTCACCAGCGTGCATGGCCGTAGGCGCGTCGCGTGCCCTCCGGCAAGGATAACACCTTTCATATTGTCAGGAGTGTATGACAGGAAACGTCGCGGGGCAAGGGATCGTTGATGCCCGGACGCACGCCCTCGGCAATACACCCCCACCTCTGACGGAAACGAGGAGACCGCGAGAACGTCCTGCCCCCTCCTACACGATCACGATTTCCTCTTTCAGCATGACGCCGGATGACTCCAACACACGATGCTTTACCTCCGCGATGAGCGCGAGGATATCCGTTGCGGTTGCGTTCTTCACGTTCACGATGAAGTTCGCGTGTTTCTCACTGATTTTTGCGCCGCCGACAACGAGCCCTTTACACCCGGCTTCCTCAATCAAACGCCCGGCGAAAATATCCGTTCGCGGGTTTTGAAACACGGACCCCACACTGGGAAACTCGTAGGGCTGATGCCGGCGCCGCGCGGCGAGATCCTCGGTCACACGTCGCTCGCACACAGACGCATCTGCTTTGGTAAGCGCAAACCGTGCCCGACACACAATCATCGAGGGATCATGCTTGAACGGGGAATCCCGATAGGCGAAGACGAAGGTCTCTCGCGGCCTGACCTCCTCCTCCCACCCACGTGCCGTCCGGTGGAGAACTTCAACATGCTTGAGGTGATCGCAGGTTTCACTGCCAAATGAGCCGGCGTTTCCCCGTACCGCGCCGCCCACGGTCCCCGGAATTCCCGCGAGACGCTCGAGACCGGACAAGGAATTCCGGACGGCCGCGGCAACCGCGAGCCGGAGGACGACGCCAGCATCCGCAAAGACGTCCACTCCGCGCACGTGAAACTCACGAAGCTCCATCTTCACCACAAGCCCCGGGAACCCCTCGTCACGAAAGAGCGTGTTCGACCCGCCGCCGAGGAGAAACCATGGCACCCCGCGCTCTTCTGCAACGGTGAGCGCTTCCTTGAGCTCCGGAACGTTTCGCACCGCGGCAAAAAACCGTGCTGGTCCCCCGACATGGAGCGTCGAGAGCGGCGCGAGCGGCACCTGCTCGAGAATCTCCACAGTCATTGAGCGATCCTCCTCGCAACTTCGTCGATCGTCCCCGCGCCAACAACAAGAACAACGTCGTCAGCCACCACCCGCGCGGAGAGCTCCTCCGCGACCGCCTCCAGTGTCGGCGCGAAGATTGCCGTCGTGCCGCGTTCGCGAAGCGAGGATACCCAATCACGGGAGGTGGTGGCGTCGCCGGTTTCTTCCCTTCCCGCGACGTCGTACACGTCCGCGAGGATGAGGAGATCGCGCGAGGGCAAGGCGAGGGCATCCTGGAATGCCGGAGCAAACGCGCGGGTGCGAATCTTCTGGTGCGGTTGGAACGCCAGAACAATGCGGCGCCCGGGGTACCACTGACGCGTCGCTTGCAGGAGCGCGAAAAGCTCCGTGGGGTGGTGCGCGTAGTCGGAGATCACGGGCGCACCATGCAGGAGACCCACCTGCTCGAACCGCCGCCAAGTCCCCGTGAATGACGCGAGAGCGGTCGCGAGGACTGGTGGCGGAACCGAGAAACACGAAGCCACCGCGATTGCCGCGAGCGCATCAAGCACGAGATGCTCGCCGGGAAGCATCAGGGAAAAAACCCCAAGCGCGCGCCCGTTGTGGAAGACGGTGAATTCCTGTTTCCCATCGCTCACCACCGGCCGCGAGGCGGTGAACGCCGCGTGCGGTTCGCCCTGGATGGACGGCCCGCTGTCTTCCTGCATGTCGAATGTCAGAACTGCGCGCCCAAGCGCATTGGCCTCCGCGATGAGCTCCCGCGTCAGGGGATCACTTGCCTTGAGCACCAGCGTGCCCCCGACGGCGATCTTCCGGACGAACGCGCGAAAAACCTCGTGATACGCCGCAGGGGACGGGAATGCATCCACGTGGTCGTAGTCCGTGTTCGTGATCACCGCCACGGTTGGCGCGAGCGTGAGACAATGCCCGCGGTAGTCGTCCGCTTCGACGACGAGGAGGTTACTCTTGCCCGCGCGAAAATTCGTCCCGCGAAACTGCGGGACGTTTGTGCCGATGACCACCGTAGGGTCGTGCCCGGATGCCGTGAGGATCAAGGCCGTGAGCGCCGTCGTCGTGGATTTCCCGTGCGAACCGCTGATCGCGACCGTGTGGTATGGTGCTGCGAGCTCTCCGAGAATGTCGGCATACATGCGCTCCTTGACGCCGCGCTCACGCGCCGCGACACGCGAAGCATCTCTCGGCGGCACAGCATCAGAATACACAAGAACGTGAGCGTTCGGCAGGGCGCCGACCGGTTCGATAGCGACGGGAATTCCCTGGTCACGGAGCGCGACCGTTGTTGGGGACTCCACGAGATCCGACCCCGAGACCATAACCCCGCGCGCCAGAAGCCACCGCGCGATCGCGGACACGCCGATCCCGCCAATCCCGACCATGTGCACACGCGTGCCCCAAGAATACGGTTCGACAGTCGTCATGAGGGATACAGAATGAGCGATAAAGGCAACGACGTCTACTCTCTCCTGCCTCCTCTCTCCTGTCTACTCCGACGATTGTTCTTCATCCCTTCCATCTTTTCTCCTCGTGCCCATCGCCAATCTCTCCCAGAACGGATTCAGAGGAGATACGCCCGTCCTCACGCCGCGCGCGATGACGCCGTGAATGAGCGGAGATCCCGCCGCGGAACCAGACCGGTCCCCATCGCCACGAGGAGGTTCGCGAGATCCTCCGCCGCGGTCGGACGTGAGAGCACACGCACGCGCGACGCCATCATCTCCAGATCCGCCGGACGCTGAAAGAGACGGCGCAGTGGTGATTCTAAGAGCGGCGGCGACAGGTTTGTCTCATCGAGGACGATCGCCGCGCCCGCCTCCCGGAAGAAGTACGCGTTCTCCCATTGGTGGTTATTGGCCGATTCCTTCAAGGGAATGAGGATCGAAGCCCGACCGACGACCGCAAGTTCCGCGAGCGCTGTTCCGCCCGCCCGAGAAATGACGAGGTCAGCGGCCGTGTACGCCTGTGCCATCGTCATCTCGTCAAGAAAACCAAGAACTTGGTAGTCGCCAATGTCGGGGAAATTCCGGAATGTCTCCCGTACAAGCTTCTCGATGGGCGCGAAGTTCGCCGTGCCGACCTGATGAAGAATCTGGAAATCCGGCAGAAGGCGCGTGAGGAGCTCGAGAACAACGACGTTGATGCGTTGGGAACCTTGACTCCCGCCGGTCACGAAGAGCACCGGTTTGCGATTATGGAGATGGAGCGCCGCGCGCGCATCCTCTTTCCGCAGCGGAGACCGGAACGCGCGCCGCACGGGGACTCCCGCGAGAAAGACCTTCGCCGCTGGAAAGTGCGACTCCGTCGCGCGGTACGCGACCGCGATGGCGGAGGAGAAACGCGTGAGCCGTGTATTCGCGAGTCCGGGCACGACGTCGGTCTCATGAAGGAGAATGGGAATGCGGTAGAGCCAGGCCGCAAACACGACCGGAATGGAGCCGTATCCCCCCTTGCTCATGACGGCTTCCGGCATGAGCACGTACATCTTCCACAACGCGCGCAGCACGCCGTATGGCAGCCACACAAGAAGGTCAATGATCGTGCGGCCAATACCGGACCCGTAGCGACGGATCTTCCCGGAGGGAACATGGACAACGGGGATATCCGACCCCGACAGAAACGCCCGGTCAACCGCCGTCGCCACACCGACATAGAGAATCTCTAGCGCGCTATTCCGGTCCGCCGGAACGGCGAGCGTTCCTTCTTTTTCCGCGCGCCGCAGTTCCTCCGCAATGGCAATGAGAGGGGTCAGATGACCACCCGTGCCCCCTCCAGTTAACACAATGCGCATCCTAGGTAATGTGAGGTTTGAGAATGTGGATGAGACCCCTTGGAGAATACCACACAGTCGCGCCCAGCCGTTCCCCTCCCTTGAGGCGGCTCAAGGCAAGGGCACGGACAGCCATGCGGCGGTGCACGGTGGTGGCAACGGATTTGCACAGATCGCCGTACCGTTCCTTCGCGTTCTGGGACACGTCCCCGAGGAGACGAAACGTCTTCCAGTGCGCCAGCGTGTGCTCCACGACGATCCGCTTCTTCGGGAGTTTCGTGTTCCGGATCTTCTCAGAACGGGTGCAGGTCCGCTTCTTCCGTGAGCGTGTGATGGGCATCCGCATCTCCGCGTCCGGATCGTTGGTGTTCCCCCCGGGGTATCCGCGGTCTCCGAGCGCGGCGATCTAAGGACCCTCTGGAAAACAATTGTCATCCTTCATGGACGATGCGTCGTTCATGAGCGGACAAGAGGGTTTTTCAGAGGGTCCCTAAAGGATGCCGGGAGAACCCGCGGGGGACTGTAGTCTCTCGGGAATACCGATCGTCCTGGGTGCGTCCGGGAATCGGGTCTGCCACGTGCAGCATCTTCCCTCGGCGAGCGGTCACGATCTGCGTCTTCACGGTGAACGCCTGCTTCTTGCCGGAGTGATGCTTCCGCCGAACCCGCTTCTCCTCGGGGCGAGGAATCTTCTGCTCCGTGGCGTCCCCGAGGATTTCCTCGAGGTCGGGGATGATTTCCTGGAGATCCTCAAGCGTGGTGAGCTTCTTCTCCGAGAGAAGCGGGGCAAGCTCCGGGACGATCCTTTAGATGGGGGATGCCTCCACGCCCACGAGGTGCTCCAGCAGGAGGGATGCGGGAGAGAGCTGCGCGTAGACGACGAAGACCAGGAGGCGGTCTTCGGGATGGGGAGGGCAAGTGTTCGACCTCCGCCGCGTGCGCGTTGCCGATTCCCTCGCTTCCCGTTCCTCCGTCGGGTGTTCTGCCCGTCTCCAGTGATGATCGTGAGGAGTTCCCGGAACTCCGCGATGGTGAGCCTCGTGAAGGACTGAACGTGGCGTGGCCGGCGCAGAGAAGCGCAGCATGGTGTGTGCGCTCTCCGTTGTGCCAGAGCATATGCTCCAGCAGTTGATGACGGTTTTGCTCATGGGAGTCCAGGATGTATCTGGCACGATGCAGCACTTTCGGTGAGCGCGTCGGATCGACCATGAACGGGTGTGGCCACAGGAGGGACAGACCAACAATTTTGGCATAGATGTGGTGGCAGTGATTAGCTCCGCACCAAACATGACAGAATTGTGGCTCAACTCACAGAGAAAAGACGACTTTTAGGTGGCAGATTTTATACATTCCCCAATAAAATTGTGAAAAAATTATGGAGTAAATACAAACCCGACCCTTGAAACATTCACCAAGATCGCCAAGACGCTTGACGTTGGTGTTGATGATTTATACAGTGATTATGCCGATAATGCAACAAATTTCATGGCATACAAAAACAATCCCCGACGTTTTTGATATACTCCGTTCGCGTGAGCGTGGTCTAACAAAAGAAGAGGCGAACGAGCGTTGTCAAAAATACGGACTCAATAAACTTCCCGAAGCGAAGGTGCAAGGCCTTCCCGTTATTTTTCTGCGTCAATTCCAAAGTCCGCTGATTTATATTCTCTTTGCCGCGGCGGGCATTGTCTTTGCGATGGGAGAAGTTATTGATGCTTCGATTATTTTTGCGGTGCTTCTTTTTAATGCGATTGTAGGAACAATCCAGGAAGGCAAGACGCAAAATACACTGCTTGCTTTAAAAAGGTTCGCCGAAACTGCGGCAACTGTATTACGCGATGGAAAAGAACGTATCATCCTAGATACCGAGGTAGTGCCCGGGGATATTATTGTATTGCAAGAAGGAGAAAAGGTGCCGGCTGATGCACGGATTATTTTCTCAA
>CAYJQK010000052.1:0-6687 GCA_964372305.1 uncultured Candidatus Saccharibacteria bacterium | reverse complement strand
CGGTACGGTCACCGCCGCTCTTTCGAGATCATGAAAAACTGGGGAAGGGTCAGACGGCCACCGAGGTGGTACCTGCTCACTGGCGGGAAAGAATACGAGAAACGTCGTCTGTGCGGGGACCCGAAGGCGACGAAGCGACACGGGCGTGTCATCCCTGGCCCCCGCTTGCGCGGGCGGGTACCGTCCGTGGGGACCTGTGTTGTATATCGGACCCTCACCATGCCGCTCGAGAACCTGTCCTCGAGCGCCGAGAGAGGAGCGATACGGGACGGTGTCGGATTACTTCGCTCTCCGTATGTTCCGCTCGCAATGACGCGATTATTTCCAGGTCAGTCGAGAAGTTACTCGCGACAATGGACGGGAGGGACAAGAAATGAGCTCGACGACCCTCACGCTTTGTCCCTATTGTTTCTGGCCTCGTGTACCTCCTGCCCCACTCCTCCGCTCCCCCTTATAATCCTTTGGCTTCGTACTCTTTGGCCACGGCCAGCACCCGCTCCCCGTACCAGGTGAAGCGCTGCCAGTTTGGTCCGGCGAAGTACCGGTTCACCGCCTCATACTCGTTACCCGCTGCGGCGCCCGCGCCTTGGAGAATGACGGCAGTCGCCACGAACGCGTCGCCGAGATCAAAGGGCGACGGCTGCTTTTTCCCAATGAGCCCCGCCACCGTAGACACAATCCGCTCCCACGTCCCGGGCATGATCTGCCCCGGTCCCATTGCCCCGCCCCACCCCGCGTAGGTGGTGGGCTTTGCGGAGACAGGCGTCGTGTGCGGGTCGAGACCCAAAGTTTCCACAACCCTTAGAAACGCTTCCCGGTGCGCCGGGTGCATGTCCGCGGGATACCGCCCTGATCCGACGTTTGACCCAATGTTCGACTCTACTTTGAGAACACCCAGGAGCAACGCCGGGCGCACGCCAGTAAGGCGCGACGCGAACCGCGCGAAATCTTTGGCTTGCTTCAGCGACAGCCGAATGCCGGCGTTCCGTAGCGTGAAGAGCTCCTTTTGAATCTCCTGTCGAGCATCCTCCGCCTCCGCGATGCGTGACGCGACCCGCGCCCGCTGGGAGACGTTCTGCACGAGGAGCTGGCGTTTCCGTTGCTCTTCCTCGCCGAGAGAGTTTTTCTGGGCTTGCTGGAGCCGGAATAACTCCTCGAGCTCCGCGCGCCGATCCGTGAGCTGCTTCTCTCGGAGTTCGCGCGCCGCCCGCGCGTCCCCTGCCGCAACAAGCAGCGACGTCGCGCGCTGCTCGAGCGTGGCATACGCCTCACGCGTTTGCAGAAAGTCCGTGAAGGTACCCTGCATGAGCACGGTTTCCAGTACGGATCGCCGGTCGTACGCATCCATCGCCCGCAACACGATAATAAGCTGCTCGCGGATTCTCTCTTCCTGCCCATGGATCTTCACAAGCGCCGCGGCGTTCTCGCGGATACGAAGTCGCACTTCCTCAATCGTGAGCGCCGTGAGATCAACCTCAAGACGCGCTTCTTGAATGCGCGATTCCAGGATCTCGATGGCGGTCGTCAGCCGGAGTTTCTCTTTTTCTTTCTGTTCCCGAACGTTCCGTAGCGAAAGAATTTTCGCGATGAGTTCTTGAAGTAATCGTTCCTTGTCCGCGAGCACTCCCAAAAGATCGTCTGGTACTTCTGACGACACATCGGACAGGGGAGATGGAGACTGTGCCATCACGCTCGGCGAACGCAGGATCAGGAACGTCATCAAAAAAATCGCTGCTGCCGATGATGCGATCCTAGACCACCCTTGCACTGTTGCCGTCCTACCCTCCGATGCCGAGCGAACGCGCGAAATCCTCCCACCCTCCCCCACGCTCCTCCGTGCGACGGTTGAGGAACGCCTGCGGGGTGAGAACGCGCATGCCGTCATAGGGATCTAAATCGAGAAGGTGGTGATCCGACGAGATCACCGCATCTGCCCGCGCGCCAAGCGCCGTCGCGAGCACTTTCACGTCTTCCGGATCCTCGATCACTCCGCTGGCCACGCGTGTGGGACGGACCGTCTCCGCAGCCGAGAGGAATTTCGAAATCCGCTCGTGGTACTTTTCATCGAGAACCGTGCGGTGAAGAATCAGCCGGTACTCGTCCAGGAGCGGCCGGCTCACGGCGGCCACGAGACGGCCATCGAGAACATCCTCGACGATCCGCCAACTGGCGGAGAGGTCGTCCTTGGCCCCGTCAACGAGGACATTCGTGTCGAGGACTATGCGTTCCATTCAGTTCTAGCCTACACATTCCCTCCCGAACAACAAGCGCGTCTATCCTCGTGTATAATAGATTCCATGGTTTCTGGAACGTCCGTTGAGGCGCAGCACCTCTGCGTGGACTACCCGCTCTCGAGGCCCTCTGTTTTTTCCCGCTGGTTAACACGCCGCGCGACAAGTGTCACGCGCCAGCGTTGGCAGCGCGCCCTCTCGGATGTCACGTTCCGTGCAGACGCGGGAGAACGCATCGGCGTCGTGGGATTAAACGGCGCAGGAAAGAGCACGCTTTTTCGCACCATCGCAGGTATCCTCTCTCCGGCGCAGGGCAATATCACCGTCGGGACGGTCCCGGCCGGCAACCCCTTTCGCTTACCCGTGGGGTATATGACAACGCACCCGCTTCTCTATCGCCGTCTCACTGGGTACGAAAATCTCCGGTACATCGCCGACCTCTACAACATCGCCCATGCGGAGGATCGCATGGATATGCTCATCGAACGTGTTGGGCTCACCGCGCGCATTCACGCGTATGTTGAGCAGTATTCCACGGGGATGATTGCCAGACTCGATCTCGCCCGCGTCCTCCTCCCGAACCCCCCCGTGCTCCTTCTCGATGAGCCCTTTGGATCCTTTGACGTCCGCTTCGTCGAAGAAGCGCGCGCGATCATCAAAGAAACCCAGGCGACGGTCTTCATTGCGACGCACAACATTGAAGATATTGAGGTTTTTACGCACCGCATCCTCCTCCTTCACGAGGGGCGGCTCATGAAAGACGTGCGGTTTTCCGACCTCTCCGAAGTGGCTCCCAAAGGAGCGCGGAAGCCATTGACGATTACGGAATTCGTCCAACTGCTCCTCCGTCAGTCCGCCCTGGGCGCGCAGTCGCATGCACAGTCGGTCTACCACAAACATGTCCTTACTTCGTGAAGCCAGCGGCATCGCGCGAAAGGAGATCCTCCTTGATCTCCGTTTCGCGTTGCAATTCTTCCTCACGAGCATCACGAGTCCGCTGACACGGCTCATGCCCCTCCTCTTCGTCTATCGGGCGATCCTCCGGATGGGCGGCGTGTCTCCGATTAGCGGCGTCAGCATCGAGAACTACTTCCCCTTCCTCGTCATTGGAACATTGTTCTACACAACCTGGGTAACCGGCACGTCGGTCTTTCAGGATAAGTTCCTCCGCGAGAAGTACTGGCAGACCGCCGACCTCATGTTTCTCGTCCCGATCCGCACGGGCGCGATTATCACCGGGTACGGCTTCTCCGTCATCGCGCGGCTCACGCCGACGCTGGTCTTCTTCCTCGGCGCGCTGTTGATCGCGAGGCCGCCATCCCTTTCGGGGTTTTTCCTCGCACTGCTCGCGCTCTCATTGACACTCGGCGTTGGGCTCGCCTTCGGGCTTTTCTTCGGCGGTGTCGCGCTGTCCACGGAGAATGCCGTCCCCTTCTTCCAGTATTTTATCGGCGGCGTGACGCTCCTATCCGCGTTTTTCTACCCCGCGGAGATTCTCACCGTCCTCCCTTCCCTGGCGACCTCGATCCTCCTGATGTTCGTCCGCTTGAACCCGCTCTACGCGGGCGTGACCTTCGCACGAGAGGCGTGGTACGGCACGGATCCGCTTCCCTGGATGAATCTCGTGTACCTCGCTTCAACGCTCGCGATTCTCGTTCCTTTCGCGACGGGGATATTCCGCACGGTCTGGCAGAAGTTCGGTATTCAAGGCTAACGGCTCGTCATGTCCCCGGGAATTCCGACCGGGTCCAGAGTTGGCCTCGTGCAACAGTCACGCGCCGATGGTACCCTCCTGTTGTGCTGTATCGGTATCTCTCGGACAGCGAGAGGGAAAAACACTTCGGCGTGATCGCGGCGCTCGGGCAAGACATTGTCACGGACGGTGAGAATTTCTGGGTGGTCAAACAGCAAGACGCGCCGGCGTATGACGGGAACCGCGACCTTCTTGCATTTCGCCTCGCGCAGTCGTTCGCGAACGTCGCCGAAGTTCGGCTCCTGGGGAGTACGGACGGCACGTTGTTCGACAGACGCGCCTCGCGAAAAAGAGCGCTTGATCCGCAACGCACATTCCTTGTCCGGCTTGCAGAAAGCTATGACGTGACCGAGCTCCCCTGCCAAACCGCAGAGCAGGCGGTTGCAACGGAGCTCGTGTACTCGGTGTGGATCCGGCGGAGGGATGCCCATGCCCGCAATCGGGTGTACGTCCAGGGAATCCCGGTTTTTTTCGACCATCAGACGGCGTTCTTCGGTGAGCGCGCGCTGGCGGACATTCGAACGTTTTTCGCGACGCCGGCCCGCTGCGGCTTCGGCGGCGCCTGGCGGGTGCAGGAAACCGAGACAATGATCACGACCGCGACGGCACGACAGCGAAATATCGACACGCACTACGTGATGAATTTCGACGCATTCCGGCGGGAACTGAAGAAGGTCTCCGCGACACTCCTGGCGATGGTGCAACACACGCGGTGGCGAGAGATTGTCGCGGACGCCAATATTTGGGGAACAACCCCCGATGAGATCATTCGGTTTCTTGAATCGAACGCGGTCACGTTGGATCGTGATCTCATGATTATGGAAAATATCTTTCGCCAACCGCCGCACACGCTCCCTGAACCACGGGGCTTCCCGAAGACCTTCTCTCTCCTCTGGCATTCCTTCTGGCAGCACGTTGCCCCGAGCCCTGCGACCTTGGAACCCACGGACGAGAGACAGGACAAATAAAGAAAAATCCGAACAAAAAATACGCCCGCGGCAACCCGAAGGTTGCTGCAGGCGTCGGAGACTTTCCTCACCGAAGCTCGCGAGAACGAAGGTGGACGGAAGGGGTCAACAATCCAGCAGGACCAAGGCGCCCAAGCGTCCAAGAACCATTACTGACAGACGGCCGGAAAGCGACAGTTTCCACTCCACTGAACGTCGTCCCAACGCAGGCCGAGTTCGCGCTCGTCGGAGTCATTGAAAGCATGGAGGACGAAGCGGGAACCATTGGAGTCCACCCAGACCGAGCCGAGACCGACGAGCGGGAACTGCCGCTGCAGGTCAGGGTACGCCTTGGTGAGCGCGAGGAATTCAGGAGATGTCACCGGGCGGACGTTCAACTTTTCCATCTCGGCGATGATCTCCTCGCGCCTCGCGTACCGATTGAGGTGCACAAGAGTGATCCGTTGCTCGACCGTGCTCTGCGGAAGCGGAGAGAGGTGTTCGGTGGGCGGTTTGCGGATTACGTTGTGATCATAGTCCGTGACCCAGTCGAACTTCCCGGCTTTCATCTGCTTCGTATGAGAGAAGTCGTAGTGTACCGTCACGACGAAGACGTTGTCCTGCCGAGAAATCTTCTTTTTTGGCATGGGGAACTCCTTAAATTGGGGAACGAAGAACGTGCTCCAGTGATAAGAAGATGTCGCATGTCTCACCATTCCTGTCAATGGACTGCCATGAAGACCGTCTCATGACTCGGCACCTCCATATGGGTAGTATTCGGACGTGCTGTATCGTCTGGACGTGCCACTCGACTCATCACCGCGTACCACAAACCGCCACGGCCAGGCGGCGCACTGTCGAGCATACCCGACACCAATCCGCGGTGTCCGCAGCACCGCGTGATCCGCAACACGCGCGCCATCGTCGGCAAAACAGAGCCGCGTGCCGACGGTGACGTCCAGGGCGTTCTCTCGACGGGTGATGTGCAATGCTCGGCACAGGCGACCGGGACCCCGCATGGCGGCTGGAGGCACGATGAGACCACGGGGAGCGTCGACAAGAGGAACGCAGCTTCGGATAAGCACCGCGGCGGGAAATTCCGCGCGTTCGGTAACGACGTTGAGGCAGTGATACATGCCGTAGATCATATAGACGTACGCCGTGCCGGGTCTCGCATAGAGCGTGTCCGTGCGCGGCGTGCGTCCGCGAGACGCGTGACACGCGAGATCATCTTCCCCGCGGTACGCTTCGGTTTCGACAATCCGTCCAACGAGCTTGCCTGATCCGTGCTGACGAATGAGTAACTTCCCGAGGAGGTCACGGGCGACTTCGAGTGTCGGACGCGTGAAGAATTCCCGTTGCAGCTTCCGTAGATGTGGCTTCTTCATACAAGTTTTCACAGAGTACCCCAGAACGCGGCGTGTCTGAAGACTCCTCCCCTTCGGTTCAAGTGCCATGCACGGTCTCCGGCCACCATATCCTGGACCCGTGCGGAGTGTTTTCCTAGAAGAAACTCCACGGGTGTGTTGGGGATGCGCCTCGCGGAGACGCGTGATCTCCTGGATGACGGGAAACGGCCACTCTGCGCGGCGGGAGCGGCTGGTCCTCAATGAAGGCGCTTGGAGGAAAGCTCAACCTGCTTTTAGACGCACACGTGGATAACATAATTTCCCGCGAGGAATATACGCCAAGAAAGAAAAACTCATCACCGAAAAGGCCGAGCTTTCCGAAAAATTAAAGGATTTTGAGCGAAACG
>CAYJQK010000051.1:0-6707 GCA_964372305.1 uncultured Candidatus Saccharibacteria bacterium | reverse complement strand
TAGATCAATTTGTATAAATGGTAAAGCTTCTTTCTGTTCATATATACTGGAACGTTACACGGCTGATGGGAGACCTTTTAAAACTTGATAACTCCCTCGTGAAATACTTCTTTTGTTGAGAAATTCCCTCGTGACCGGGGAGTTTTCCGACAGTCTCGAGATCAAGTGGAAACAAAGCCGACGCTTCGTTCTGTTCCAATATACTGGAACGGACAAAGCGAAAAGGGAGATCGGGGAATAAAGTAGCAAGGGCAATGTGGCCCTGTCAGGAGAGAAGCCGAGCGGCCACGCCCGTCTCGTTATTGGCGAGGCCCAGTATACTACCTCCATGGCTCGTTTCTCTCGACTCCTCCCCCGTACCACGGCGGGGTGGACAATCTGCACCCTCTTCATTCTCTTTCTCGTGGCGAACGCGGCCTATCTCCACCGCGTCCCCGGGCTCCTCGGCGATGAAGGGTCAGAAGGAGAAAACGTCTACGAACTCCTCGCCGCGAACCGGCTCACGATCATGGGCGAACGCTCGTACATTGGGCCGCTCCTGGACTACGTCCGAGTTCCCTTTGTCGCGGTCTTCGGGTACTCCCCGCTCGCGCTCCGCGTCCCGATGTTCCTCGCGTCCCTGCTCCTCTTTCTGTTTTTGTGGAAATCATTGCGCGCGCTCCTCGGACCCGACGTTGCGCTCCTCGCGCTCGTTCTCCCGCTCTTTTCCCCCGTCTTCCTCACATACCAGCGCCTCGGATGGGCAATCACGCTTATCCCGTTCTTCGCGGCGCTCGCCCTGTTCCTCCTCCGCTACACGTACAAACAAACGGGCCGGCGCGCGCGGTACGGATCACTCCTCTTCGGCCTGACCCTCGGCCTTGGACTCCATAATCATCTGCTTTTCGCAGCGACCGCGGCTGCTCTCCTCCTCGTCTGGTTCGTGTCTACGCTCGTCAGGCGACAACGGCTCTTCTCCTGGTGGCCGCTGCTCGTCGGATTCTGGATGGCGTTCGGGACACAGCTCTTCGTCCTCCTCACGTTCCACGATGATCAAGGGGAGCCCGGAAAAGTCGCCGCCCTCTTCTGGGAAAAATTCCGCGCGCTTCCCACGGTACTTGTGGATGCCATGAGCGGCTCCAGCGTTGTCGCGAGTTACACGGGCGAAGAATTTCCCCGCGCGCTTATGGTCGGTCTCACGGCGGCGCTCGTCTTCGGCGTCGCCCTCGCGCTCGTCAGTCCGGCGCGCCGCGTGGCCTGGCTCTGGCTCCTCGGTCTCGCCGCGCACCTCATGGTCCTCACCTTCATCATCGAGTACTTCACGCCGCGGTACTTTGTCGCGTTTGCCCTTGGCGTGTGGACACTCGCCGGGATGGGATACGGGTGGCCGGCGGCGCGCCTTATTTCCCGCCGGCCGGCCTTCCGGCTCCTCCTCGTCCTCGGCATAGCCGTTGCGCTCACCGCGTGGACAGGAATGACCACCCTCCTTCCCTTCCTCCGCACCGGTGGAAGCACCCGGACATTTCCCTTCGGGACGCGCGTCATGCGCGCGGAAGCGTTTGTGGACACCCGTTCGCTGGGAGATTGCCTTGGCAACGCCGGGACAGTTTCGTCAGAAAGCATCCACATCCGGAACCGTCTCCAGTACCTCGCGCATGGGCGTAGCGATTTTATCCCTGTCGAGCATCTCGTGGATACGCAGTGGCGCGTGGAATACCGTCCCTCTGGAGAGACGCCCCATGTTGACGAGCGTTGCCCGTGGCTTCGCCATTTCACAGTCACCCATGTTTCCCGCGACGTCACCTCGGGTGTGAACACCAATCCATGAACGCGACGACTCCCGCGATGGCGGCTAGAACGCATTGCCAACCTCATTCCGACTCTCCTTTACCGCAGCGTCGGGCTGCGACGCCTGCGCCTCGGATTCGGCGTATCTCTGATACACCTCATCCTCCGGCTTGCGTCTCACCACGACGCTGCGTCTCTCGGCTCGAAAGCAGGTTTTGAAATGCGTTCTACGGAACTTCAAGAAAATCTTCAACGCGAGCGGCGGCGCGACCGAATGTTCCGGATCGTCGTCTGGGGGCTCATTGGTCTCTTCTCGTTTGCGTACGTGTTGCTCGCGCTCTTGAACCACGCGCACTTCCGCACCGGACTCGACCTCGCCACGTACGGCCAGGCGCTCTTCCAGTTGAGCCACGGACGACTCCCGTTCAGCACGCTGAAAGAACAAGTGCTGTGGGGAGACCACGCGCATTTCATTCTCGTGTTCCTCGCGCCGTGGTATCGCCTATTCCCGGACGTGCGGCTGCTTCTCGTGCTCCAGCCGCTCGCCGTCACCCTGTCCGGGTGGGCCTTCGCGCGCCTTGCGAGAGCGCTCACGCGGTCTCGCACGCTCGCGCTCTCGTTTCTCACCGCGTACCTCTCGTTCATCGGCCTCCAGCACGCCATAGACTTTGACTTCCATCCGAGTGTCTTGACGGGCGCGGCGATCGTGTGGCTGCTATTCGCCGCCCACGAAAAACGGTGGTGGCTCTTGAGTCTCGCGCTCGTCCTCGGCCTCGCGACGCGCGAAGACGCCGCGCCAATAATCTTCATGGTTGGCTTCACTTTCCTTCTCCGGCGGCGGTGGCGCCTGGGGGGAATCACGATGGCCGTGTCCGCGCTCTACTTCCTCACCGTCGCCTACATCATCATGCCCCGCTGGACACCGGGGAACATTCCCCTCGCCTACCTCGAAACAGCGAACAAACACCCCCTGGCGATCATCCGCAGCTATGTCCGGTACCCGCTCGTGAATCTCCAGAACATGCTGGACACTCCCGAGAAAATGCACACCATCACCACGCTCTTCTGGTCCTTCGGCTGGCTCCCGCTCCTTTCACCGTTCACCTTCCTCGCGGGCCTCCCCATCTTCCTGTCACGGTTCTTGAGTCCAGACGCGTACCGCTGGCTCCTGAAGTCGCACAGTAACGCGAACATCCTTCCCATCCTTGCCTACGGCGCACTGTTGGGCACGCGCAGCGTCCTTTGGCTTACCCGGCGCGCCGCGCCGCGAATTGAACGGCCCGCACGCCTCGCCCTCTGTGTCCTCCTCCTTGCGGGGACGCTCGCCACGGGCTGGTTCGACAGCGACACGCCGCTCCGCCGCCTCTTCAAACCGGCGTTCGTCCTCCCGACATCGCTGCCACACGAGACGGCGCGCGCCTTCCGCAAGGCGCGGGAGATCATCGGACCGCAGGACGGCGTCTCCGCTTCGAGCGGCTTCCTCCCCACGGTGAGCGGCCGCGCATCGCTCGCCAACTTCCCCACGCTGCGAGAGGACACGAAGTGGATTCTCCTCGCGCCGAAGATCAACACCTGGCCGCTCCGCCTGGGCATGACAGAAAAAGCGATCAAGGAACTCAAACGCGATCCCGCCGTCACCCTGGTCTTCGAAGAAGCGACCGTCGTGCTGTTCCGGAGAAAAGGACGCTGAAGACCGCGCCCGCGAACGTCACCAGGGAAACCGCGAGACCAACCGGAAAACCGACGGGGCGATACGCGAAGCGGACATCGTGCTCGCCGCTCCCGACAGCAGTTCCCACCCGCCCGCCGACGCTTTCCGCGGGGAGACCGTTCGCCGTCCAGCCCCGAGCGTAATTCGTATTGATGATAAGCTTCGTCGGCTCGGGTATTGTGGCGCGCACACGCACGACATTCGGAGACCAAGAGACAAGCGTCACCCGCCCGTTTCCGGACTCCGTGGTCACGAAGGACGTATCCCCTTCGTCATGGATGGTTTTCACGAGCGGCGGCGGCCCTAACACTGAACAGTACGCGGTGGTCCCGTACCCCGCGAGCGCTGTGGCATAGGTTCGGGAATGTTGCTCGCCCGCGACTTCCTGCGGGTACGTCCGGAGCGTGAAGGCGATGGGCCAAGGCGCCGGAGGGAGCGGCGAGCGGATCGCCTCCAGCACAAACGCTTGCTCCGCGAGAGGGTACGCGAGACTTGCAAGATCAACCGCGACAGCGCCGGCAATGAGCACGCTGACGGCGGCGTGCCGGCGGAAGATACGGAGGGAATCCAGCCCCACTCCGGCAAGGAGCGACAGCGGCAGCACTGCGAAGAGGATCACGCGGGAAATGTTCGAGCGCGGGATGTACGGAACGACGTCAAACACCGGCTTCAAGAGCGGGCCGGCGGTGGAAAGCAGCAGCGCGAGCACGGCGCCCACGACGAGTCCCCGCACCACCCGCCTGCGCGCGCGCGTCGCTCCAAGGAGCGCGAGCCCAAGAACGATCGGTCCAACGTACGCCCCGTACTCGTGCCACCCGCCTTCCTGGTGTGACAGCACGACAGCGCCGTGGAGGTGGCGGCCGAGAAGAATCTCCCAAAGCCAGGGGAACGTATTCGGCGAACTCGCATAGGTCGCATCGGGAAACTCCCGCAGCCAAAAGAGGACCGGCACGAGTTTAACGGCCGCAAGCCCAAGCGCCCAGAGTCCGGCCATCACCGTCACGCGGAGCGCGCGTATGGGACGCGCAACGAGGATCATCAAGAGGAGAAACGCGAGCGCCGTGTAGGAGAGGAGATAGATACCCCCCTGAAAAAACGTCAGCGCGAGGAACACCCCGCAGACGAGCGCCTTCCCTTCCCGGCGGTAGGCGCGATACCAGGCCCAGAAGATCCAGGGCAGCCACATGGCGGAAAAAATGTTCACGTGACCTTCGACGATCTCCAGGAGATTCACCGTGCCGAACGACGCAGCGAGCGCCGCGACAAACGCGGCCTGGGGGAACGCGCCCAGACGGCGGGCGAGCGCCAGCATCCCTAGCGCGCCGACGACAACCGCTGCGTAGATCGAGAGCTTCAGTCCCATCGGCACGCCGAAAAGAAGCTCGAGGAGAAACGTGAAGGTGAACCCCGGGAATTCCGGGTCCGCGAGACCCGCCGTGCCGCCGCACGTCATGGGGTTCCAAAACGGGAAACTGTGAAACGTGAGGATACTCGTCCGGTACGACTCGTGGAGGGAAAAGTAGTAGTCCCAGTCGGAGATGCCCCACGATCCGGACGAGTACCAGAACCCCGCGAGCGCAAGCGGCGTGAGGAGCACGAGGAGCGCGGCAACGCCGAGCCACTGCCCGCGTCGCCGCGGGAGCAGCGTTACCCCCGCGAGCCCCACGAGCGCGATGACGCCGGCGCGCACGCCGAGCCGCGTTCCCTCTGGCAGACGCACCGGTCGTTCAAGAGAGAGCGCGAGCGTACCTCCGTCCGGCAGACGAAAGAGACGCAGCGGCTGCCCGCGGAGAAGCTCGACGGTCAGCGTGAGCGCTTCCCCGCGCGCGAGCGTGATCCGCCGGAACGGCAACGCGATCCGCAGCGCACCGCGCTCATATCCGGCGCGTACCCGCGTACTCTCGGCTCGGATCACCCCGTGAGCATCCGCGAGCCGCGCGCGAAGGCGGCGCCCGTCCCACGCGTCGTCCCGCGCGAAGAGGACCAGACCCGCCGCCTCCCCGCCGGGCGCGTGAAAATCCACCGTCAGCCGCGTACCTTCGCGGAGCTCGGCGGTGGCGGTCGCGCGTTCCATCCTCACCACGGGCTTCGCGTCGCGGGCCAGCGGCAGCGCGGAGGACGCGGTGAGCACACCCGCCGCGGCGGCAAGGGCGAGAAGCGCGGTCAGCCCGCGCTTGGAAAGCCACGCTCTCTGAAACATGCTCCGGATTGTGTTCAACATGCGTATGGGAAAGAACGGTAGAGGATTTCCGGCCGTCCGTCACCACGCCCGTATCCTAATTTTTCCATGTTGAAGAGTAGCCCCTCACTGATAGGAAGAGCGGGGTTGACGCACCTGCGCTCTCTTCTTGTCGCCCCAGCGCACGCGGGGGCCTGTGGCGCTCGTTGCCTGCTGGTCCACGAGGCCGCTCGGGGACAACGCTCAAGGTGTTGATTCCCGCTGGAGTTGACCCCGGACGCCGATCCGGGGCGGGAATGACATACGGGAGTTGTTCCACCAAGGTCCGCGAGCGTACGTGCCCATTCGCGAGGAGTTACGAGGAGCACGCTTGACAATACTCGTGAGGTACGGTACATATAGGCACTGTTCCTTATGATGCGTGGCGGACGATGGGTTGCTTGTCCCCACTGGGACGTCTATGAGGATGTCCGCCTCCGTGTCCTTTCTCAACTCATGGCTGTGCGACAACTGTCGTGTCCCTATGGGACGATGATACAGCTGCACGGCCGCCCCGGACCGGTGCGGGGGAATCTTCTGCCTGCCTTCGCCAGAGGCTACGGCGGGACAGGCGGGACGAAGCTGGAGGTGCTCATTTGAGCGACTATTATCGTGTCCCGCAACCTTGGGTGAGACGACTTCGGCTTTGTCCTCTTTGGACGATGATTGGAATGCCTCACTCCTTCTCCTGAAACTCGCTCTGCTCCCTCCGGTAACCACTGTTCTCTTGCCTCGCGACTATGACCATGTTCCTTCCAAGGAACGATAACGTCTCTGCGAGGCACCATGGCGAGACGAGCCACACACTCGTCTCGCCACTTTTTCCCTGGGACGATGCCGTCGAGCGTTCCGGAGAAGAGGGTGCGAAACGAGAGATGTTCCTTTGAACGATTTGCGGGTTGCACCCTCACCTTGGCGGACGACAACGAGGATGTCCCCACTGGGACGATGCATCCTTTGTCCGCTACTTTCGAAGATCCTCTGAAACTGTACACAGAGGAGAACCCGTTG
>CAYJQK010000050.1:0-6907 GCA_964372305.1 uncultured Candidatus Saccharibacteria bacterium | reverse complement strand
AGTTTTCCACACGATGCGTTTGTGAAAGGGACCCTGTTGCGCTTTGAACGAGAATGCACCGGGAACGCATTGCCTTTTTCTTTTTCTTTGCGTACGCTCCAAGTGATCTATGAGCACGGTCTACGCGCGTCGGAACCCTGATGATAAAACGTCACGCCAGGAGGCGCACCATGCGATGCAGAAGAAGGAACGCACGCTCTTGGATGAGGATACGAAGTTAAAACACATGGAACAGTCCCTTTCGGAAACAAAAAAAGAGCTCGCGACGATCCAACGCACGGTGGAAAAGTACCAACTTGAACTCCTGACGCTGGAGCGGCGGTGGTCCGCACTGGAGAGAGAGAGGTCCGGCGTCGAGCGGGACGTCGCGGGACAGCGTGCGCGCCTCCGGAAGCTCGAAGACGAAGCAGAACAGCTCCGTGAGGAAGCGTACCGCCGTGATAAGAACGTTGGGGCGTAAGTGACCGTAGGATCCTCTCTCACCGGCGCGCGGCTCCGGGAGATCTTCTTGAGTTTTTTCGCCGCGCGCGGACACGTCCTGCTTCCCTCGGCGTCTCTCGTTCCCGAGCATGACCCCACGGTGCTCTTCACGACCGCGGGGATGCAGCCGTTGGTCCCCTTTCTTCTTGGGCAACCGCACCCGCAGGGGAAACGGCTCGTCAACGTCCAGAAGTGCTTGCGGACGAGTGACATCGAAGCGGTTGGCGACGCGACGCACCTCACGTTCTTCGAAATGCTCGGGAACTGGTCTCTCGGGGACTACTTCAAAGACGAGGCCATCGTCTGGAGCCATGAGTTCCTCACGTCGGATCGCTGCTTGGGGATTCCTCTCGACAAGCTGGCGGTGACGGTGTTTGCGGGGGATGCGGACGCTCCGCGCGACGAGGCAGCGGCGCGGGTCTGGCGGCAGTGCGGGATGCCGCAAGAACGCGTGTTCTTCTTCGGGAAAGAAGAAAACTGGTGGGGGCCGGCGGGGAAGACCGGGCCCTGTGGTCCGGACACGGAGATGTTCTATGACACGGGGCATCCGTCGTGCGGGCGGAGAACGTGCGGACCGAACTGCCCGTGCGGGAAGTGGGTGGAGATCTGGAATGACGTCTTTATGGAGTACGAGAAGATGGCGGACGGTTCCGTGCGGGCACTCGCGCAAAAGAACGTGGACACGGGTATGGGGCTGGAGCGTACCGTCGCGGTCCTCCATGGACTTCAAAGCGTTTTTGAAACGGATCTCTTCACGCCGCTGCTCAAAGAAATTCAACGCGCGTCGCCAAGGTTCGAGCTGCGCGCGGCCCGTATCGTGGCTGACCACATGCGCGCAGCAGTGTTCGCCGTCGCCGATGGCGTGCTGCCATCCAACGTGGACCGCGGGTATGTGGTCCGGCGTCTCGTTCGGCGAGCAATCCGCTTCTCCCGTATCTTGGCACTACCGGAGCCAGCGTTGGGAAGACTCGCGGACACCGTGGTGAACGTCTATGGGGGGAATTATCCCGAACTCAAGGCGCGGCAGGCGATCATTCAGGAGACTGTTCAGCAGGAACACCACAAATTCGGGAGAACGCTCGAGCGGGGTTTAAAAGAGTTTCGTCGTATCGCCGACAGCGCTGGCGAGCGGAGACGCATCACGGGGCATGACGCGTTTTCTCTTGCATCATCCTACGGCTTCCCCTTTGAGCTCACCGAGGAACTGGCACACGAACGCGGGCTCCTTGTTCACGAAGAGGAGTATCGTCGGGAGCAAACGCGGCACCAGGAACTTTCGCGGGCGGGGAGTGACAAAAAGTTCGCCGGCGGGCTGGCGGATCATGCGGAGGAAACAACGAAGCTCCATACCGCGACGCATCTGCTTCATGCCGCACTGCGGAAAGTCCTCGGGACCCACGTGGAACAGCGGGGATCTAATATCACCGCCAGAAGGCTCCGGTTCGACTTTGCACACTCGACGAAGCTGACGCCGGAAGAGCTTCGGGCGATCGAAGATCTGGTGAATGAACACATCCGTCTGGATCTCCCTGTCACGCGAGAGCTCATGACGCCCGCGGAGGCGAAGCAGCGGGGAGCCCTGGGATTTTTTGAACGTACATACGGGGAACGTGTCAGCGTCTACGCGGTGGGGGACGTGTCGCAGGAAATCTGCGGCGGGCCGCACGTAGCACGGACGGGGATGCTCGGACGGTTCACCATCGTGAAGGAAGAAGCGGTGTCCGCCGGGATCCGACGAATCCGTGCGGTCGTTGGGGATGCGTGAAACGAGGGAACACCGTCATTCTCGTCTCTGGTGTCTCAAGTCTTGAGTAGGGCAGTCTTTCGCAGGAACGACTATGGTATGCTGTGATGGTCCTTATGTCGTTCTGGCGGAGATCTGTCGCATCCCAGGAAAACTCGGCGCTTATTCTCTATGTCCACGATGGTTCTCTCTACGCCGTGCGCGGTGTCAAAGTTCCTGCGGCAGGCACTTGGCAGGTGGCGGGTGAGACGGTTGTGCGCATCGGGGACACGGCACTCCTCCTCCAACTCCTGCGAGAGCGCCTTGCGTGGCGAGAAGGTCAGTGCGTATTTGCGACGGGGCCCATGCCTCCCCTCGTTGGTCGCGGCGTATCCGTGACCGTTCCCCGATTTGAGGCTGGGCACGTGGTGGTTCGGGACACGCGGGAACTTCTTCACCACGCGCACTGGCAGGCGGTAGATACGGTCCGCGACCTCGCCTGTACATTCTTTGGGTGTTCCCTGGAGGACGTGGATGTCGTGAGTACCGCCGTCGAGCAGTGGCGAGAAAGCCCGGCGGGAGTTGCGGTAACGCTCTTTCCGCTTTGCGGACCACAGGCACGCGTGAGCGCATATTCGCCGGAACTTCTTGACGCCCTTGGCGCGCGTCCAGCATTTCTTCCTCTTCTTCTTTCCCGGATGGTCGGAGACGGGGAAACACCCGAGGGCGTTTTGCATGTTGAGGATGAGGCGGTGACACTTGTCGTACGCCGCGGACGAGCACTGCTGCACCTTCGGACGCTCCGCTACGGCGTGGACGATATCCGCCGCGCTGTCGAGCGCGGTGTGGGCTGCACCGTGTCAGAGAGTGAGGCGCTGCTCGCGCTTGCTGCCGATGGACGCTTGAGTGTCGCGGGCTCCCGTGTCGTTGCGCAGATTTCTCGAACACTCCTGCCACTCTGGGGCGGGATCCTTGAGGTGTTGACGGACAGTCTTGCTCCCGAGGAGCGTCCGCGCCAGCTCGTGGTCACGGGGTGTTTCCCCTCGCTCGTCGCGCGGCTATTCTGTCGGCCGCGTATTGTGCTTCGTACAATGGGGGAACGCTGCGGTGTTCGCGCGCTCCCGCACCTGCACGGCGATCCGCACGGGATTGTTTCGGCGCTCCGCGCCGCAGTCACCCGACTTGCCGACCCGCAGCCGGCTGTGGTCGGACAGTTCTCGGTTGCGCTCGGGTCGCTCGTGTCGGCATGACAGACGCGTCTCCCGGCGCCATTTCCGGTACTTCCCCTCCCGAACGGCGTCGTTGGGAGTACCGCGCCCCGCGCGGCGCGGGCTTGAGTGAAATCCTTGAGCGAATCCGCATGGCGCCAGGGGATGACATCCTGATTGATATTTCGGAACATGACCTGTTGAGGACGGACAGTGCGCTGCGTCGAACGCTCACCGCGGCGGCAAAAGATGTTGGGAGACGCGTGATGTTTTCCCTTGCCAGTCAGGAGTTGTCGTCCCCCGCCTTGGGAACGTCTCCGTCAGCTCTTCGCTCGCCGAGAGCAGTCACGTCACCATCTGCCGCACGGTCTCTCTCCGCTCACGCTCCTCTTCGTACGCAAAACACTCGCCCAGCGGTTACCCGTCCTGCACCTGTCCCGGTTTCCGTGATCGGTGGCGGGTCGGGTAAGCGGGTGCCGTCTCGCCGACCTGCGGGTTTCTTCGTGGCGATTCAAGCGCCGCGCGTGGGGATCTCGAGTAAACGGCTCGCGGTCATCTTCGCATTCTTCACCGGTCTCTGTGCGACAGTCGCCATCCTCTTTCTTGCTCCCCACGCCGACATAGAAATCTTCCCGGATGCCGAGCCGCTTGTCGCGGAGTACAACTTCCGGGCGGGTCTCGACATTTCTCGTCTCGAACCGGAGGCAGCGGTGATGCCAGCACGCTTGCTCACCGTAGAGGAGGATATTCAGGAGGCTTTCCCGGTTGAGCACAAAGAACAACGGGGAGCGCGCGCCCGCGGGATGGTGGACCTCGTGAACCGCACCGGCGATACCCAGCGGATCAAACAGGGTAGTCGTCTTCTTGGGAGCAACGGCCACGTCTACCGAACGGAACACGCGGCGGTCGTGCCCCCTCAAGGATCCGTCCCTGTTCCTGTCACTGCCGATGCCGGTGGCGTGAAAGGGAACATGACGGAGGGCGTGCTGACGTTTGCCGCGCTTCCGGACTCCGCGGCGCCGATCCTCTTCGCGCGTCTCCGTGAGCCACTTGGCGGAGGAACCGACGTCCTCGTTTCTACGCTTGCTGATGAAGACCTCGCGCGCGCGCGTGACCGCGTCCGCGACTCTCGCGCGGGAGCCCTGCGGCAACGTCTTGAAGAACAATTGCCCCCGGGAGCTCTCTCTGCAGACGAGCTCTTCCGGGTGGTATGGCTCACGGTACAGTCGCAGGAACCTCTTGGGAGCGAAGCGACGACGTTCCATATTACGGGGAAGCTCCAAGCGCAGGTTCTCCTTGTGGTGGACAAAGACGCTCTTGAACTCGCACGCGCGATCGCGCTGGCGCGGGCGGGCGACGCGAAGACCCTTGGTCGGCCAATCCCCGCTTCCGCTTTGCGCATTACCGAGGTTCGTTGGGATGAGGGCGAGGTGCTCTTACGCGTAGGAATGGAAAATGTCCTCCACACCGCATTCGATTTCTCTCGTGTGAAGGAACGACTCGTCGGGAGGACCACGCAAGGAGCGCTGGACTACCTCCGCGGTCTCCCCGGCGTCAAGGATGCGCGAGTTGCACTCCGCCCATTCTGGATCCGGCGTGTCCCGGCCATCCCGCGGAATATCAACGTCGCCATTGTGCTTCCCGAAGAACAAGCAAGAAATCCAGAATACGTACCTCCTCACTGACCGAGAAGGCTCACGAGAACCCGCGTCTTTGCGAGCGGAACATCCGTAGGCGAAGCGACGCGGGCGTGTTGTCCCCGACCCCCGCTTGCGCGAGGGGGCACCTCCCGCGGGGACCGGTATTGTCTATCGAATCCTCACCATGCCGCTCGAGAACTTGTCCTCGAGCGGCATCGAAGAGCGACACCACGGCGCTGGATTGCGTCGCGAAGTTTACCCCGCACCGGCTGTCGTCTAGTGCAGGGCTCGCGAAGACAACGTTTCTCATGAACGTTCCCGTCAGTGAGGAGTTCCAAAAAATTCATTCGCCCTTGTGCCCTACGGATATTTTAGTACTATACGGTGGCGAAACACACGCATTCTCCATACACATGAACACTTCTGTTCGAATGATTGGAATGATGAGTATCCTTGTCAGCGTTCTTGTCTTGGGCGGCGTGGGGTATCTCGTTTGGCAGCGTCAGACATCTCAACAACCGACTCCGTCCACTCCCTCGCTCGTCCCAACCAAAACAATCGTCAGCCGGTTTGCCTCGGGCGTCTACTATCGTCAGCCGAATCTTACGGATCCCAGTGCGATGCTGACGTCGTTGGATGCACACCGCGCGATGGGGATCCAGCTACCCCCAGTTGATTTTGATATGAACGCGAGTGTGGTCGTGACGGCCAATGACGACACGGTGACGCTCACGACTCCCGATGGTCAATCAACAACCGTCAACGTCCGCGGTCTGGTTCGGATCGCTCGCCCGAGTTTGTCACCGGACGGCACGCGCATCGCGGTCCAGGCATCAACCAAGAAGGGCGATGACCCGCACGACTTGGGTATTTATCTCGTGAACCTTGCTGATGGTAGTGTTGAGCCCGTGAGTCCTGTTGGTCTCGGCACACCCGCCGAAGCGCCGGTCTGGTTTAACACAATTGATCGGCTTGCCTATAGCACCTTCTCTCCCACCACCGGCGTGAATATCCATGTGTATGATGTCGCGAGTCGGACAGAAGTCATGACGATTCCCGCCGCTGGCTGGCTCCATCTGGCAATTTCCAAAGACGATAAGTTTTTAGTCGTGCCGACCCGGATGAAAATCTTTGATTTGGGCACCGGCAAAGAAATCGCGGACCTCAAAGAAAAGGTGATGGTGGGACTGGCGCAAACACGTTATGGACGCGATCGGGGGCATCCAGGTGATCTGGATAACTTTCCCCTCGATGGCGATTTTTCTCCCGACGGAAAGCAACTGATCTTCGATGGTGCAGTTGTGCAAAACGGCGTGTCGGGCATGATCATCTGCCGGATCAATCGTGATGGGACGGGTTTCACCGTTGTCCGTGACTTCATCCCGACCGATCCTTCGTTTACGAACAACAATAACTTTTCGCAACTCAATCCGCTGTGGCTCTAACGTCGCGCCCTGGCGGGCCACTCGGGTTCAGTGCCCAGGATTGTCGTGAAGCGGAGGGCTTTCCCCGAGCACTGTCCAGAGGACATATTGAGGCACCCAGGTCGGGGCCTCTTTTTCAAAATGTTACAAATGTGACACTTTTTGGGGACTCGGAGTACCCAATGTAGAGCGCCCTATCCTTCGCGCTTTTCAGGACGTACACGTCATACATCTCCATGCGAGATCGTACCTCGCGCATGGCGGTGGGCACTACGGAGAGTGCCCACCTGCCAAGGTACCGACGGATGCCCGCATGCTTTGCATGCGAACGTGGCCCCGCACATGCGGGGTCAGGCATCCGCCTGGTACCTGGCGGAGAGGATGTACACGTAGTACAGAGGAGTAGTGTAGCCCGCCTTCGCTAAAGCTTCG
>CAYJQK010000049.1:0-7163 GCA_964372305.1 uncultured Candidatus Saccharibacteria bacterium | reverse complement strand
CAAGCGCAGGTACCCGCGATCAACAATACAAAAACTTGTGGCCTTATCCCCAATGTCCACCAGCATGACCGGACGCTGCTCATCTGGCAGAAGCGAGCGCGCAAGGGGAAACGACTCCACTTCCAGGGCGATGAGTTGAAGCCCAAGGCGCTCCACGACTGCCGAGTACCGTTTGGTGAGGTCTCGCTGTGCCGCCGTCAAGAACACCTGGATGAAATCCTGTGCCAGGAACCCTGGGTCGGACGCTTCGTGCGGGGAAGCAATTGTTGGCGCCGTACCGCTCCGTACGCCGACGGTCTCGGGGGCTGTCGGGGGCGTACTCACGGGCTTCTCCGCATCAAGATTCTTCGTTGGCTCCTCAATCACCGTCCAGCCAAGGACAACATCATCGAGCGAGGTCGGCACATAGTTTCTTGCCGCGTGGATTACCGCCTGCTCAAGGTCGCGTCGGGGCATCTTCGGCAGCGTCAGCACCGCGGAGAACACGGCGAGCATCGGCAGCGCCACGGCGACTTGTGTGGAGGACGTTTTTGCGCGCCGGAGCATCTCTTGGAGAAGTGTGGCCATCTGCGCGACGCCCTGGGTCTCCTTCCCGTCAACGAGGATGTTCACAAAGTTCGCTGAAGCGTACGTCACGAGTTCCGTGGTCTTCGTTTTTCCTTGCCCGCGGAGCTCAATAATCTTCACCGACGATGTCCCAATGTCAATGCCGATGTACGTGTCTTGGTGAGAAAAAATACTCATAGAGCGAGAACGAGGTTTGTTGAATACCAGTATACGCGAGGGCTCACCGAGGCGATAGGGAAGGTGGGAAGGAGGAGACGGGAGGGGGATCAGGCCTCATCCCATTGCCCGCAGCGCCCGGATGCGCTCTTCGATTGGGGGGTGCGTGGAGAACAACGTGGTGAGCCGACTCCCGGAGAACGGGTTCGCGAAGTAGAGATGCGCCGTCGCGTGATTGGCCGTCGCCACGGGCTCGTCGCGACCGGCGATCTTCTTGAGCGCATTCGTGAGTCCCTCCGGGTACCGGGTGAGGAGAACGCCGGAGGCGTCGGCGAGGAACTCGCGACGTCGCGAGATCGCCAACTGGATGAGCTTCGCGATGAGCGGGGAGAGGAGAAGCAGGAAGAAACCGAGGAGCGCAAGGATCGGGGGTCCGTTGCCTTCCTTTCGTTCTCGCGCGCGGAACCCGAAGAGCCGACTCCGGAAAAACCAGTCGCCGAGGAGGACCATGGTCCCCACGAGGACGGCCACGAGCATGGCAAAGCGGATATCGTAGTTCTGGATGTGGGAAAGCTCGTGGGCAAGGACACCTTCCAGCTCGGTGCGCTCGAGGTTCTGGAGCGCGCCGGTTGTGACAGCGATCACGGCATGCGCGGGATCCCGGCCCGTGGCGAAGGCATTGATCGCTGGAGAAGAGATGAGGTAAAGGCGCGGCAGCGGGAGTCCGGCGGTGATCGCGAGGTTCTCGACCAAGCGGTAGAGCTCGGGCACGTCTTCCCGGCGCGCGGGGGTGGCATGGTTGGCGGCGAGGGCAATCTTGTCGCCCATAAAGTACGCGGTGAGCGCGGAAACAAAGGCCACGAGACCGGCAACGGGGAGCGCGATCGTCCCTCCTCCCTCAACGGCATCCCACGCCCACCCCACGGCGATCACGAAGAGCACAAAGACACCGACAAGAAGCGCGGATCGGCGCTTATTCGAGGCGATGCTCACGTAGGCGGTCATGGGGGACAACGTCGTCCCGAGTCTCCCGAACTCTAGAACCCGACTTTCGGCACCTCTTTTTCGGCGGTGGCGTCGAGCTCAAAGAACTCCCGCTTTCGGAAATTGAACGGGCCCGCGACGAGACTCCCCGGGAATTGCTCCATCGCCACATTGAGATCTCGGACGGTCCCGTTGTAGAACCGTCGTGCAGCCTGGATCTTATTCTCCGTATCCGCGAGTTCGCGCTGGAGTTCGAGGAAGTTCGTGTTCGCTTTAAGATCTGGGTAGTTCTCTGCGACAGCGAAGAGGGACTTCAGCGTTCCCGTGAGCGTCGTCTCCGCTTCCGCCTGCGCCCGTGGCCCCTGGGCGCCAAGGGCGCGCGTCCGCGCGTCGGTGACGGCTGTCAGGAGCCCCTGTTCGTGGGCCAGATAGCCCTTGACCGTTGAGACAAGGTTCGGGATGAGGTCGTGTCGCCGCTTGAGCTGCACGTCAATGTCCGACCATGCTTCTTCCGCGTTCGTCTTGGCGCTGACGAGCCGGTTGTACACGAGGACTGCCCACACGACGAGTGCGGCAACAATGCCGAGGGAAACGAAGAATACCATAGGATCGTTATTGGGAGTATACTCTTTCGCAAAGAGGAAGCAAAGAGGATATATCTGGCCTTATACAGAGGACTGACGCTAGACACGGATGCGGGAAGACCTGTATGCTGACGCCGTGTATACGCACACACATACCTAAAGGATCTCTATCTCCGTATGCCGAAGATTAATCTCGCTCAAGAAACCGTACGGAATCAGCTTCTCGCGCGGCGGCGTCGTTTGCTGCACGTCGTATCCATTTCTGTGCTTCTGCTGACCCTGGGAGTCTACGGAGGAGCTTTTTACCTGGTGCAGCAGATGCGCGAGCGCGTGCGCGTGATGAATGAGAACGTGCGTGTGCTCGATGGGGAACTCAAGAAGCGGCGGGAAGACGTCGGCGAGATTGTCGCGTTCCGAAAGAGGCTTCAGAGTGTGCGCTGGATGCTCGAACATCATGTTTCGTGGATACCGCTGTTGGACGAGCTCGAAAGACTACTCATCCCACAGGCGACGTTACTTTCCCTCGAGGGGAATATCAAAACAACAGAACTGCTCGCGGCGGTCCGCGTTCCGACGATCGAAGCCGGGGCAGATCTCATCGCCTCTCTGCAACACCGCCAAGAGGTGAATGCGACACTCTTTCCATTTGTGACGTATAAGCGCGTGACTGCGGAAGAGAGCAAAACTGCGGACAGCACGAGTGGGGCGAAGCCCATCCTGGGGTATACGATAGACCTCTCCCTCCGCGTGCCGGAGAGTGCGTTTCACAAATCTTCGTCGGAACCAACAGGTCTTCCTGACCAGCAGGGAGGCGTGACCGTCCCCGTGAGTGAAGGCGACGCGGGTGCTGCGGCGGGAACTCCGACCCCGGCATCCTCCTCCATTCCGCCCGTCACGACCCCTTCTGTGTAAGCGTATTCCCATGCCTCGGCCATCCACCGGTCTCGCCTATCTCACCTTCGGCCTTGTGCTCCTCGGCGCTTTCGTTGTCGTGGTCTTCTTGATTGTCCCGCAGTGGTCAGTGTACCAGGAGGAGGGCCGCGCGCTCGTAAAAAAGCAAGCCGAGCGCGATGAACGGAAACAGTTCCTCGCGGACCTTGATGCGCGTGCCAGAGAGCTTGAACAGTACGCGGCTGAGGCACGCGCTCTCTCCGTGATGCTTCCGGAGCAGATCCGGGGAGCGGATCTGCTCGAGTCGCTCCAGAGTATCGCGGCGCATTCCGGCATCACGATCCCCAGTGTGCTCGGGCCGCAGAAGGTCGAGCGTGGCGTTGTTGCGGCTCGCTCCTCGAGTGAGGAGAAAATCTCGGAGAGAGCTTCTTCGGCGGTGGATTCAAGCGCGGCTCCAATCGTGACTGGTCCGCAGCAGTGGCAGACGTCCGTGACCGTCCGGGGCACGTATGCCCAAATCCGCGTGTTCGTGAGCGAGCTGGAAAAATCGCTCGTGTTCTCTCAAGTGCAGTCGATCAATATGAAGTACGCGACCGATCCGGAGGGGCTCCGGCTGGGTCTGCTCGAAGCGAGTATCATGTTCTTGACCTACGATCAATCCTAAACGTATGGAATCCCCCTCGCCAAAAAGAATCCGCATCCTCGCCTACGGTGTTGTCGGCGTGCTCGCGCTGACCTTGATTGCTATTCTGGGGTACGGATTTACGTCAACGAACTTCGTCGCGGATCAGGCGTTCGCCTCGAAACGTGTTGTCCTTGGGGGATTGCGGTCTGAAGAGGCCGCGCGCGCGTTTGATGTCAGCGTGTTGCGACACCCGGTGTATGTTCTGCTCGATCGCGCGCTCTTTGACGCCGGCCGGCTTCCTGTGCCACCGCCAACGACGCGCGGGAAAGTGAATCTCTTCGGACTGTGAGGTCGCGTGCCGCGTGGATCTTTGGCGGCTTCGCGAAGACGCGGACGGTTACGGATACTCTCCGGATGAGGGGAAAGACGCTGTGTTGACTTGGCATCGATGAGTACTGACGCGCGTTCCCTTGAGGACATCTTGGAGCAGTGGGGGTTTCTTCCTCCTGAACAGCGGGAGCGCCTCCGCGACTTCGTTGCGCGCACGGGACGGACGCCGGAAGATCTTCTTCTGACGGAGAACATGGTGCCGGAAGAACAGGTGGCCCGCGCAAAAGGAGAACTCCTCGGGATCCCGTATGTAGACTTGAAGCTGCAGGACGTGGAGGGCAGCGTGCTGAAGACGATCCCCTTGAACATTTGCCAGACGTACCATTTTGTTCCCTTCGCGCTGCGGGAGGGCACGATCCATGTTGCCATGGCGCAGCCGGATGACTTCCAAGCGCTCGAAGCGCTGCGGTTCATTACCAAGAATACCGGTTTCCGCACGGAGATTTACATTACCTCACCCACCGGTGTCGCGACGGTGCTGGCAAAAGCCATCGGGGGCTTGACGGGGGAAGTCGCGACGGCGATCCGCGAGTTTCAAGCCGAGGTTGAAGAGGTCCAACAGGAATTGGCGAAAAAAGAGGATCGGGATGTCGAAAAAGTTATCGGGGAAGCGCCGGTCACGAAAGCCGTCGCGGTGATTATCCGTCACGCCATTGAGGGGCGCGCCTCCGACATTCACATCGAGCCGTCCGAGGAAAATATCCGCGTGCGATTCCGCGTTGACGGCGTGCTGTACACGAGCCTGATTCTCCCCGTGAAAGTTCACGACGCGATCATCTCCCGCCTCAAGATTTTGAGTAATTTAAAGATCGACGAGCAGCGCATTCCTCAAGACGGGCGTTTCTCCACCTCCGCCAGCGGGCATGATTACGATTTCCGCGTCTCCATCATCCCAACGAGTTTCGGCGAGAAAGTCGTGCTGCGGATTCTCGATAAATCGCAAGGCGCGGTGCCCTTCGAAAAACTCGGGTACACGAAGAAACGCTTCGCGGAACTTGCGCGAGCGCTGGAACGGCCGTATGGGCTCATTCTCATCACGGGACCAACGGGCTCCGGAAAGTCCACGACGCTGTTCACCGCGCTGGACACGTTGAACACACCGGATGTGAACGTGGTCACGCTGGAGGATCCCGTCGAGTACCACGTCGCCGGCGTCAATCAGACGCAGATCAATCCGGACATCGGTTTCACCTTCGCGAGTGGCCTCCGCAGCCTCCTCCGGCAGGATCCGGACATCATCATGGTCGGGGAGGTGCGCGACCAGGAAACAGCGAGCCTCGTGGTCCATGCCGCGCTCACCGGGCATCTGGTGCTCTCCACGCTCCACACGAACGATGCCATTGGGGCGATCCCGCGGTTGATTGACATGGGGCTCGAGTCATTCCTCTTGGCGGCGATCCTCCGTCTTCTGGGCTCGCAACGCCTGGTGAAGCGGATTTGCCCGCACTGCCGCGTCGAGATTCCCATTCCTCCCGAGTTCCGTGATATCATCACGAAGGAGATGGGCGCGATCCCGGAATCCGAGAAGACCGAGAAAAACCTACGCGACCCGAAGGTTCTTTACGAAGGGAAGGGATGCCGGGAGTGCGGCGGGAAAGGGACGCGAGGGCGTCTCGCGATCGTGGAGGTGATTCCGATTGACGAGGAGCTCCGCGCGGCGACGGCCCAGCGGAAGTCGCAAGATGAACTTCTGAAGATCGCGCTTCGGCAAGGGTGGCTCACGCTGCGCCAGGATGGGTTCTTGAAGGCGCTCTCCGGCCACGTGCCCCTGACGGAAGTTCTCGACGTGACCGCCGAAGATTAACCATAACCCAGGACAGACATGGAACAGCCGAAAGCGAATATTCTCCTTGTGGAAGATGATGCCTTCATCTCCGGGATGTACCAGACAAAACTCTCCCTGCTCGGCTACGCGGTCCGTGTCGCGTCGGATGGAGAGCGAGCATGGGGAGAACTCGAGCGTGAACGGCCGGACATTGTGTTGCTCGACATTGTGCTCCCAAAGAGGGACGGCTTTGAGGTGCTTGCCGAGATGCGGAACGATCCGCGGATGCAGCGCCTGCCCGTGATTCTCCTCACGAATCTCGGACAGAAACCGGACGTCCAACGGGGTTTGGAACTGGGCGCGGATGATTACGTCATTAAAGCGCACTTCACGCCGAGCGAAGTGGTTGAGAAGATCGAGAAACTCTTACACCGGCGGCGCGGCGACGAGAACAAATTTCCCCAATGATTTTCGGGCGACGTCGCAGACCGGAAACCGGAGACCGGAAACCGGAGACCGCTCAATGATCGGGCGCACGGCGGACACGCTCATCCAAGAGCTTTTGAACCGCGTGATCTCTGCGGGGGCGTCGGATCTCCACCTCTCCGTCGGACGTCCGCCCATTATCCGCGTTGACGGTTTTCTCCGCGCTCTCACGGAAGTCCCCCCTCTGGGGAAGGGGGACGTGGAGGGCACGCTGCGCGCGCTTGCCAAGCCGGAAGACGCCGACCGCTACCAAAAGACGCGCCAGGAAGTGGACTTCTCGTATCAGCATGAGCAGGGTTACCGGTTCCGGGTGAACATCTACACGGCTCTTGAGCTTCCGGCCATTGCTCTCCGTGTCATTCCCGATGTCGTGCGGACATTGGCAGAGCTGAATCTCCCGCCGGACTTGGAACGGTTCGCGCGTGTCTCCCAAGGCCTCGTGGTGATCGCCGGGCCTACGGGACATGGAAAAACCACCACGATGGCGGCGCTTGTGGACCTCGTGAACCACACGCGCTCCGGGCACATCATTACGATCGAGGATCCCATTGAGTACGTCTACCGCGAGGATCGGTGCCTCATTCACCAGCGCGAGGTGCGGAACGACACGGCGTCGTTCGCGCAAGCGCTGCGCATGGCCCTCCGCGAGGACCCAAACGTCGTCGTGGTCGGCGAGATGCGCGATCTCGAAAGCATCGCCACGGCGTTGACGATC
>CAYJQK010000048.1:0-7258 GCA_964372305.1 uncultured Candidatus Saccharibacteria bacterium | reverse complement strand
AGGGGCCTCTTAAGCCCAAGGTTGAAGGTTCGAGTCCTTCCGGGCGCACCCACCATGCTTGGATCGAACCTGGTTTCTCCAGAACCAGGGTTGGAGCACATCGCGCCAGACGATGCTGTGTTCAACAGCAACTCAACAACCTGCATAACTCGTCTTGAGCGTCCATGCTATACTCTCCTCCATGGAACCGGTCTCTCCCGATTTTGAACGGCAGCCTGCAACAAAACGGGACATTGCAGACGTCCGGACCGATCTCGCGAAGCTTGGGGAGAGATTCGACGGCCTGGAAACGAGATTCGACGGCCTGGAAACGAAAGTCGACCGCCTGGAAACGAGGTTCGGGGGCCTGGAAACGAGATTCGACGGCCTGGAAACGAGATTCGACGGCCTGGAAACGAGATTCGGGAGCCTGGAAAAGAAAGTCGAGGGGGTGCAGCAGAAAATCGGCAAGGTGCACGATGGCATTGAGCATATTGAGCAGCTTCTTTCACGACCGCCGCACGGGATTATCCCCCGCGTGAAGCGCGTGGAAGAAGCCCTGGGGATTCGTTCGGAGGAGTGAGATTTCCGTCGCCGGGGCACGGGGCCTTTTGCGACCCACTGCGAGAGACCGGCTATCGTTGGAGGGAAGCGTAGAGCGCTTCCATGCGTGCGGCCGTCGTGTCCTCCGAAAATGCCGCTGCGCGGACGACCGCGGCCGTCGCGAACTTCTCGCGCAGCGATTGATTGTTCACGAGCTCTTGCAGGCCCGCGGCAATCGCCTCAACCGTCAGCGCCGTGACGAGTCCGCTCACTCCATGCTCGACAATGTCGCGGTTCCCCGGCGCGTCAACCGTGACAGCCGGAAGTCCGACAGCCAAGGCTTCCAGCGTGACGAGCCCCTGTGTTTCGTTTGGCGAGGTGTACGCGAAGATATCCCCGCCGGCGAGAAACGCGGGAACTGCGTCGTGGTCGACATGGCCGAGGAAGCGGACATCGCGCGCGATCCCCAAGCGCCGCGCGCGTTTTTCGAGCGCCGGGCGATCCGGGCCGTCGCCTCCGATGATGAGGGAGATCGCGCGGTCTGGTTCCTGCACTCGAAGTTGCGCAAAGGCCTCGAGAAGGAGATCGAACCGCTTCTCTTTCGACAGGCGAGATAAACTCACGAAGACGAGGTGCTCCGAGGGAACGTTCCACGACGCGCGCATCCGCGCGCGCGCTGTGGGATCAGGACGAAAACGCGCGATATCGATTCCGGTGGGAATGACGTGGAGAGCGGTGGTCACGCCACGCGCCCGGAGGATGTCGGCGACGGATGTGGAAGGTACCACAAGGGCGTCGACTTGCTGTGTGTAAGAGAACACGCGGCGGAGGACAACAGCGCGGAGGATGCTCTGCGGGATGAAGGGGACGTAGTGAACGAGCTCCTCGTACGTGGCGTGATACGTAAAAACGATGGGGCGATGAAGGACACGTGCGATCTCAAGTGCCGTTTGCCCAAGGAGGAAGGGGTGATGGGCATGGAAAACATCCACCTTGAGGTGGTGGAGATCTGCCATGAGAGGCGCCCGCCGCGCGAATGGGAGCGGGAAACGCGGTGGGCGAAGGGGAAGCGCCGGGACACGGTGAATGTCCGGTTCGAGGTCCGTGTATCCTTTGTACCGCGCCGCAAAGATGTGGACGCGATGTCCGCGGCGGCGCAGTCCCCGCACAAGCCGCGTGATCGCCACGGCCACGCCACTGACGTGCGGCGTGAAGTTGTTCGTGAACATTGCAACGGTCATGACGGAGGTGCGTGCTCGCGAATGAACGTGAGAATGTCGTGGAAGATTTCTTCTTTCCCGTGGTCAATAAGGACCACGTGGTACCGATTTTGCACCCACCGTACCGAGAGGTCCCGCGTGCCTGCCCGGCTGGTGAGTTCCCGCATCGTGGCGTCATCGAGTGCGTGGTCGGTGGTAGACTGGATCGCGAGAACGGGGCAGTGGACTGTCGGGAGCGCCGCACGTGACCACTCGATTGCCGACACCGCATCTCGGAGGCAGACCAGGGGGATGCGATTGTAGTTCGGGCGGCGCCGCCGGATGTCTGGATCCAACACTCGTTGGTACCACTTCCGCTGGTATTGTTTGCCGAGGGCGCGGAGGACGTAGTACAGCGCGCGGTACGAACGGGAGTGACGAAGTGTGAGCGGCATACCCACGAGAATGAGTCCGGAGAATGAACATTCTTGAGCAAGAACCACAAGGAAGTTTGCCGCGAGGGAAATTCCTAGGGCGAACACGACGGGCGCACGTGCGCGGAGCCGCGCATCGGCATCACGGATGGAGTTTAGCCACTCGGGGAGCCGTGTCCTCGCGAGGTCTTGCGGCGTTGTCCCGTGGCCCGCGAGGAGCACGCCTTCGGCGGCGATGCCGTGGCGCGCGAGGTATTCGCCGCAGGCGCGGACGTCGTAGGGCGTGCTCGTGAAGCCGTGGATGAGAAGGCATCCCACGGGTCCGCCCGGGAGGGAGAAGGGTTCCGCGCCAGGAAGGAGGCCAGCGAGAATCATGAGTCGGGAGTCTGGCGTCGCTGGTACGCGGGTGACAAAAGAGACCGTCTTCATGTTTGTGGCCGATACAGTGGCGTGCGCATACGAACATCGGAAGTATACAGGTGGCCTATGATATACTTCAACGAAATGCTCTGGCAGACGATTGTCACGTCGCTCTACCTCTTTCTCCCGGCATACGCGGCGAATATGGCGCCGGTTATTGCGGCGCGACTCAACCTTTTCCCGTCGCTCGCGTTGCCGCTCGATGGCGGGCGGCGCGTCGGCGCAACGCCGCTCTTTGGTCCGCACAAAACCGTGCGCGGGATTGTTGTGGGGATCCTCGCGGGGGTGGGGACCGCTGTACTCCAGGAATTCCTCGCGGTGTGGAGTGTCTTCTTCCGCGACCTGACACAATTCCCGTTCGACACGGAAAGCAGCATTCTCTGGGGGGTTGTCCTCGGCGGTGGCGCCCTCCTCGGTGATCTCGTGAAGAGCGCCATCAAGCGTCGCCTGCGTATTCCTCCAGGGTCGCGCTGGTTTCCGTGGGACCAACTCGACATGGCCATCGGCGGGCTCCTCGGCGGCGCGCTTCTCTACTCGCTGTCGTGGCAGACGGTGCTGACAGTTCTCCTCCTCACACCATTCATTGGATTACTTGTGAACGCGGGGAGTTACCTATTGAAAATTAAAGAGGCGTGGTAACGAGGGAGATCATTCCCGACCACACCGCCGAAGGATGACATGACGAGTCGCGCACGCGGTGCGTGCTTGAGCGTTAGAGAGGCGGGACTTCTCGCGGCGGCACCACGGGGGGGGGTTCTGCGGGTGTCCGGCGAGGCGCGATGCGCCCAAGGATGCCGCGTACGGCGGTGAGTATCCGCGCGCGGTCTTCCCGATGGCGAAGGAGGTGAAGTAACGTCGGCAGGGACGACGCAAGGATGATGCCGAAGACACCCGCGTAGCCGGTGACCTCGAGGACAGCGCGGAGGTCAACCATAGATACGACGCAGGGTAAACGGGATGAGAAAGGAGTAAGCAAGCGGACGGCGAGCGGTGAGAGAATACGTGGCAGGATGACGACCATTATTCCTTGTGTCCCTCGCCTGGTTGGAGCATGTACCCGCGCACTGACGGGAAAATCCTCCACGTCTTTCTCGAGGCCCGCGGGACGCGGCCGAAGTATCTTGGAGGTCGCGTAGTACCGACGCGGAGATTGCTTCGTCGCTCGCTCGGCTCCTCGTAAAGGCCGTTCCTTTCCCGTCCGTGAGCGTTACAGCTTGGAGCGATGGACATTCGGCCTCTTGTCGTGTATGCTAGGAGTCCGGAATAGCCACTGCCTGTTCATTCCGTAATGCAAGAGGCGAAACGGCGACACCCCGCGGGTCCCCGTATTTATCCGTCACGTCGCGTGGCAGATATAGAGTGAGGTACCCACTACTGGAGGAAGTATCATGGATCCGCGTGTTCTCGATCACGTGTTGGCTGTTGTTTTGCCCGTTGCCCTCGTGCTCCTCGGACTCAATGTCGGGGCAAACATGATTGGTTTCGGCAAAGCGTTCATCCAACGTCTCACAAGGAAGGTCGTCTCCGGACTTATTGCGATCCTCATGATCTGGATCGTCCTCGCTGTTCTGATGCGCTCCGTTTCTTGAGTGGTTTCGTCTTTCCTGTTCTTCCCCTTCACGCACCGTGTGCCACCGCTACAGAGAGTTTCATCTCTCCTGTGGCTAGGAGCCGTGTGCGTGAAGGGTTTTCCATGTAGACCGTCCGAGTACTCCGCATGTGCAGGAGTTTTCTAGTGTACGAATGGGATGTGTTCTCCTGTACGTTCGCGCGCCGTGTGCTACGCTCCATAACGGAGGGGGTTCTTTTTCAGCTCAACGTTCTTGAGCACGGTTCTTCTCTCGAAAGGGGTGAATGGGTGATTACTCAACCGGCGCTTCTGCTTGGTTGCCGAGCGGCGCAGCACTTAATGACGGGAATATTGGAGCAATTCGCGGCACGGGACGGGACGCCGATTGTGGTACCCTGTCTGGTGGAGGTGCGGGATTTTCCGAACACGGAAGTCGGCGTGACAATCAAGGAGAGTGTCCGAGGTCGGGATGTCATCGTGGTTCAGGCACCCTGTGCATACCAAACGCGGTCGTTGGACGCGGCGCTCCGCGAGTTTCTTCTGCTCTGCGACGCGTTGTTCCGGGCATCAGCCGCGCGGATCACGGGAGTTCTGACGATGTTTCCCTACCAACGTCAGGAACGGAAGGACCGTCCGCGGACGCCAATCAGTGCGAAGCGTGTCGCGGTGGAAATCCAACTCGCCATGGGGAGCGCCTTGGAGAAACGGATCGTCGCCGTGGATCTCCACGCGCCAGCAATCCAGGGGTACTTCGAAATCCCATTCGACGCGCTCTCGGCAAGCACGGAGCTTGTTCCTCACGTGGCGGCTCACAAGTATTTCACCGTGCTCGCGCCAGACGTCGGCGCGGCGCTTCGCGGAGAGCAGTTTGTCCGTTTACTTGAGGACTACCGCGACCCGCGCGCGGGGCATCCGGAAGTGCAAATGGCCGTGATGTACAAGCGGCGGCGTGGTCCCGAGCGCGTGGAAGTCGGGTGGGTTGCGGGCGCACAGGTGTTGGCGGGGAAGGACGTCGTCATTGTGGACGATCTCCTCGCCACCGGCGGGACTGCGCGGGAGGCTTTCGAGAAAGCGCGGGCGCTGGGGGCGCAGCGCGTCGCCCTCGCGGTCACCCACGCCGAGTGCACGGGGAACGTCTTGCGGAATGTTGAGCCGTTTGATGACGTGTTTGTCACCGACTCCCTGCCGCTCGATCGGCTCCCGCAGCCGCTGCCTCGGCACTGGCACGTCGTGCCCCTCGCGCCGCTCCTGGCGGAGGCGATCACGCAGATTCTCCGTTCTGGGACGGTTTCCGGTCTCGAGAACCGTCATCTTCCGCTCCCGACGTAAGGAAGCGTCACCTCACAACAGTTCTTCACGCGCGACGATACACGTCGCGCGTTTTCCTTCCTCCAAATGTGCCGTGTCGTCCAGTTTCTGTTCCGCACAATATTTCTTGCCGTCCTGACCGGCGCCGTTGCGGCGCCCCGAGACCCGCAGTATCCTCACGACGATATGCTGCGGTCACGGATAGAAAATCTCCTCGCTTTTTTTGTTCCCCGAGAGGTGCCGGAGCGCGCACAGACGTCTGAAGACGCCCTCTCGATTCATCTTGCCGCCCAGCGGGTAGATTCCGCGTATGAGCGGTTCCGGAACCTCTTGGACCCGGACGATGAGGATATCCTCCGCCGTAAGGCGATCATCCGGTTTCTTGGCCGTCAGTGGGGCCTCGCGGCGGAACCCGAATCGTTCGCGTTCGCACTCCTCAAAACCCTCGCGTACGGGAAGTATATTCCGGACACGACGCACCGCCGCTACGCGCGCGACATTGCTGCGGTCATACGCAAGGCATTTACCCTCTGGCAGTTATGCGGACGCGTCGGGAATCCCTGGCTTCTCCCGCTCCTCGCGGTTGAGATTGATCGTCTGCTCTACCCGCGAGACGCCGAGGATGCCCTCGTGTATGCGTTCTTCGAAGATATGCGGGAGCGTGTGGTCTGGGAGGACGTAACGATTGCGGCTCCGGAACGCGACACGCAGCTCTTTTTTGCGTGTCACCGAGCGCTGGCAAAAACCGAAGATGCAGAGCTTTTCTGGCACCTCTACCGAACTGCGGAGCCAGTCTGGGTTGTCGCGGAACCGGCAGAGGAAGACATCGCCCACGCCGCGGAACACTTCGTCGCGCTTCAGCAGGAGATTGTGCGGGCGCTCCGTCACCCGGCGGCCTACCGTCTCATGCGGCGGTTACAAGTACCGGCGGTGCCGTACCGCGTTCTGCGGGATATTCTGCAGCGTGAGGACGCGGCGACGGTGCTCTGTGACCCTTCCGCGCTTGTGGCCACAGTCCGCGACGCTCTCATCTCCCGCATTCGTCGCATCGAACAGCAAATGCTTCGTCGCGTCTGGCACGTGGCGCTCTTTCTCTTCTTGAGTAAAGGCGTGCTCGCGTTCGCGCAACTCTGGCTAGGCGCGGTCCGCGTCGTGCCCATCGTGATTAATGTTTTGTTCCCGCCGACACTCCTTTTCCTCATGACCGGCAGCGTGCCCCGTCCCGGCGAGGCGAACACGCGCCGGCTCGTGGATCTTCTCCAAGGCATCGTGTCGAACGAGGAGGAACTCCCGCCGATCATCATCCGGCTCCCCCCACGCGTGGCGCTCCGTCGGAGCACCTTCATCTTGCTGTACATTCTCGTGGCGCTGGCCCTTCTTTCTGGTGTGCTCTGGGTGCTCCACGCCCTCAAGTTTTCTCTCGTCGGCGGTTTCTTCTTCGTCATATTTCTTGGCCTGGTAAGTTTTTTGGGAATTCGTCTGCGGAGTGCCATGCGTGAACTCCGGGTTGTGGTGCCGCGAGAAGGAGTCTTGAGTTCTCTCTTCAACTTTCTGACGCTCCCCGTTCTTGATCTCGGTCGTCAGATCTCCCTCCGTGCCTCGCAGATCAACGTGTTCCTTTTTCTCCTTGACGCCGTGATTGAGGCGCCGTTCAAGGTGTTGATCGGTCTTGTTGAAGAGTGGTTCACGTACCTCCGCGAGCGGAGGGAAGATCTTGTCTGAGCGTCGCTCTCGCACCGTCAGTCGTCCCCTCTAGATTAGCACTCTAAATGCAAGGTTAAGATTTTTTCCAAAACACCTGCCTC
>CAYJQK010000047.1:0-7439 GCA_964372305.1 uncultured Candidatus Saccharibacteria bacterium | reverse complement strand
GTTGCCCTTGCCCGCCGCCTTGCTGCCTCTGGCCCATGAGCGCTTGCATGAGCATCGGAAGAAGAGATTTCAGGAGTCCTCCTTCTCCCGGACCCCCAGGCCCTGGACCACCCGGTGGTGGTTGGGCGTTCGGATCCGGCTGCTGCTGCCCAGTTGGGTTCCCCGTCCCCTGTGGACAGTTCCGAGCATCCGCGTCCGATATGTCGTTTTGGACATTTTTGAACTTCACCTTGTCCTTCGTGTCCACCCTCGACCCACCCGCTTTCAGCTCGTTGAAGATCTTCTCCCGCACAAACTCGATGAAGTCTTTTTGGATCGGCCTTCCCGACGGGCGTTGTGGTGTTCTTCCCGTACTATCGGGGTTCCCCACCCTCAGAACTTCAACAAGATCATTGTGGTTTTGCACCGCTCTCTCCCATTCTCGGAGAACTCCTCCCATGGTGGGAGGGACGACGTTGCCGTTTGCAAGGCCAGGCTCATTGACTGTTCCGGGCGGTCCTTGCGTATTCTGTTTCGGGAACTCATTCGGGCGCGTCTCCTCAAACTGGGGGATGCCAGAGGGTTTTGTCCCCTGACCCCTGATGTGATCGTCTTGGAGGACGGCGCAGTGGAGCCGGGAGGTTGCGTTCAGATTTCGTGCAATCACTCTCTCTTGTCCATCTTCCAAGCGAAGAACCTCTCTTGTTTCGGCATCACGAATGATCCGAAGGCTCCCATCGCCTGTAGTGGGGTCTATGTTCGTGCGGCCTCTGCTCGTTTGACCTCCGATGGCCCTCGATTGGCCACCGATACCAATCCCGTTCTGACGTAGGAGGGCCGTTCCAGCAACCCAATCTGGAGGAACTCCGGGTATAACAGCATTCAGTGGGGTCTGAGCAGTGACCCCTCGTGGGAAAGCCGAGAGGTACCATCCTCGACCGTTTACGGACATCCTTCCAAACGGCTGTCCCCTCACTTCCCCTGCTGCCAATGCGTTCTGACTTCCTATGAGCATGAGCGCAACAAGACACGCGAAAACAATGATGCGGGAAGGTCGGAACACCGTGGGAAGATTGCGCATAGGATGATTATTGAACCGTTACCGTGACGAGTGTGTTCGTTCCAACGACCAGTTCATATATGCCTGGCATGGTGAACTGGAAGTGATGCGCGCTGTTGGAGAGGATATCTCGCTCGAGGAGAACGGTCTCTCCCGGTCGTCGGAGCCCGACCGTCAACGTGGAAGTGGCGCCGTTGCTGACGGTGAGCACATCCTGCTCACGGCGGAGTGTGATGGCGGACGGAACCGCATTCGTGCTGCTGGAAAGAACAACATGCAGATCTTCGAGTGACAGCGAAGTCGGCGGCACGCTCGACGGCCACGGTGACGTTTTTGGTGATGCGCTCAGACCGGGGGCGCTGCCCGCCCCCTCTTGAGTATTGGACCCGCCGCCACGAAATCGGCTTCCGCTGGATGGCTGGTTGAAGTTCGGTTGCTCTTCTGCAGCGCCTTTCTGTGGTGTGTTCCCTCCACCCATCATCCCCTGCAGAAGCTGCATGAGAAACAACACGATAACGAGCATGCCTCCACCCTGCCCAAGACTCTTAAGACCACCTTCCATGCCTTCCATATCACATACCCGGAACGGGAACGCCGCCGGAATCAAGAAACTGCTGAACGCGTTGGGGAGTCACGTCGCGCGGGAAGAGTTGTCTCGAGACAATCCGGGAAAACGCAGAGCGCCTCCGTCCCTTCACAACCGCCTCCGCGCGCACGCTGTGCGTCGAGGAGAGACGAGGGGACTGTTTCATGTGTGTTCGTGAGTATGTGGATAAGAAAGCGCGAGAACAAGGGTCATGGTACTGCCTTCCCCCATGTTGTGTAAACAGTCAGGGAGTCATCACGATAGGGAGGGTTTGAGTCTGCCTTCGCCGAAAGCTCCAGCGGGGCGAGGCAGGAGGACGGAGGCAGGAGGACGGACTCTCCGTCTTCACGAGAGGAATCATGCGTGGAGCAGTTCATGATGAAGCGCAGCAATCTCCGCGTCGGTACTAAGGCGACCTTGAGATTGCTGTGCTTTGCCCTACATCGATCACTGGCGCAGGGCTCCTCTTGAATGACGAAGAGTGGTAGGAAACTCTCTCTAGGGAGTCGCTGGCGGGGGAGTGACAAAGACGCCCTGGATAACCTTTGCGAGTTCCTCCGCTGATGGTCCTCCATACTTTTGCGGGAGCGTATCCGATGGCGGCGCCGGCGACGTGATCGTTCCTGGCACACGTGATGCTTGCGGACGTATCATCAGTGCTTGGGTACGGACAAGATTCGTCTGATGACGACGTGACAGTTGAATCATGCCCCACGGCAGCACGGTGACGATGAGGCCAATGCCGAGGCCGAAGACCAGACTGCGCACTTTCGTCATGATGGTACTGTAGCGTGGGAAATGGAGAGAGTAAACGGGGCGCACGGTCCCTGCCGCACTGACGGGAACATCCATCGACGACTCCCTCATCCCCGTTGCCCCCGCGAAGGCGGGGGCCCGGGTCCCCGCGTGCACGGGGACGAGACTCACCGTGTCGCTTCGCTCCGCCCGGCACCGATCACTGGTACAGGGCTCCACGCAAGTTCCACTCGTCACAACGACGTTGCTTGGATGAGCTTTCTCGGTTCGTGAGGAGTGACGGCGCACGCGGCCAACAACGTTTTCCATTCTTCGATCGTGAGTGTTTGCGCGCGGCGTTTAGGGTCAATGCCTACTGTGTGGAGGAGCGCGCCGACACGTGACGGCGGCTGCCGCCACGTCGCCGCAAGGGCATTCTGGAGCGTCTTGCGCTTCTGGGAAAATCCTGCGTGGACAAGACGGAAGAATTCTCGCTGATCTTCCCGTGGAACAAGCGGCGCCGGTCGCGTTGTGAGGCGCACAATGGCGGACATGACCGCAGGCGGAGGCAGAAAGGCCGTCCCAGAAATGGGGTCGCCAACACTCGCCGCCTCCGCAACCACCTGGACGGTGATCGCCAGGACACTCAACGCAGGCGGCGCCGCGGTGACCCGACGAGCGACCGCGGCATCGAGGAGGAATGTCCCCTGCGTCGGCGGGGGCGACCAGGACAACACATGACGGAGGAGACGCGAGGTGATGCCGTAGGGGATATTGCCGCAGATGGCATAGGGACGAAGGACGAGCGACGAAGAACGAGGGAAAAGAGACCTGGGGTGAAGTTTCAAGATGTCTCCTTGGATGACACGGACGGAGGGGAACTCCGCAACGCGGTGTGTGAGCGTCGGAATGAGACGACGATCAAGTTCCACGGCCACGAGCGGCGCACAGGGTTGGTCTCCGTGTCCTTTTTCCCGTTCCCTCGCCCGGGCCAAGGCGCACGTGAGGACTCCGAGTCCCGCGCCGACCTCGATCAATGGAACATCGGGGTTCGGGGCGATTGCCCGGACAATGCGCTCGAGCGCCTCCCCGTCCACGAGGAAGTGCTGTCCAAAACGGTCGAGCGTCGGGAGTTGATGCGCGCGCAGGAATCTTTTGAGCACGTCCTGGTTCAAGAGGGGATCCTGGGTCATCAGGGTGCTACTCGAGACGTTCGATGCGGACGGCAATCACGCCTTTCCCAAGCGGCGCGAGCGCGCGGAAGGCGTCCGCGCTTAAGTCCACGATACGTCCGGGAAGAAACGGCCCGCGGTCGGCGACGCGAACAATCGTTGACGACCCCGTGTCGGCCCGGACCACGCGGAGCCGCGTGCCGAAGGGAAACACCCGGTGCGCGGCGGTCTGCGGCGCGCTGCGGAACCATGACGCCAGACCGACGGCGGAGTCGCGGACCACGATCTTCGTTCCGCGGCGGATGCGCCGCGGGCGCGGGGCTTCCGCAACGGTCCGTTTCAACACGCGCCGCTCCCTGCGCGACACGTTTTCCGTTCGGGTGCGGATCGTCACTGACGCACGTCCCGGAGCTCCTGGATCGTCCACGATCTCTTTCCCGAGCGCCAGGCCGGGATCCGAACGGACGATCACCGGTGGAGGTATGGACTCTTCTTCTGTTTTCGTGGTCTCGGTCACGCGGGTGATGACGATCGACGCGGCATCCGGCAGCAGCGTGGCGCGGTCGGGTGTCAGACGATCCAACGCGCCGACCACAATCCCGCGCTCGTCCAGGATGTCGCCGACCGTCCGGTTGTGGGTTGGGATGCGCTCCACCGGTGCGGCGCCGTCTTTCAGGTGGATGATCCGCTGTCGGCGGAGCACGACCGTCGTCACCGCGGTGAGCGGCGTCGCGACGTCCGGCGCCAGGAGGTCGCCAGGACGGAGGGGAACACCGGCCGCGCCGAGGGCGTCTCCGACGGTCGCGCCGGAAACTTTGAGCGGCATCCGGAGCCCCTCGTCATCCAGCACAAGAACACGCAGCGACGGCGGAAGGGATGCCGTCGGCGCGGCGGCGCGGCCGTGGGCGGGGAGGACACTGGCGATCGCCGCGGCAAGGACAGACGCGGTCCGGATTTTCCCACCCCAGGGTGTCATTCCTTGGGGTCAAGCGGCGAGAGCGGGGCGCGCGTTCCATCGAGAAGCTTGACGCCGCGGGCGAACCGCACGGTCATGAGCGTGCCCTCGACGCGCTCAACGACGCCCTCGCCAAAGTGCGTGTGGCGGACACGGTCGCCTGGAACGGTGCAGAGCGCGTCCGCCTCCTCTCGGTTTGACGATTCTTCGTCCTCGAGTGGCGCCGAGCCTGGCGTATCCGTTTCGCCGTCTTTGAGCGGCAGGTCGTCGAGAAAGCGCGAGGGCGATGTTTCCGTGGAGGCGCCGTAGATTCTGCGCGTCCGCGCGAACGAGAGCAGGAGGTGCTCGCGGGCGCGGGTCATCGCGACATAGCAGAGCCGTCGTTCTTCCTCGAGTCCGCGCGGCGTCGAAAGCGCATGCTGGTGTGGAAGGAGACCTTCTTCCATCCCCGCGACCGCGACAAGGGAAAATTCGAGACCTTTCGCCGCATGGATGGTCATGAGTTTCATCCGGTCGCGCTTCTCCCTCACCCGGGAGGTTTTCTCCGCGTCGCTCATCAGGGAGAGTTCCTCGAGAAACCCCGCGAGGGTTTTGTGCCGCTCGGCGACCGTGCGGAGTTCGAGAACGTTCGCGTAGCGGTTTTCCGCGGGGTCCGGCTTCCCGTGGATACGGAGTTCTTCGTCATGGAGCCAGCGGCGGAACGCCGTCTTTTTCAGGAGGGTGTTGAGGAGCGTGACGGGTGGCGTAGATTCCTGCGTGCGGCGGAGTTCGTCAATGATCGTGGCGAGCTCGCGGAGTCCCGCGCGCCGCATTTCCGGCACCCCCTCGAGTACGGCATGGTCCAGGGGGTGGGTGGACCGCCGCCGCGCATCGGCGAGAAGGAGCTCCACAGTCCGCTCCCCGACGCCGCGCGTGGGGACATTCGCCAGACGCCGAAAGGCTCGCTCGTCCAGAGGGTTCTGGATGAAACGAAGGTAGGCGACGATGTCCTTCACTTCCTTCCGTTCGTAGAACGTGAGGCCGCCGATGATCTCGTAGGGAATCCCCGCGTGGAGGCACGCTTCCTCGAGGGCGCGGGACTGCGCGTTCGTCCGGTAGAGGATCGCCGCGTCGGCGGGACGATACGGGCCAGCGCGGAAAAGCCGGTGGAACGAGCGGAGAATCAAGCGTCCCTCGCTCTGCTCATCTTCCGCGATGAGGAGGCGCGGGGGGTGCCCTTCGGCGTTTTCCGTCCAGAGGGTTTTGGGGAACATCTCCGTGCTCTCTTGAATGAGCGCGTTCGCGGCGCGAAGGATCATCGCCGTCGAACGGTAGTTCTGCTCGAGGGTGATTGTGCGGCATCCCGGGAACTGGTCGGGGAACGCGCGGATGTTCTCGATGCGCGAGCCGCGCCACCCGTAGATGGCTTGCGCGTCATCGCCGACGGCGCAGATGTTCCGCGTGGTTCCGGCGAGCAGACGTAAGAGCACAGCCTGGCTGTTATTCGTGTCCTGGTATTCGTCAACGGAGAGGTAACGGTATTGGCGCTCGAGGGTGGCGCGGACGTCCTCGCGCGTGCGGAGGAGGAGCGCCATGAGGGAAAGGAGGCTGTCGAAATCCACCGCGGCGTGCTCGCGGAGCCGCTGGTCATAGGTTTCCCACAATCCCGCGAGGCGCGCGTCCCAGGCGCTTTCCGCCGCTTGCTGGATGTCGCGCGGCGTCTGGAGCTCGTCCTTCCAGCGGCCAATCGCGCCGAGGACGCTCGCCGGCGAGAGCGTCTTTGGGGAAAGCCCGGCGTCTGTGATCACGGACTTCATGAGGGAACTGGCGTCGTCCTCGTCGTAGATGGTGAACGTTGGCGGCACGCCGACGTGGCCGCCGTACTGGCGCAGGATGCGCGCGCAGAAACCATGGAACGTGCCCACGGTCGGCGTGCCCTGCCGACGCGCGATGAGCGCGGTAATCCGCTCGCGCATTTCCCGAGCGGCCTTGTTCGTGAATGTCACGGCGAGGATCTCATCGTGGGGGATCTCCCGTTCGGCCATGAGGTAGGCGATCCGGTGCGTGAGCGTCCTTGTTTTTCCGGACCCCGCGCCGGCAATGATGAGCACCGGACCGTCCGTCGTGAGAACAGCCTCCCGCTGCCGCGCGTTGAGCTTCGCGAGAAGCGGATGGCGGGTTTGTACCACGGACGCCGTTGTCGTCCGTTTCCGTGAGTCAGGCGTACGCATGTGGGAGAAGTGTAGCATCTGATCCCCTGTCTCCTCCTTGCCATGTCTCCCGCCTCGTCCCTCCCATCTTCTTGTCCCTCAACCCTTGCCTGGTTGACGGCCTTGCTCTGTGCGGTATCATCGGCACTGTTGCGCGAGACGACGGTGGTAGATGGTTCTTATTTTTGGCTTCCTCTCGCCAATAATTCCCGTTTTTCCTCGTGGGACAGTTCACAGAGAAGGAGAACGGAACGTTCATGATTGAGCGATCCAACGGAGCGGTCTCTTAGGGAAGGCTTCAAGGAATGGAGGAGAGACACCCCGCGGGTCCAAAAGGAAAGAGGCGGCGTATTCGTATCCATGTTCTCTGGAGGCGGTTGCGGACGGGTCAGGATTCTTTCTTGACGCTTCGAAAACGTCTTCGTGAAGACTCGAACTCCACCGTGTCGCAGGAACCGGCGCCCGCGCGAAGGCCGCGTCGCGAACTTATTGACCTCGGTCTGCGCTTCCGTCGTCTTTGCGGGTCGCGGCTTGCTCCGGTGCTTGTCCGCGTGCTCCCTCGCGGCAGATTCTCACTGGTGAAGGAGCATATCGTCCACGTCGTGATCCTTCTTATTGTTGGCGGCGTGGTACTCACAAATTATGTCACGGAGGCGGCAGACCGGGAGAGCATGCTCTTTCGGCTTTTCGGGGAAGCAGAGATTGTTGAAGGGCCCATGAACACGAAGACGCTTCGTGATCAAGCCGCTGCGTCGGGAGGGAA
>CAYJQK010000046.1:0-7649 GCA_964372305.1 uncultured Candidatus Saccharibacteria bacterium | reverse complement strand
CAAGCCCGAGAACGGGTTCGCGCTGCATGACGCAAGCGTAGTCGTGGATCCTGAACCGGACAAGGGGGAGAACGCGAGACTCCTCGTGAAATCCCGTGCGCGCGGTTACGGAGAACGAACGATTTCTGCCAACGATGGTATGCGACGCCAGGCGTGATGGGTGGTCAGTGTCTCCCACACACGATCATGCACGCTCTCGGGTCGTTCGACGGTGCCCTCCATTATCCCCGCAGGAATGTGTCGCCACGCATCCTCGGACAGCGCACAGAGGTCCTCATAACACGCGGAAACCCGCGCAAGGTACGAACGATCTCTCTCATGAGCGTCGAGCACTTCTCCTTCACGCTGCCGCAAGAACGTGTCGGAAAACCGTCGTTCGATCGTCAGGAGAAGCACGATGTCTGGCTGCGGCAATTGCAACAGGCGATATTCGAGATCCGCGACCCAGGTGAATCGCCGCTGTTGTTCCGCACGATCATCCGTGTAGCCAGCCATGTGCGCCTGATTACTCGCGACGTAACGATTACAGACAACGACGGCCCCTGGGTGCGCCAGTTCTTCTTCAATGACCGGCGCGAGCCACGCGCGGTTCGACGCGTAGAGCAACGCCTTCGACATCCAGGGACGGTGATCCCAGGCATCAGGCCGCGCGTGAAGCAACGTGCGGATAAGATCTGCAACGGGGTCCAGCGTGTACGTCGGCAGGTCATGACGAAACACCCGCAGGCCGTAGGCCGCGAGTCTCCGGCAGAGCAGCGCACTCTGCGTGGCCTTCCCCGCGCCATCGGGTCCTTCCACGGCAATAAGTACGCTTCGTGGGTGCTGCATGGGCTCTCCGTGATCTCCCGAGAAGACCATCTGCATTCTACGAGAAATCCATGGCGAACACCAACGCCACATCACCTCGCTCCAGTGAGAACTGTTCTCCGCTAGGCGCGCACACGGACACTGGGACCCATGGTCGACGAGAGACTCACGGTGCGGAGGAATTCTCCTTTGGTCGTCGCCGGTCGTGTTTGCCGCACAGCCTCGATCAACGACCGCGCATTTTCTTCAATCTTTCCAAGTTCCCATGATACTTTGGCCACCGCCACATGCACATTCCCGGAGTTATCCATCTTGAAACTGATCTTCCCGCCCTTCAAGGACTTCACCAGGTGTGCCGGATCCGCACCAATGGTGCCGCTCTTTGGATTCGGCATGAGCCCACGTGGACCGAGAATCTTCGCGACGCGCGCGAGAGCGCTCATCATGTCCGGTGTCGTGACCGCGACATCTGCCGCGAGTGCTCCTTCCGCCGCGACGGTATTGATGAGCTCCGTACCGCCGACGAGATCGGCGCCGGCAGTCTTCGCAGATACCTGAAGCCGGGGGTCATCTGTGAAAACCGCAACTCGGACAGGAGATGGCGCGCCATGGGGGAGTACCGCCGTCCCGCGGACGGTTTGATCAGACTTCTTGGGGTCCACGCCAAGACGGATATGGACCTCGATCGTTTCATCGAACTTCACGGCAGCGCGTTCTTTCACGAAGCGCACCGCATCGCGGAGCGACACCGTCTCCGTCGGCCGTTCTTTCACCGCCGCTTGATACCGTTTCCCCCGTTTCATTCCTGTACCACGATACCCATGGAGCGCGCGGTTCCCTCAATCATTTTCATCGCTTGATCCACGTCGAACGCGTTTAAATCCGCCATCTTCTTCTCCGCAATCTCGCGCACTTGCGCGCGCGTCACGGTGCCAACCTTTGTCCTGTTCGGCTCTCCGGCGCCCTTCTCCACACCCGCAGCCTTTTTCAGGAGTTCGGGAGCTGGCGGCGTCTTGAGCACGAATGTGAACGTCCGGTCCTTATAAATGCTCACGACGACCGGCGTCACCTCGCCATTCCGATCTCTCGTTGCATCGTTAAACTTCGCGCAGAAATCCTGGATATTGAGACCGTGCGGCCCCAGTGCCGTACCGACCGGCGGCGCGGGGTTCGCACGCCCGCCCGGAATCTGAAGCTTCACGTTCGCGATAAGTTCCTTCTTTGGCATACATGTGGGGTGAGGGATGGAAAATGAGAGGTGAGACAGCGAACGAGTAGAGATACCACGAAGAGATCCCGCACGTCTACACCGGTGTTCCTTCTTCCTTGCATCATTAGACTTTCTTCACCTGAAGGAAATCGAGCTCGATGGGCGTCTCCCGCCCGAACATATTCACTAAGACCTTGACTTTCCCCTTCGCCTCGTTCACCTCCGACACCTTTCCATCGAAGTCTTTGAATGGCCCGTCAATAATTTTCACCGCGTCTCCACTCTTCACATCCATCGTGTATTTTGGCTCTTCCTGGCCCATCCGCTCCATCAGATGTTTCATTTCCTCTTCGGAGACCGGCGAGGGTACGGTCCCGGACCCGACGAACCCGGTGACGTTCGGCGTGTTGCGGACAACATACCAGGAATCATCCGTCACGACCATCTCCACAAGCACATAGCCCGGAAACAGTCGCTCTTCAATGGTCCGCCGCTTCCCGTTCTTAATCTTAATTTTCTTCTCGCGGGGAACAAGGACATTGTAAATCTTGTCTTCCATACCCATAGACTCAATGCGCTGTCGGAGGTTCCGCGCAACATTGTCTTCATAACCAGAGTACGTGTGGAGAACGTACCAAGCTGTTTTTCCTGTTGTCACTTGCTTCGGCATCGTTTTAGAGGAGAAGTTTTTCAACGACAAGCGTGAGGAGAGCGTCCACCACGCCCGTCACCACGGCCACGGCCGCAGAGACAATGAGAATCACCACCGTGTAGCGAACAGTCTCACGGCGCGACGGCCATTGCACGGTTTTGAGTTCTTGCCGCGCCTCCTGCGTAAACGAGACAACGCTACGGGGGAGCGTGGCAATCTTCGAAAAGGCATTCATGGTGCTCGGTCCCTTGGCATGACATCTAAGGAAACGTCCAAGGAATCCTCGATAAAGAGCGTAGCAGACCTCACCCCATACGTCAACCACGTGTATCCGGAAACCGGAAACGGGCATGGCGACGCTGTCTGACGTCCCTTTTCCGGTTTCTGGCGTGCTATCATCTCACCATGACTCGAGAAGAGATCTCTACCGAAAACAGTCGTGTGGATACCGTGAAGCACGAGCGATGACGCGCATGCGCCCATATCTCGCCGAATTTCTGGGGACCTTCACCCTGACCTTTGTGGTGTCGGTGTCGCTCCTGCACCCTCTCGCCATTCCGACGGCGGTTCTTGCGGCGCTCACGGTGGGGATATTCGTCTACACCATCGGGCCCGTGAGCGGCGCGCACCTGAATCCGGCGGTCACGATTGGCCTCTGGAGCGTTAAAAGGATCAGTGGGAAAAAGGCCGTGGGCTACATTGTGGCGGAAGTCGTCGGCGCGCTCTTTGCGCGAGAATTCCTGCGGTGGTTCTTCAGCGCACCGCCTGCGCTTTCTGCTGTACATACCATCGGCGTCGGCTTTGCGGAAGCGTTTGGCGCATTCCTCCTCGTATTCGGCATTTCCGCCGTGGTTGCCGGCGCGGTGCCGAAGGGTGCGGCGGGTGTCACGATCGGTGGGTCCCTCCTCCTCGGCATCCTCCTCGCCTCCCCGTGGTCCAACGGCATCTTGAATCCCGCTGTAGCACTGGGTATTGGTTCCGTGTCGTTCCTGTACATCGTAGGGCCGCTTGTCGGCGGCATCGCGGGCGCGCGGGTCCACGAGTGGCTGAATCACCCCTTCCCCTAGACAGTCACCCCGTTCTCCTGTAGAGTGCTCACCTAATGCTCAACGAATGACGGACCGTGAGCGTTAGGGCTTTGGAAGCCATTTCTGGTATTGTGAACCGGAAGTCTTCTCCCACCATTCCCCGTCCCCCTTAAAAGGAGGATCCCGCCATGCTTGTTCTTTCACGCAAGAAGAACGAAAGTATCGTGATCAACAATGACATTACGATCACGGTCGTCGAAATCCGTGGTGACAAGGTGCGCCTGGGCATCGTCGCACCGAAGGATGTCCCCGTCCATCGGCATGAGGTCTTCGAGGCTATCCATGGGAAGCAACAACCGCCAGCCGAGGAAACCTCTTTGTCACTCCCACCCGCACAGTCGGCGTAGCTCCTCGCCGGATCCCTGTTCCCCACCCCAGTGAACGACGTTCACTGGGGTTTTTCTCGAGCGCGCCCGGCGCTCCCGAGGAGCCGTACCTTCTCGATCACCGCCCGGCGCACCGCATCACGCGCCGGCGTCAAGAGTGCCCGCGGGTCAATGGAATGATCCGTCGCTTCCTCCGTGTGCTCTTGGAGAGCGTCGTGGAAAGCCTCCCGAAGTTCTGTGTCGATATTCACCTTGGCAATCCCCAGGGGAATTGCGCGCCGGATGTCCTCCGCGGGAAGCCCCGATCCTCCGTGAAGCACCAGGGGAACGGAAACCGCCCGCTGGATCTCCGCGAGCCGCTCGAAGCGAACCCGCTCCGCTCCCCGAAAGGAACCGTGGATGGTGCCGACCGACACCGCGAGGGCATCCACGCCGGTTTCCGCCACGAACTGCGCCGCTTCGTCGGGACGCGTGAAGAGATCTTCGGCGGCGCGCATGCCGCGACCGCGGAGCCCCTCTTTCCCAAGAATCGCGCCGACTTCCCCCTCGACCCAGACGTCGCTTCTGTGAGCGAGCGCCGTCACGCGTTTCGTGAGCGCAATGTTTTCTGTCAATGGCAAGGTGGATCCGTCAATCATCACCGACGGGTACCCCACCTCAATACAGGCCGCGACGCTCTCAAAGGACTTCCCGTGATCGAGGTGCAGAACGATGGGCACAGCCACGGACGCGGCAACATTGCGGATGATGTCCCGAAGCGTGACGAGTCCGGCGTACCCGATCGCGCCCTCCGACGTCTGGATAATTCCCGGCGCTTGCGCTTCCTGAAGCGCTTCGGCAATCGCCTGCGTCACTTCGAGATTCGAGGTGTTGAATGCCCCGAGCGCAAAATGGTCGCGCTGCGCGCGGGCAAAGAGGTCATGAGGACGGACGGACGGCATGGAGAACGGTTTTGGCTATTGTGACAAACTCCACGGGTTTCGTCGAAGCACTCCCCACAAGCACGCCGTCCACGCCGGGCTCCGAGACAAAGGAACGAACCGTCTCCGCTGTGACGCTCCCGCCGTACAGGACGCGCAACCGCTCGGCGTACCGCGGCGCTGCGTGTTCGGCGGCAAGTTTCCGAATCAACCCGGCAACTTCGGCAACTTCCTGTGGCTCCGGCTGTGACGCCGGGGCGCCGAGACCGGCAGCGATCGCCCAGACCGGTTCGTACGCAAAGAGGAGACGGGGAATGTCGAGCACGGGCAACACGCCGAAGACGGCGCGCACTTGCGCGCGCACCCGCTCAATGGTGACCCCCGCGGCATGTTCCTCGGACGTCTCCCCGACGCACACAATGGGGAAGAGTCCCGCCCGGACGACGCTGTGCGCTTTCCGCGCGACCTGCTCGTCCGTCTCGTGGTGGAAACGCCGGCGTTCCGAGTGGCCCACGATGACATACCGCACGAGGTGACGGAGGTGCTCGACGGACACATCGCCGGTATACGGACCCCGCGCTTCCTCGTGGACATCCTGCGCCCCGAGGCGGACCCGGCTTCTTTCAAGGAGGCGCCGCACGTCACTCAAAACTGGAAACGACGGGCAGATGATGAGGTCCATGCTCGAAGCGAACCGCGCGCCAAGCGTACGAATACTCTCCGCCGCGCGCAGGGATGCGGTCGCCGAGAGATACATTTTCCAGTTCGCGACCGCGACCGGCCGGCGTCTAACGGAGAGCGGTGGCGGACGCATAGTGCGGACGGAGGGCCGCTGCGGCGTCCTCCGGAAGAGTATTCACTATTTCCATTCCCGTGGCCATCTCGAATCCCGCCCACTCGGACAACCGGGGGAAGATCGCCGCGTGCCAGTGGAAGTGCGCAAACGCATCCGTGGCGCACACATATCCCTCCGTGTCACAGGGGGCGGAGTAGAGCACAAGGTTGTACGACGGATCGTGAAGCGCGGCAGCGAGCGCCCGGGCCACGGCGCCCAGAGCGTCGGCAAAAAGGGGAAGATCGTCATCGAGGAGTTGTTCAAAGCCCGACGCGTGCTCCTTCGGAAGAATCCTGTGCTCGTACGGCATGCGTGACGCAAACGGCAGGAACACGACGAACCGCGTATTCTCGTACACGACCCGCGCGCCCACCTCGCGCTCGAACTCTAGCAGATCGCAGTACGCGCAGACACTGTTCTCCCTAAAGTATCGCTCCGCGCCCTCAAGAATGTCTAACACCTCATCGCTCGGCAGCACGGGAATGGCAAAGAGCTGGGTGTGGGAGTGCTCGAGCGACGCCCCCGCCGTGCGCCCGTGGTTCTCGATGATTTGGATGTAGGCAACCGAGGGTTTCCCCATGAGCTCTCGGTAGCGCGATCGCCACGCAGACACGTAGAGACGGAGATCGTCCGGCGAGAGCCGGAAGAGGTAGCCGTTATGCGCCCGCGGCGTCAGGACCTCGTGGAACCCAGCAGCTTCCATTGCCGTGTACGGTCCGACTTTCCACGCGCGGACATGATCGAGAGGCGTAAACGCGGGAAACTTGTTGGGGAACGCGCGGATGCGCCAGTGCCGCCCGCGCCGCGGCACAAAGAGCGTCTCCGGATTCTGGGGAAACTCGCGGGTGTTGCAGAACGAACACCGGTCAACGTATTCCGGAATGTGCCCGTGCGCCGGCGCGACCTGCGCGTAGTCCTGGGGACGCTGCGCCCGTCCGGAGCTCATCACGACCCACTTCTCCGTTACGGGGTCCTGCCGGAGTTCGGCGCCACCCACGCTGGGCGAACGTTCACCGACCATACACCCCTCGCCAGAGATTCCAGCGGATGCGCAGCACGTCGCTAAGCACCTGGAGGTACGCCACCGTCGTCACGAGACTCCGCGCGTCATTGTGCCAGGTGATCGGCGCCTCTTTGATGCGGTAGCCGCGTGTCCGCGCCACGGCAAGAATTTCCATGTCGAACCCCCACCGGTCGATCGTGAGCCGCGGGAAAACGTCCGCGACGCACCGCGCGGTGAACATTTTGAACCCGGCCTGGGTATCGTAGATCCCCGGAATAAGAAGCAGGCGCACGAGAGCATTCCCAAGATTCCCCGCAATCTCTCGTATTCGCGGTTGACGGATCGTGATGTTCGTCCCCACGACACCCCGCGATCCGATGACGATGTCGAACTCGTCCCGCGTGAAGTACGGCAAGAACTTCTCCACATGGTCAATGGTTGTGGAGTTGTCCGCGTCCATAAAGACGCAATACTGCCCGCATGCGGCAAGCATGCCGGTCCGCACCGCGTACCCTTTCCCCCGATTCTTGCGGTCCGGGTACTGAAGCAGCTCCACGCGCCGCAGCCCCGTGCGAGCCCTGGGACGGAACTTTCGCTGCGCGGCCCGGACCACCTCCGCAGTCCCGTCCGTCGCCCCGTCGTCAATAATCACGAGCTCGGATACGTACTCCTGATTCCCGAGGTACCGCATGACATCTGTGAGCGTCGCCGGGAGACGCAGGTTTTCATTGTACGCGGGGATGACCACCGAGAGAGTGAGCGCACCCGCTTCGCGCGCCGATATCGCCATAACGGCAGTATACCGAGA
>CAYJQK010000045.1:0-7767 GCA_964372305.1 uncultured Candidatus Saccharibacteria bacterium | reverse complement strand
CTTTGCGCCGCCAACGAAAAAGTCGGTCAATTTTCTGAAAGTCAGATTTTGGTGCCCCTGGAAGGAATCGAACCTTCATCTCAGGCTCCGGAGGCCTGCGTTCTATCCATTGAGCTACAGGGGCAGAGAGTGTGCGTGCTGGATATCCGTTGAGCTATGGGGGCACGCTCGTAGCGCGCGTTAGCCTCCGATGTTCTCCATCGAGTGATGGAGCGAAGGATTTCGACAGCGCCTCGTATTCAGTATACCGGGATTCCCATAAGGGCGAACTCTCGCTGGAGTTCTGCGGACGCCTTGGCGGGACTCCAGGGAGGCGCGAAGGTGAGCGTCACCGTGATCGTGCCAACGGTAGCGAGGAGACGGAGGCAGTCGCGAATGTTCTTCTCGATCACGTCACCAAGCGGACAACCCGGAGACGTCAGAGTCAGGAGAATCCGAATGTTTCTCTCTTGGTCAACCGTCACGTCGTACACGAGCCCGAGGTCAACAATGTTGTAGCCGAGCTCGGGATCCAAGACGTTCTTGAGGGTGTCTCGCACGGTTTCCGGCGTCACCATAGTGGACGGAATGTACGTCGTGCGGCGGCAGGCGTCAATATCACGCCGCAGGCAGCCGCGTGTTTTCTCTGTGCTATAGTACTCCTGCATGCTCGAGGACAATCCTCTCGCTCTGTCTGACTCCATCGCGATCTTGATTATTGCGGGACTCTTGAGTCTTCTGCCGGTCGTGTTTCTTCTCTGGGTGTATTATGTCCGCGAACATCGGCCGAGTGTCCCGGGTCGCGCGATCACGCGATTCTTTGTGCTCGGCATGTTCTCCGTCGGCTGCGCGGTCGTTCTGGAACGCGGCGTCTACATGGCCTGGCAGTTCCTTTCTCCGAAAACGTCGGGCATCTTCTTTTCTGAAAATCTCAACTTTGGAGATCCGTTATCCCTCGTCATTGCGGCGCTTGTGTCCCTTGGGATCGTTGCGACCATCGAGGAAACGGTTCGGTATCTTTTCATGCGCCGAAGCTTTACTCGATTGGTCGACGTGGATCAGATCATTGATGGTGTGCAACTGGGATTTGCGCTCGGGCTCGGCTTTGCCTTTATTGAGAACACGTTCTACTTCCTTCACCTATTCAAGCAGTTGGACTTCGATACGCTTGTTGTCGTGTTCTTTCTCCGCTTCCTCATCTCGACCGTGGGCCACATGGTATTCGGTGGCGTGATGGGGTATTACCTGGTGATGGCACAACTGCACCCCACGGAGCGCCATCCATTTCTCCGTCAGGCGTTCCTGTTCCCCTGGCTTATGCATGGGCTCTTCGACATGCTGTTGACCGTGCAACTCTCGTTTTATACCGTCCTGCTCCTGGGTCTTCCGCTGTACCTCTTCTGGACGTGGTTCCAAGATGATCGAATGTTCGAGCTGCACGTGCTGCGTGGCCAGCGCTTGCGGTTCCCCGTGGCCTCACGGCATCCGGTGATCGCGTCGCCTCGCCCGCACATTGTTGAGGTCATCCCGAACATGCGGTCGTGCCCGAATTGCTATGTCCCGATCGAAGATGAGCAAGCGCGGTGCCTCTCTTGCGGGCTTCGTTTCTATCGGCGGAGGATAGCGCCTATCCTCCCATTCCTCTCTGGGCGCGAAGAGGGAACTGTCGGTGGCGCGTGGAACGAGGTACCCTGAACGCCATGGAAGCACGAAAGATAAATTTTCTTCTGATCCTGTCTCTCGTGTCGCTGGTCCTCGTGAGTATTTTGAGTCAACTGTACGCGACCTACCTGTCAGCGCGTGTCTTCCTCTTTTTCTAGCGGGCGGGTGGATGTGCGTTCCGCGGTAGCGCTCTGGGCGCTGATGATTTTTTTGTTCTCGCACGTGCCGCATCTCGAGAGCGGATTGCCACAGGATTTTGTTCTCCGCAAGATTGCCCACATGGCGGAATTTGCCATCTTGGCGTTTCTCGTGTGGCGCGCGCTTCTGGTGCGCCGACAAGATCGTCTCTTCCTCCGCATCACGGCGTGTCTTCTTGCGCTCGCCTATGCCGGGAGTGATGAAGTTCACCAACTCTTTATCCCGGGCCGCGAAGGATCCCTGCGGGATATCATGATTGATGGGGGTGGGATTTTGGCTTGGCTTTTCCTCTCGTTGTGGCGGCCGAGCCGTTTTCTTGGACGTCTGTCCCCTCTGCATCGTTCCTAAGAATCTGTCCGCACGGTCTCGACAATTTTCGTGAAGACGTCCGGACGTTCGTTTGCGATACGGGCGAGCATCTTGCGGTTTAACGGCACGTGGTGCTGGTGGAGCAGGTAGATGAAGCGGCTATACGAGAGCTTGTGGGGCTGCAAGGCGGCGCTCAGCTGTACGTTCCAAAGCGCACGGAACACGGCCTTTTTCTTCCGGCGGTCACGGTAGGCGTATTGACCGGCTTTCAGAAGCGCTTGCTTTGCTTCCCGGATGTGCGACTTCCGACGGTGAAAAAACCCCTTCGTTTTTCGGAGGATTTTCTTCCGTCGCTTGGAATGGAGGACGCCGCGCTTCACTCTTGCCATGGCATATCATCCGTTAGGAGCGTTTCGGCGGGGCATGGAACGGCAGCAGACGCGCGAGCCTTTTACGATCCGCAGACGACACGAGTCGGTCACGCCGTCGAGACCGAATCACTTTTTTCGACCGGCCCACGTTGAAGTGATCTTGCATCGAATACCGGCGCAGGACTTTCCCATGCTTGCTGATCACAAACCGTTTCGCTGCGGCCTTCCGCGTCTTCTGCTTCACCATAGGTTCGTAGCGTACGCGATCCTCGCACGGTCGTCAACGAACGATCTTCCCATTAACGGGTGGGTCGGGCTTCCGCCGTGATCCCAAGCTTTGGTGGCGCAAGCGTCAACGCGAGTCCACGGGGGCTTGAAGTGGTTGGTTCCTCAATAACGGGAGGTTCCGTGAGGGTACGGATGAACGCCGCGAGGATCTCTCGGGCAAGGACGGTGTGAGTTTTCTCGCGGCCGCGGAGGACAATCTCCACGCGCACCTTGTGTCCTTCCTTAAGAAACTCCCCCGTCTTCTTCTGCTTCAGAAGCCGGTCGTGGTCGCTGGTTCGCAGCCCGAGGCGAATGCCCTTCACCTCAACTTTTTTCTGGTGCTTCCGGCCTGCCCGCTCGCGCTTCGAATGATCGTACTGGTACTTCCCATACTCGAGGATCTTGCAGACCGGCGGGGCGGTATCGGGGGACACCTCAACGAGATCAAGCTCCGCAAGTCGCGCGCGCTTCAGCGCCTCCTCGAGGGGAACGATGCCGACTTGTTTTCCCTCCGCGTCGATCAGCCGCACAGAACGTGCGCGAATCCGTTCGTTCACGCGGAGACGATCGTTAAAGCGCGGTGTTGGTCTCGTGAAAACTCGAATATCCCCAGTGTACCAGGGAGAAATCGTCCGTCAACAGGATGTATCTAGCCTTATGCACAGGATGTTCCGTACCTGTGTACCGACGGGAACGTTCACGATGAGGGAACCATGCATACCGTGTCATTCCCGCACAAGCGGGAATCCGTCCCCGCGACGAGCGTGCGGGCCCCCGCTTGCGCGAGGGCGATAACTCTTGAGGCTTTCCATGAGTGAGCCGTGACGATGTTCCGCCCAGCCCATATTGGACTTCGCGTGGAGTCTCTCCTGTTTCTGGACCCATGCGCAGCGCGGGGTGGTCCTTGCGTGGCGGCCGCGACGGTGTACCGTGCCACTCGCCGGACAAGGAATGTTTTTTTGAAAGGATGGTGTGCTCATGCGGCGTCTCGGTTTCATCATCATGTCTTTCGTGGTGTTTCTTCCCTTCACGAGTGGTTCGTCCAAGAAAGTGGCGGACTTGCCGGAGATCCACCATACAGATCACCTCGTGATGATCTGCATGGACTTTCGTATCCACGATCGCGTTCATGTGTGGATAAAGGAGACGCTCGGTCAGGCGGATCTCATCGCTGCAGCGGGAGCCGCGCGACTTTTTGACGATGAGGCAGCGCGCCGTTTCCTCCTGGAACAGGTGCGTCTCGCGGTGGAACTCCACGGGATGACAAATCTTCACCTCATTGATCACCTGGACTGCTGCGCGTACAGAGGGTCAGCTTCGTTCCTTTCTATGGAGAAGGAGATTGCCGTGCATCAGGAGCAGTTTCGTGCTGCTGCGGCGATCATCCGCCGGTCTTTCCCGTGTGTCCGTGTGCGACTGTACATTCTTGGTGCAACACAGCCACAATGTGTTGACGAATAACGTCAAACCCCGCCTTGGTTCCTGGCCCAGGCGGTTTTCTTTTGCCTGTTTCCGATCGTTCTTCTTGTGCGACCCGCGAACGCATTTCCAAACCTCATGCCGGCTCTCTGGGGGACGATGTCGGGGCTGTAGACCCGGCGCTTCGGACGCGGCAGACCAGCAGGATTCCGCATCCTTGAGCTCCACGTCTCGCCTCCGCCAGCGTCCCTCTCGGTTCGAATACAGGTTTTGAAATGCGTTCTACTCTCTTTCAGGCGATGGAGAAGGGCTGAACGGCGCCGCAAGCGCAGTTTCCACCGTCACGGTGTTGATCACCACGGGATGCCGCGGGTTGTCGTTTTCGTCACGTGCCACTTGCGAAATCTTGTCCACCACGTCCATGCCGGCAATCACCTTCCCGAAGTTCGTATGTTTTTTGTCGAGATGCGGCGTGGCCGAGGCGGTGACGATGAAGAACTGACTTCCATTCGTGTTGGGTCCAGCATTCGCCATCGCTACCGTGCCGCGGACAATGCGCTCCCCGTTGATCTCGTCGGGAAATGTGTACCCGGGACCACCGGTGCCGTGGAGCGCGCGCTGCGCGGGATCCTTTGAGAGGGGATCGCCGCCCTGAATCATGAAATCCGGAATAACGCGATGAAACGTCGTGCCGTTGTAGAATCCTTTTTTGGCAAGGGCGACAACATTGCCAACGGCGAGGGGCGCTCGCGTTCCCTCAAGTTCCAGGCGGATTTCGCCCATGCTCGTGGTAAGCGTCACGGTGACTTTTTGCGTGATTGGCTGGATGGTCATGGAGGCGGGAATGGGGGGTGATACGATTGTTTTCACTCCCCGAGTTTTTTCAGAAGCGATAAATGTTGAGGATCTGTTGTGTGGCTTCGACGTCACGCGGATGAAGAGCGCCGCACCAAGGAGAGCGGCACACACCGCGACGATGGGAATGATCTGCCGTGCGCTCATCCGTCGAGTAGCATAGCAGAGTCCCGACTCCAGTACAGAGATGTTCGTTCGGACGGTGTGAGACCGTCGAAAACCTCCATGGTCACGAAGGAATTGTTCAATCAACGTGGCATTTCACGAGGGGGGTGTCGAGTTTTTCGACGGTCTCGGTGACGGTATTGACGGCGTGTGGAGGGCGCGTACCCCAAAGAAAGACGCACACCCATGGTGCAGATACACACACAGCAGCAGAGGATCATCAGGCGACAGCAGGGGTTCACCGCCATCGAATTGATGGTGATCGTTGCGGTCCTGGGGATTCTTGCCGCCATCGCGATCCCGAATTTCCTTGGCGTGCAAGAGAAGGCAAAACCCGTATCTGTGCGCGGGAATTTGCGGACGACACAGATTTCTCAAGAGTCATTTATGACTGACGTTGGCCCAAGTGTTCTTCCGGAAACTCCAGCCGCGACCCCAGCGCCGAGCGCGGCACCGCTCTCACGGTCCACGGACGGAGGAATGTCTTCCCGCTTCGCCCATCCGCCGATTCTTCCCGGGATTACGGGAGAATACGAAATTGACCAGACGGGGGACACGCGGTCCGTGAATATTCGCTTCACTCCGACAATGCAAGCCGCGGCCGATAAACACATCAATGGTCTTGAGCTTCCACTGACACAGCAATCGCCGCCGCTTCCCGAAAAGCCATCGGACTCCATTATGACAACGAATGGGAGGAAGTACTACGACCCGAAGAATTGGGCGTGCGCGCTGAAAACGGCCGAGGGGGGAAGCGTTCTCCGTTGTGCGGGAAGCGAGCCGCTGGTGTTGAACAAGCCGAGCACGTTCGATGTGTTTTTTAAAGATGATGTCTCTCCCATGGACCCGCTGTACGTCCACTTCCTCAATGGGGATACCGTCGTTGGTTCGTTCAATCCGATTCGCCAAGTGTCCCTAAACGATTCTTTCACTCGGTAAATCCACCCGAGGAGGATTACGAAACTCGCCGCCGCTCCGATGATCGCCCGCCGGATTAAACGTGGGAGGAAGCGGTGAGACTTTCATCCGCGTTTTCCTTACCGATGATGAGCGCCGGTGTGCCCGCGGGAAAGTCGTTCGCGGCGGCAGCCATGGTTTTTTGATACTTTGTGTCGTTGTTGAGAAGAGTAATCCGCGTCGATCCGTCCGGTATTTTGACGTCGAGCCGTTCCTCTGCGACATTTTGAATTTCCCCGGCGATGGGGCGGCTCTCTCCTGCGGCGAGGCGGCCATCGCCAATCGGCTGTCCGCTCTGGCCCGGAATACCGCGCGGTTTCCGCCGTGTCCGAAGGAGCGGTTCGGTTGACGAAGGAAGCCTCGGCCGACATACCCCGCCGCGCCGCCAATGACGAGGCAGACGATCGCCGTGGTTGTGATCATCGTTTTCGTAGCCATGCGTTGAACACCTCTCTTCGAAAGATGCTCTTGACGGTCAGTACCCCGTCCTTCGGGGCGGGTGGCGTCGTCGTCTGGTACGCTCGTCTGGATGGCCGATCGTACGGTCGTGAACATCCTGAAGGGAATCTCCTCACGAACGCTCCGCGAGGAGTTCCCCGAGCTCGAGAAGGTCCTCTGGGACGCAGAACTCTGGGTACCCGGATATGACGCCGCGACGGTGGGGGACCGAACGACAGCCATCCAGATCCGTCGGTACATCCCGAAATCAGGAATGGGCGAAGGACCAGCCCACGTTGTTCTGAACGTACCTCGTGTTGACAAAAAAACTCTGGTGCGAGTATGCTCTGTCTTCGATAGTTGACTTGGGCCTGGATGTGGAGGCAGCCCTTTCGACAACCAGCAAACGGGAATCAAGGAGAGGGCGGGGCGTGACCTGCCACGCGATGGCGTGCGCAGAGGCCCTGAAGCACCAGCGAGAGGAGGAGATCGCTGATGTCCTGTTGCTGCCCAACGCAACTGCATCACACATCTCTCAAACCGCCGGCGAGCCACTTTCTCCTTGCTACGGCCCGTAGCGAGGTGGTTGAGATTCCTCCCCCACCCACCCATGGCGGTCAGGGATACCTCTCTCTGGTCGCCAGCGGTGGGGATACGAAACTTTCTCAACGAACGTTCTTTTTTTAGGAGGTGTCATCATGGCGCTCACGAACAGTGCATTGTGTGCGGTGTACGGGTACGACGCCGTCGACTCCTTCTCCGAAGGGCTCGCCTGGGTCCGGAAGGGAGAGGAATGGTTCCACATCCGCCCCGATGGGACTCCGGCATACGCGGAGAGATACGACATCGTCAGCTCCTTCTCCGGAGGGCTCGCCCGGGTCCAGAGGGGAAAGGAAGAGTTCCACATCCGTCCCGATGGGACGCGGGTCGTCTCATGATCATTCCCGAAGTCGCAGAGGAAGCGGCATTCGGGGCGCACTGAACACCCAGCGTGCGATACGAAATCTGGGATTCTGGGGGACTCCACTCGAGTCCCCCTCCATATCCCAGTCCCGAATGGTTCGGGATTGAGATGGGGATACGAAACTTTCGCAACGAACGTTCTTTTTTTAGGAGGTGTCATCATGGCGCTCACGAACAGTGCATT
>CAYJQK010000044.1:0-7911 GCA_964372305.1 uncultured Candidatus Saccharibacteria bacterium | reverse complement strand
GCGGGTTCCTCTACATCACCTCGCGGGGCGACAAGGATCAGGTGGGGCAGGCGAAGCAGATTCTCGTGTATGCGGTGATCGGCATCATCGTCATCGGTCTCGCGGCCGCGCTCGTGAATTTTGTGATCAAAGGGCTCTTGGACGGCGGGGGTGGTATTAACCGATGACTGCCTGCTCGCCACATGCGCAAAAGCGTTCTTGTCTTTTCAGTGCTCTATTGCTACCCTGTGCATATCAGTCATTACGGAGACGAATATGTCACACCACCATACACCGCTGAAAACGTTCATGAGCCTTCTCGGCTTCGCCATAGGGATCATGATGCCAGTGGCCGCGCTTGCCGGTCTCGGGCTGGAATTTGTGAATAACTACGCGCCGCCTGCCCGCGACCTTCCGGGGACAATTATCGTCATTGTGAACTACGTACTCGTCCTCGTTGGTATCTTCGCCCTCGCCTTCCTCGTGTACGGCGGGTTCCTCTACATCACCTCGCGGGGGGAGGCTGACCAGGTGACAACAGCGAAACAAATCATCATCAACGCGGTCATTGGCATTGTGGTCGTTGGCGTCTCTGCCGCCATCGTGAACTTCGTCGTGGCGGGGATTCTCCAAACAGTGTGAAGGGAACATCGTGACTTGGTATCGAGAGGAGGTGAGAAGGGCGTGAAGATGCAATTCGTGCGTCGCGGATTCCTGCAAGCTCTCGTCGGGCTGTTCCCGACGGTGGCCTTTGCGCAGCTTGAGGGCGTCATTCCTCCCCCGGGAACGGCCCGTGGAGATCTTCCTTCCGTCATTCTCTCAATCATCAACTACGTGTTGGCTTTTGTCGGTGTCATCTCTCTTGCTTTCCTCGTCTACGGTGGATTCCTCTACATTACGTCGGCGGGAAACGAGGATCGGATCACGGCCGCAAAACAAGTGATCATCAACGCGATTATTGGGATCGTGGTCATTGGGGTGTCTGCCGCCCTTGTGAACTTCGTCGTTCGCGGGGTGGGAGGCCAAGTTCCGGCAGGCGCGATCTGAAGTTTTTTCAAGAGACACAAACACGAAGAGGCTCTTCCGATCATGGGAGAGCCTCTTGAGGTTTCGCATAAAAAAGCCACTCTCAAGGAGAGTGGCTGCGTGTGGGCTGATGCTCACCACGCCTATTTGCGAGTAATGAGCCACTTAACGGGAACGCCGGGCGTGTACTCATGTGGCTCGAGCGGTCCGTTCGACTTCCGGACCAGGATATGGTATTCGCCCCGTGGCACGGCGGGGAACCCGGTGGGGAACCCGAAGCAGAGTTCCGCCTCATCGGCTGTTTCCGGATTGAGCCGAATGCGAGGCGGTGATTGGTCATTTGCGTACTTTTCCGGACCAATCCGGAGGGGATCATCGCGAATCTCCTTTCCCCCCTTAGAGAGCATGAGGTACGTCTCCAGGTTCGGGATGGTTATTCCCCAGTTTGGAGAGTGCGACGAGACCGTGCTCACGTACACCGCGTGTCCCGCTGGGAAACGGATCCCCGTCCGGAGCTCGTTCGTCTCCGGGACGTTGACGACGATCTCCCAACTCCCCTCAACAATCTTGGTGATCGTGTAGGGCGGCTTGGGCGGGGGCGGCGTGACCGTGCCGGGGGGTTTCTTGGTGGCGAGTTTGGCAGCATGCTTCAGCGCCGCTACAAGATCTTGCTCCGTCGTCGCGAGCAGCTTCTGCGCTCCTACGGCCTTTTCGGGCACAGGAGGTGGCGGGAGAGGAGGTTCTCGTTTTTTGACTTCAACGACGGGGAATCCGGGGAGTTTTTCACCCCCAGCTCCATCTGTTGGTGGAGCGCTCGTCATGCTGGCGATCCCTCCGCAGAGGAACGCAACTGCAGCAATGATTGCCCCATAACCCCCACTCACTTTCCATGTTGATGGAGAGACTTTATTCTGGGCGAATGCCCATATCGCCAGCCCCAGTGCGACAAGGGAGAGAATGGCAAGGCCCATGTTCTCCTATCTCCTTTCTTTCTAGAGTAGTATTGTTAACTTCCCGTGGTTCCTTGCTGTCCTCCTTGACCTGTTCCTCCTCGTTTGCGAGGACGTTTTGTTCTTCTTCCTTGGCCCTTTCCTCCTGAGATTAATTGGGCAGCGGCGGTAAGGAAACTCCCGTCTCCGCCAATCGCGATGACCTGGGAGCTCTTGATCGCATCGGCGGCAAGAACCTCCGTAAACGTGACATCCTGACCGAGCGCCTGCGCCATTTCGACGCGGTCTCTAAGTCCCGAGGACAGCCCGAACTCGTCGAGACGTCGGCTTTCCTTATTGTAGTTGGCGATCGCGACCGCATTGAGCGCTTCGCGGAGCGCGTCCGATTTTGGAATCGGTTCCTCGATGGCGATGTCGATAGACTCCACGGCGTCGCCATTACTGTTTTTCTTCGGGTCCTCGCGTTCCTCGGTGGGCGAGTGTTCATGAAGGGGGCGGAGGAGTCCTGCCTCCACAAAAAATGTCCCCGGCTTCCGTAGGACACGGACAACCTCCTTCTCAAAATCTTCAAGATTGTCGTTGATGTGGCAGTGGCCTTCCCAAGTGAATTTCTTCATGGCGTGGAGGAGAGCTTCCTGCACAACGGGCTCGGCGCCGCGGTTGCGGAGTTCCTCACCAAGCTTCTCGGGGTTGTCGAGAGACACGCCCGGTACGGCTTTGATGAGGGGCATCAGTTTCACGCCGAGACGAATGATGATATCAACATTCACCTGCATCTCCACTCGCGGGATGAGCGTTCGCTCGAGTACGAAACGAGTGGTGATCTCCTCTGTCGAGCCGTCTGTTTTTACGTTTTTCTCCTTTTGGGGCGGAGGAACCACCAGGGGATGACGGGGGTTGACGACTGGCCCCTCGACGAGCTCCCAAGGCAGCGTTTCCTCTTTTGTGTTTCCCGTTGCATCCTTGGTTCGCTTCGTGACGAGCTTCATAATGCGGTAGTCCTCATGACGCATGGTCTGGGTTCCCGTTGCCTCCTTGATCCGGAGCCGAATCATCCCCGCTGTTACCCGGCGGAGGTCATAGAAAAATGGCCACTGCAGATACACGAAGTCTTGCAACCCTCGTACAGGGATTCCCCGACGGCAACACTCCGTAAATTCTGGTAGGCGGTGCGCGGTCGTGAATCGGTTCTGAAGGTCGGCGTAGTCGTTTCCACTCGCGTAGGTAGCCTCGAACGTCGCGAAGTACAACGCGGTGATTCGCTGGTCCGGTCTCAGGCGATTTGTTGAGAAGTACGCGAGGATGCACCAGGCGCTCCAGATGGCGCCGAAGAGCATCCACCGTAAGACGGGCTGCGTCGCAGTGAGTAGCGCGGTTCCTATGGTGAGCACGAAGGCAACACCAAGAACGAAGAAAAAGCAGACGAGCGGTTTCATGTCTTTCACTCCTATGAAATTGTCGAAAGGTCAGGTGATCGCATCACATGAGATATGCCTTCTGGGAACGCAGATATCATGTGCTGCGGGAGAGAGAATTCCCGGCAGTATCCCTCTGTGGAGGATACCGCCGGGTCAAAGATCCGTCTGCTGAATCTCGCCGCCTTGCTGCTTGAGTGCCTCACGTATTTCACGAGAGGAATCAGAGAGGGGGGAGATCTTGAACGCGATCGGCTGTGAGATCCAGAGAAAAAGTTCCAGATTATGCTCACCATTGAGGATGTAACATCCCTCTTTGTTCGCGCTCTTGTTCCACGGAATCTCCAGGGTACGTATAGCTCCAGTGTCTGCGCGCTGGAGCTTCACGATGAGATTCTTGAGCTCCGTGGATGTGCGGAGCCGGATCGCTGTGCCCTTCGGAACGGCGATACGTTTCCCGTCTTTAGGGTACCACCCAGGGTTTCCGTCCTCAAGACGTCGGACTGTGAGGACGAAGCGTTCCTTCGCGTCTGGCGTGATTGGCGGTGTAGCTTCGAGCGACCAGGGTTCTCCTGGTTCTTGGGTCGAATCAGGACGCAGACGAAAACCTACGAGGAGCGCGAAGGCCACGGCGATAAGGAACAGTGCAAGGAAAATGATGCTCAGCCAAACCTGGCGCCGTTCCGCCTCCGCGACGCCCCGCGCGAATGCCTGCTGGACACGCGCCACAGTGCTCCTACACAGTTCCTTAATGCATCGCTCAGTCGTCTCTTGATCCAGATCCATGGTGCTCCTTTCAACAACGCAAGGATGGATGGCTCCTGACGATGCTTTTTTAGCATCATCAGGAGCGGAATCGTGACGGTACAGCCGTGGAGCCGGTCTGTTTTCAAGTCGAGCTCGTCCCCGGCGATGGGGGGGGTGGCGACAGAAGCACCTGTCGCATTTCTTCGCAGAGCTCTTGATCAACCTCACCGACGATCTTCAGGATGAAATCGGCGGTGTCTTTGGGACCGAGTACCTTCTTCCGAAGGTTCACCAATTCCGTTGTGAGCGCCTGTTCGCGCTTCTCAAGCTCTACGGTCTTCTTTCGGGCTTCACAAGTCTCCTTTGCGAGATATTTGAAGAACTTGTCGATCACATCTTCTTTCACGTGTATCCCTCCTTTTTTCTTGGTCTTCTTGGGTCGTAGCGCTCCCTTATTTTCCGTCTTCTCGGGAGCACGCTGACGTTTCCCATTCTTCCCAACGCGTTTTCTCGGAGACATAGATCGCTTCCTCCTTTTCGAAAGAGCGTCTCCGAAGCGCTCACCAACGAGGCGAGTTCACTCCCGAGATCATAGAACCGTAGCGGAGTTTTCAAATCTTGTCAAGAGGGGGGTAAGCCACACGAGGAATGTCGTCTCAAGGGCCGACGTCTGCCTCTGTTCCTTCGTGAATTCAAGTGGCGATTCTCCACGCCAGAAACGTTCGATTCGCCGCTCCAGTTCCTTGAAATCAGCCTCCGTGCTGTTCCAACTGCTTGCTAATCCTAAGACTACTGCTTGACAACATCCATAAGAATGATACGATACGGCGTCTTGTTCGTTCGTCTCTGATCATTGCCCGTATCTTTTAGGAAGGAGTGAGCGATGAAGTGGTGGACATGGCTTATCTACATAGTCGTACTATGCGTGTTTCTGAGCCTCGTCGTGCTGTTCTTCTTCGGTCGGACCATCTTTCCGTGGTGGGCCGTCCCCCAGGCTGCGTCACAGGAAGTCAGCGATCTGAAACACACCGTCGGTGAACTCACAAGGAAGTTTGATGAACTTGTCCGGGAGTTCAAAGCGGATCGCGACGCAGGAAAGAAATCGTCTCCGTCAGATCCTGCTGTACCAAGAAAAGCGACGAAACTCTGCGATCCTGCCGAGCTCAAGGCTGCGCTCGACAAGGCAGCCGCAGGAGGACGCGCACACGGCCTTGCGAAGGAGGGAATCGAGGTTCTGAGTCAAGAAGAGCTTTTCAAGATGGCCAAAGACGCTGTCCGCAAGCTGTCGGAGTAATACTGTTCCTTTGAACACGAGCACGGATGTGGATCCGTGCTTTTTTCTGCCCGCAGAAAAACTCCCACGGGTGAGGTGGGAGCGAACAATGCGCATCGGTTGTGTGCCTGACGCTACCGCCAGCAGGGGAAGGAGCCGTTAGCATACCCGTATGCCGGCGGCACGACATAGAAATAGCCGGAGGGGAACGGGGGGACAACATACGGTGACGGGATCCAGGGACGAGGGTACGGATAGTACCCAGAGTACCCGCCGTACCTCCCGAAGTTGAAACCCGGGACCATGGAGTATGGGCGCTGGTACGACGGGAATGCGCGGAAGGAACTTCGGGAATAGTACCGCCGCGGGTGGCTCTCTACTGGCGGAGCGAGCGCCAGGAACACGAAGCACGCAAGGAGTAGGAAGAGCGATCGCATGAGTGAATCCTCCGACATTGCAGGGTACGGAAAGGAACAACAACTCAGGGGGATGGTAGCTCTTGAAACCGCCTCATGTCAATACCCCGTGATGTCCCTTCTCCCTGACGGGAAAGCCCCCCACGTCTTTCTCGAGGCCCGCGGGACGCGGCCGAAGCAATCCGACACCCGGCCCCGTGTCGCTCCTCGATGGCGCTCGAGGACAGGCTCTTGAGCGGCATCGAGAGTCCGATACGAACGAGTCCCCGCGTGCGCGGGGACGACACCCCGTGTCGCTTCGCTCCGCCCGGCACCGATCACTAGTACAGGGCTCCACGCAAGTTCCGCTCGCAACAACGAAGTTTCTTTCAGCGCTTTCTTGGTCCGTGAGGAGGTATGCCGCGATGTCAGGATACAGGATATTCCGTTCCTCCGTTTCTGGCGCTACACTGTGGGCGCCCTGGAAGAATAGCTCTGCGGGTGTAGCCGAATTGGTACAGGCGCACGGCCTAGGACCGTGTGGGGGAAACCCCATGGAGGTTCGAGTCCTCCCACCCGCACTCACGGGCCAAGGGTACGGTCGGCTGTGACGTCCGCGCGTTAGGAACGGACGGTGCTGACCCGCGCGAGGAGGGAGTCCACGAGCACGGGCGTGAGGGTGTCGCGACGGTACGCCTTGAGGTACTCCGCGGCGACAACGTCCCACGCATACAGGCGCTCCGTGCGGCGTGCCGTATTTTTTGCGCGGCGTTCCCACGCCCTCGGGCAGCGTCGGAGGTTACGGAATGCCTGCGTGAGATGTTCTTGTGAGGCGGCGGGGACGAAGAGTGTTCCCGCGGGTAGCGCTTCACGGTGCTCCGGAGTGTCGAGGACGATGAGCGGACGTCCGGCGAGGGCAATCGTGCGGAGATCCCCAGGACAGCGGAGCGGCGCGGGGACGATCATCGCTGAGGCGCCGGAGAGAATTGACGCACGATCGGGGGATGACCAGGGCACGCTTCGTCGCGTCCGGCCTCGCGCCGCGCGCGCGGTCTCTTGGTCGCGTCGGATGAGCGTCATGTTTCGGAACGAGAAACCGGCAGCCCGCGCGGCACGGCGCACGGCGGCCGCGTGCCGCGCATCTTCGGTGACAACGACAAGCGTGCGGGCCGGCGCCCGCCCCGGTCTTGCGGGGAAAGGACGGGAAACGCCCTGCGGGATGTACGTGGGGAGTTTGTGGTGCTGTGTAAGGAGCGTGTACTGGAGCGTCTTCTGCGTCGTGATGAGTTCGTGCGCGCTTCGCGCGGCGATGCGCATGCCGATACGCGCGAGCGCGCGTCCGAGAAATCGTGTGTCGCGGAGGTCGGATCGTTCATGGAGCGTGCAGATGGTTGTCGCGCGTCTGTGGAAGACCCGCGTGATCCAGGCGATCCCCGCCGCGCGGGCACCGTGAAAGTCAAAGACGGTTGCATGGTGCCAGGGGAGCCGCAGAGCGAGAAGCGCCAGAGGGCCGCGCAGAACGGAAACATCCACCCCCCGCCGCCGGTATGCCTCGGCGAGCGCGGTGACCGTGAGGTGTTCCTGGTTCGTCGGTCGGGAGGACAGAACGAGGGCAAGATTGGTCATGACCTGGCACCCTAGCAGGGGAATTGTTCCATCGTCAATACGAATGGCCCGCCCCACGGAGCCCCTTGCCCGCGTGCTGCGCCTGTCTGTTGTGCCAACGGCACAGGGAGACGCAGGCGGGTTGGCGAAGGTTGGTGAACACTTCGAGTGTTCAGTATTCCCTCTTCGTGGCGCTGGAAGCGCGCTTGACACATATGCTATACTCATCTCGGTATCCCATCATGCTATGCCAACGATGTGTGAACAATGCGGGCTGCGTCCCGCAGCCGTGACCATCCTTCGGACCGTGAATGGCCGGGAGGAGCGGCGGAGCCTCTGCCACGCGTGTGCGGAGGATCTCCAGGTCTTCGGGTCGCCGCTGGGGGGCTTCGGTTCCTTCTTCAACGTCCCCTTCTTCGGGAATCGGCGCATCCCCGGGTGGCAGCCACGCGAGGAAGAACGCGTGAACATCTTGGAGAGGTTTGCGGACCGCGCAAAGCACACGGTCGCTCGTGCCGCCG
>CAYJQK010000043.1:0-8052 GCA_964372305.1 uncultured Candidatus Saccharibacteria bacterium | reverse complement strand
AGATGAGGCCTCCGTGCAATCTGGCTTCTTCTTTGATATTGTTGAAGTATGAGCAAGCGAGAGATCCAACAAGCCATTCGACAGGCGCTGCAAAAAAAAACTTTGCAGGACCGAATTCAGAGGATTTCTCTTTTTGGTTCGCATCTGCACGGAGATGCCAGAGAAGATAGCGATGTCGATCTCTTGATCGAATTCCGGCAGCCGACCGGATATTTTGAGCTGGTCAGAATCCAAGATGAGTTCGCCAGAGCGCTGCATCGGCCGGTTGACTTGGTAACGCCAGGAGCGTTGAGCAAGTATTTTCGCTCGGCGGTATTATCAGAAGCGGAAATTCTCTATGAAGGATGATACGGTGTATCTGCGGCACATTCTCGATGCTATTGGGAAAACAGCGGAGTATGTTCGTGGCCGCACGTATGAGAAGTTTGCCGAGAATACCATGATGATTGACGCGGTCGTGCGGGAGCTCACCATCATTGGCGAAGCCGCGGCGCACGTGAGCGATACATTTCGCGAACAGCAATCCCGAGATTTCTTTTCACGAAATGACCGGCATGCGCAATCGAATCATGCACGAGTATTTTGCTGTTGATCTCAAAACAGTTTGGGATACGTGCCAGCGTGATTTGCCAGAACTCAAAAAGACTCGTGAGAGAGCGTTGTGAACGCCTCCCCGCCCTCAAGGGCGGGGCATCAGGGGGCGTTTCTGCGGGGTAAAGGGGGGTAAAGGGGTCAAGGACAATGAATATGCAGAGCACTGTAGAGACCGTCGAAAAACTCCCTGGTCGCGAGGGAATTTCTCAACCAAGGGCGTATTTCATAAGGGAGGTATCGAGTTTTTCGACGGTCTCACATGGGTTCTAGACAAAATATCATCCCTCATCTATTGTGTATAAGTGCGATCTACGAAAGAAACATTAGCAAGTTTCTAGGAAAGCATCATTTTATACCTTATCACTATGTATGAACGGAACTATCAAAACGCTAACGGACAGAGGGTTTGGATTCATCTCCCGTGAAGGTGAAGTGAAAGATCTCTTCTTTCACTCCAAGGAATTACAGGGTGTAACATTCGAGGATCTCAAAGTCGGCGATGCCGTGGCCTTTGAAGTCGTTGAAAGCGAAAAAGGTCTCGCAGCTACCAAGGTAGCGCGCGCCTAAGTACGCACGAGAAAAACCACCCTCTTGATCGGGGGTGGTTTTACTGATGATGCACGTCCCGCAGTCACCGGTCCTGTCGTACCCTGCGCATCAGGGGATAGATCCTCCAACACCAATTCCTGATATTTTCGGAGGTTAGCTTCGAATATCACCACTGCCGAACACTGCTGGATGAGGTCAGTTTTTTGTGCACACCGTTCGTCGCATTGCCCTGATGGGACAAAACGGCGCCGACAAAAGCTCGCTGTTTACACTGATTACCGGTGAGCTCATGCCTTCGAGCGGCCGTATTTCCCGTACACCTCCCCACGCGACAATCGCCCTTGCGCGGCAAGTGATGCCGGAAGAAGCCCTCGGCCAATCACTGTGGGAATCCTTTGCCATCGCCGTAGCTGAAAAAAGACACCGGAGAAGGTGTTGAAGACCCCCTCTTTGTCATTCAAGAGAAGCGGCAGCGACGAAGCAATCTTCTGGACCATCCGGTTGAGATCGCCACGCTTGGTCTTGTCGCCTCGCTCGCGAAGACGGGGTTTCCCGCACGCTCTAAAGGTTTTTATACATTCTCTCAAAAGATCGCAGCGGTGCAGTGCTTCTTGTGGGTTGACTGCCGCGCCATTTGTTCGAGGTTCCTCTTGAAGCGGAGTTTGCCACGACCATACTCCTCTGCGGGATGACGTTTTGGCTTCCCATGGTCCCCGGCCTTCTTGTGACTCGTCGGGAATTCCGGAGTATGCATACGGAGAGTTCCGAACGCCTCACTTCACGAGCGGAGCGCTCGCTCGGGCTTGCTGTTCTTCGTGAGCGAGGAAGTTTCTTTCCCCCGATGACGACTGGATAACGAACGCTCTCTTATTCTCGCGCGGTTACTCTCCTCGTCTTCGGGAGTATCCTCCGTGCTTTGTCGTTGGCCGCCCATGCTGAAATCGCGAGTTGTTGAAATTGTGATGTGCGTAATTTTCCAGGACAGGATACGGTGAGGCCGAGAGATATGTATTCACTTTTGTCTTCTCTTCCGCGTTCACTGCGACGAGCCATCCTTGCGAATGCCGACGTTCGGCGTCTGGTTTCTCGGCATGCCTCTCACATAAAATTTCTCCACCGTCGGCTGCATCCGCGGCGGTTTATGGGGCTTCCCTTGACGCTCCTCTCCGCCGCCTTTCTTTCTGCTCTCATCCTGTTGCTTGGTTTGGTCACGGATGTCTTCCGCAGCGGTCCGATTGTCGCCGTTGACGTACGACTTGCTTCCCGCGTGTCTGTTCTTCGTCGTCCATCGTTGACTTCCTTCTTTCTCCTGGTGACATTTCTCGGAGCGTGGCAGATCACGGCGCTCTTCGTGCTCTTAGTCTCTCTGCTCTGGTGGCTGTGGGGACGGAGATCCTCTGTCTGGCCATTGTGGCTGACGGTCCTTGGCAGCCAGCTTCTCTCCGCGCTCGGCAAGCTCATACTGCACCGTCCACGTCCCACTGGACTCGTGCCTCTCTACACGGAACACTCCTCTGCCTTTCCGAGCGGTCACGCGACGGTCGCCGTTGCCTTGTATGGATTCCTCACGTATTTCGGGATCCGGACATGCGCAACGTGGAAGGGAAAGATCCTCGCGTTCTTTTTCGGGTCGCTCCTCATTCTTCTTATTGGCTTCAGCCGACTGTATTTGGGAGTCCACTATGTCAGCGATGTGCTTGGCGGGTATCTTGTGGGTTTCCTCTGGCTGCTCATTGGGATAAGCCTCGCCGAGTGGCGACGGACGCGAATCCCCGACGTGCGGGCGCGGGTGTTTCGGACGACGCGGATGCGCGCCGTGATTTCGGCGATGATCGTTCTTCTCATCCTGATGGCGTCCGCGACACTTGTGTGGTCACAGTACCCCCACATATCTCCCCCACGTGCGCTCTGAGGAACCCCACCACTCATTGTTCGCGAGGATTCACTCCTTCAGGAATTTGAAAAGTATCATCTTCGTAGCCGAGCTGCGACGGTCGGTCTCGCCGAAACTGGGCCAGTCCATGATCAGATGGAAAAGCTCCGCTAACCAAACGTGAAGGTAAAGATTTTCAGCCCAGGGTTCTCGATGATGAGCTCCAGAGTGTGTTCGCGAACTTCTTGATCCTCGACGAGTTTGTAGAGGCGGTCTTCCTGAATGGTGACGATGTCTCCTCTTGCTTGAGCGTGGACATCTGCGCCGGCAACGCTGCCTAACGATTTTCCGTCACGGAGCACTCTCATTGTCACCGGGTGCTCCGCTGAGGGCACGACATACACATCTTTGGCTTTATAGTGAAAAATGATTGAAGCGGGCACCGTGAGGTTCTTGGCATATTCCGGCTGGATGTCCCATTGACCAGAGAGAAAAAGTCGGTTGAGAGGAATGGTGAGAGGAGCCGTCAAATCCTGCACTCCGTTTTTGAACGGCGTCCCATTACTCAAGAGTTCATTGCGCATGGATCCGAAATATACTTCCGGACTGCCGACCCCGCTGCTCCGTGTGATAACATTCCCCGGCTGCGCAATGTCTCGCGCAATGGATTGGTTTGTTTGCAGACGCTCGGCGCGTTCCTTGAGCAACTCTTGAATTTTCCGTTCGGTTTCCGCGTAGGCGCCCTCGCCGATATGGTCGTAGACAATGTCGCCATCGATATCAATGAGGTATTTCCGCGGCCAATACCGATTCCCGTACGCTTGCCAGGTGGCGTACTGATTATCGAGGACCACAGGGTATTTGATCGCGTACTTCTCCACCGCCGCCTGGACGTTTTCTTTCTTTTGCTCAAAGGCGAATTCCGGCGTGTGCACGCCGACGATCGTCAACCCCTCGGGAGCATATTTCTCATGCCAGGCATTGAGATACGGCAACGTCCGCTGGCAATTGATGCAACTGTACGTCCAGAAATCCACCAGGATGACTTGCTTGCCCACAAGATCACGGAGCTGCAGCGGTTCCGTATTGATGAACCCCGCGGGATTCACGAGTTCCTTGGCTTTCTCAAACGTTTGCGTTTTTTCGTTCATGGGCATATCGCGAGGAGTCAGTTCTGTCACCGTTGTACCCCTGGACCGACCGGGCTTCTGTGATTCCAAAGCAGCGATGAGTCCGCCAATCGCCACGAGAGCGAGCACCAAGATGGCGGTCCTTTTTCTCTCCATTGCGTGTCCTATTGGAGCAATACGCGATTCAAGAGTTCAAAGTTTGCCAAGCGGTTCAATGTCTGCGTGAAGATGAGCACGCCGAGAATAATGAGGAGCACGCCAAAGGCGCGATGAACGCGAAGAGCCCATACCCCGTAGCGGCGAATGACGGCTGCGGCTTGTGCCGTAAAGAGTCCGACGAGCAGGAAAGGCAAGCCGAACCCCGCGGAGTAGGACAGGAGGAGTGTGAAGGCGAGCCCGGATTGCGTGGTGGCAAGGCCGAGGATTGCGCCGAGGACGGCGCCCACGCAGGGTGTCCAGCCCGCGGCAAACGCGGCGCCAAAAACCATGGAAGTCAGATACCGAGATTTGAAGCGCGAGCGAACGTTGAGCTTCCGCTCTCGGTCAAGGAAGGGAATCTTGAGCAGTCCGGTCAGATGCAGCCCGAATATCATGATCAGTACGCCGCCAATACGCGACAGCCAGATCTGCACGTCGTAGGCGACGCGAGACAACAGCGTGTTCAAGAGGACCCCTAACAGCGCAAATACCAACCCGAATCCAAGGACAAAACAGACGCTGTTGAAAAATATCTCGCGTCGCTTCGCGCCGCTTTCTCCGATGGATGTCCCTGCCAGATAGGCCAGGTATCCCGGAATGAGGGGCAGCACGCACGGGGACAGAAAGGAGACGATCCCCGCGATGAAGGCAACGAACATGGGGGCGTTCGCCACGGTTATTGACCTCGGGCGTTAGAAATTTCGGTGAGGTAGCGATCTGAATCCCATGTTTCTGGAGACTTCAGCACTTGCTTGCCGTTCTTGAGGAGGACTTTGGTGTGCTGATACGCCACGCCATGTTCACGCGCGAGCGCCTGTTCATCGGCGTCAGTCTTATTATCGTTGAAGTTCACGCGGAAACCCACCACGCCATCCGTGGAAAGTTCGTTGAAAGCAGATTGCATCTTCGGGAACTCCTCGGCGCAAATGGGGCACCAGTTCGCGTAGAAGTACAAGACGATCACGTTGCCAGAACGCGCCGCAGCGTCGAAGTCCGCTTGCGTGAAATCAAGGAGTGGCGCGATGCTGCCAGCCAACAGTGATCCCGAGTATTTCGCCATACGTGTTTCTTCGTCTTTCTTCAGCTCGGGAGACGCGATAGGGAATCGTAGGCCAGGATCCGTTGACAGGTTGAAGCTCGTTGACGACGGCGTCGGAGACACTACTCTTGGACGCGTGCTGAAGTCGCCTCCGCCCAAGAGTACGTCCGGCGAAGGTTGAAACTTGTTCCGTAAAGTTGTGCCCACGGTGGCGATCGCAACGAGCGCACCAATCGCAATCAGCGCAATAAGGAGGACGTACTCGACCATTGAGGCCCCTTGAGCGCCACGCTGCCGCATGCCCTGCATAGGAGGAGTATACCAACGAGCACTGTCACTGGCGAGTTCATCTCTCCATTCTCATCGCATGAGACGGTGGACACGCCTGCTCGCAGAGGAGAGAATGACATCATGAGGAGGCAGCGGCAGCAATGGCCGTGGCGAACATGTCTGCTCTTCGTTTTCGCTATCGTGGCGCTGCACACGCAGGGCACGCTTCTTGAGAGCGTACACGCGGCCGTCTGCCCAACCGCAACCGCGACAGGTTGCACCCCGAGACGCGTCCAACCGGCTTCGATGTTTGATCCGAGTCATGGGCAATGCCGCGGTAAGGGACCGGTCACTTTTGGCGCATCACCGTTTGAACTCAAACGTCTTGGCGTTATCCAGCCCATGGGTCAGATGATCGGCGGCCACGTAACCCCGATTGATCATGGCTACATGTTTGGCGTGGATGGGTTGCATGCGCCGCCGGACACGTTTCGTATTTATTCGCCCGCGCGCGGCACGGTGGTCGAGATGTCCCGCACGGTGCGCACGGGAGCAGAAACATTTGTGGACCATGCCCTCACGATCGAATTTTCTTGCACGCACTCCATCCACTATTCCAACATGTCGAGTTTTGCGCCACAGCTCCTGAATGCATCCGGGCCGGTTGGTCTGAATACGCCACTCTCCGTGCGGGTTCCCGTGAGTGAGGGTGAACTTGTCGGCAAGACGGGGAAGTACGGCATTGACGTCTCTGTCTGGGATACCGACGTGCAACTCACCGGTTACGTCGTCCCCGCCCACTACGCGTCCGAAGCGTGGAAGCTCCATTCCGCTGATCTCTTCGCCTACTTCAAAGAACCGCTGAAAAGTAAACTCCTCGCAAAGAATGTGCGTCAAGCGCTGCCGCGCTTTGGGAAAATTGACTATGATATCGATGGGCGTCTTATTGGCAATTGGTTCAAAGTCGGCACGTATGGATATGCCGGCCGACCGCCGGACCAACCCGGCGGAGGAGACTATTGGCGCGGTCATCTTTCCTTCGCGCCGGATGCTCTTGATCCGCGAGGATTTATTGTGTCCCTGGGGAACTGGCAGAGTCAGCCGAAGCAGTTTGCGGCGAAAGGGAATCGGCCGAACCCAAAAGCCGTGAGTGTTGCGTCCGGAATGGTGAAATACGAATTGGTGCCGCCAGGCTGGAGGGTCACACGCACAGGACAGCCCTGGGATCGTCTTTCCTATGTGCAGGGGGTAACGTTCGCGACGCAGGAGGCGAACGTAGAGGGGGTGTTACTCCTCAAACTCCTGAACGATCGTCTACTCAAGGTGGAAACCTTTCCAGGAAAAACGGCGGCGGACGTGTCCGGCTTTACGGCCGCCGCGCGGTTGTATGAACGCTAAGTTTTCTCGCTTCACTCTGCGCGCGTTCGCGCTGTTCGAAAAAATACCGGCTGGAAAGTTCAGCCGGTTCGCGATGACGGTTACGACAAGGTGCGAGAGAGGTGAACATTCCGCTCCACAGAGGTCCGTCTGCATGCTCAGTGAAGGAAACTGATACCGTTGGGCTATGCCGACGCTCACAGGAGGAGACTCTGGCCCGATGCTGACTGCGGCTCTCGTTACGCAGATCTTCCTCGTTGGATTTCTGACAAATCTTCTTTGGGAATTTTGCCACTGCTGGCTCTACGAAACCTGCCGTCGGCAGTCGTGGACACACAACACGCGGTTGCTCGTCATGATGTCCTTGAAGGATGGCGCGTTGATCGTCCTCTTCTTCTTGTTCTCCGTTGTGCTGTTTAGGTCAGTGGACATCCTAAATAACGCCTGGGAACTCATGTTCTTTCTGGGCTGTGGTCTCGGTTTCGCCTTTCTTGATGAGACTCTTGCGCTGCGTTTCAGGCGTTGGGAATATGCCGCGTCAATGCCGACGGTGTTTGGCGTCGGGATCACGCCCCTCCTCGAACTTGCAGCCACCGGGACGGCAACATTGATGATAGTCTTTTGGCTCGTGCCGAGGTTTTGATGGCACACTCCGAGAACAGGCATCATCGCCACGGGCGGGGAGGAGCGGTATGATGCGTGATTCCACGAATGTGGCGCACGCGCTTCTCGCTGCCGGTCACCCTGTCTCTGTCCACGGGTATCGTGGTCGTGTTCGCCTTCATCCTCTTCTTCATGGGGCAGGTGCCGATCTGCAAATGCGGATATGTGAAGCTCTGGCACGGAGTGACGTACAGCTCGGAGAACTCCCAGCACTTGTCGGACTGGTACAGTTTTTCCCACATCATTCACGGCTTTGCCTTCTACGGAGTTCTCTGGTGGATCGGCAAGCGGTGGCGGTGGCCGATCGGACTGCGGTTCCTCCTCGCTCTCCTTATCGAGGTCGCGTGGGAGATATTCGA
>CAYJQK010000042.1:0-9089 GCA_964372305.1 uncultured Candidatus Saccharibacteria bacterium | reverse complement strand
AGAAGAGAACAGATGAGATACAGGGGTCAAGGACAATGACGCTGCGCTGGTCTCCGCCACCGTACGGTCGGCCTCGCTTCATCGCATCACGAATGACTTCTCCCTCTTCTTGCGGTTGTGGGTGATTCACCCAGGGAGGGGAGTTTCTGCCAACGGGCACCGGCCAGGGGTCAAGAAGTTCTTGGTGCTTCTTGGGACCGTGCTCTCTGCTCCAGAGACTTGACCATGGCCACGCCTGGGCTTTCGTCACCAGCGGCGTTGCGAGGGGTGCGTGCCATGGTGTCAGTGTGGCATCATTGTCCCTGACCCCTTTTCCGGGGACCGGACACCGCGAGGAGGGGCGCTCACCGCTCGAGCACGGCGGCACAATCGTGCGCATGCGCAACGCCGGATTCCCGTGGCGCATACGCTGGCCCACGTGAAAACCTTCCGCGTTCTTTCTCATCGCTTTCGCCACCCCCATCCCTGCATACAACCGTATCTTCCGGAACGTCTGCGGGTTGAGAAACCTCCTGACCACCGCTGCCTGAGCGCGGCGGGGGCTGTCTCGAGATGGCTGATGGGTGAGTGAGTATGCAGTGGGTCTATACAATAAAAATCCTTGAACCTCGTGAGAAATTCTACTACAATAGAGTCTGTTTACGAACAGCTCGTTTCGGAACAGCTTGGCTTTTGGCTTCTTTGTATTACCATAAGATAAAAAACAGGGGGAATAATACAGAATACGATATGTTGAATTTCTTCAAAATTAGTTTAAAAGACTATCGGCGAGTAGCCGCCTTTTATCCTACCCCAAGAAATGTCGTCCGAAAAGTCCTTTCAAAAATTAGTCCCGGGGTCAAGTACTTTATTGAATATGGAGCCGGTAATGGAGCTTTTACGCGGGAAATTTTAAAAAGATTACCGGAAGATGGAAAATTAGTGGCGATTGAAACTAATGAGGATTTTGTCGAACAATTAAAAAAATTAAATGATCCGCGGCTCGTTTTATTTCCCGGTGATGTTAGGCAAATGCCCGCACATTTAGGAGAACTTGGCTTGCCCAGGGTTGATGTTATTATCTCCGGTATTCCTTTTTCTCGAATGAGCAAAAAAGACAGAGAGGAAATTATCCACAAAAGTTGGCGATTTTTGGCCGAAAATGGAGTTTTCGTGACCTATCAAAATATTCCAATTATCATGCCAATCTTAAAAAGCCGCTTCAGGGAAACCCACTGGTATGTTGATCCGAGCAACCTCTTTTTGCCTTACTTTGTTATTTTCGCCAAAAAATAGCACCGGTTGCATAAGTTCAGAAACATATGAGACTCCTGTACAAAGGAGTTTTCCTTAGCAATTCAACAAGTTTCGCCATACCCAGGGGTGCATCCGCCTCTGGCAGTACACGCGACGCTTCCGGTATATGATCACCGACAACGCGAAAGACCGAGCAAAGCTTCTCGCCTTCTGGGAGCAGGACGGAACCCCGGCCGTCAAGGACACCTGCGGCGTCTCTCGGGCCACACGCTGTAACACCTCGGTAGTAATATGTCGTCTCGCGGCCTCGATAGAAATGTCGTGTCCCGCTCGGTACGGTAGAGGCCTTCACCCTTCACCACCCGAGTCCATGACTCCTCAATCTCTCATCACCATGAGCGCGAAAGAACTCAGCCACATGCCACTGTTTGAGCAATTGCAGAAACACCACCCGTGGCGGCGGTATGCACCAGCGGACATTTCTATCGAGTGCATAAGGGGACATTACTACCGAGTCGTTACATGCGCCGTGTCAAATCATTGAACTCGGTAACCCAACTCGCGTTCGTTGAATCACGAACCGGGTGACCAACCGGGAAACCTGTTTCTTCTGTGGTTTGGCGGAGTATGCCGGCTTCCGAAGTTTCTGCTCGTCGGTCCGCAGCAGCGCGTTCGTCTGCGCCTCGATACGCCGTTTGAGGACAACAGGATCGAGAAGTGCGTACGTCTTTCGAAGGTGTCGCTTCACGTCCGCGGCCACGAGCGGAGATGCGAGCACGCGTTCAGACGGCGTCCGGGGCAGGTCGTACGTCCGGTGGACCTTCGCCCCCACGCGCGTCTTCGTCCGGAGCTTCATCGTGGGATGGGAGAAGTTCCGGAAGAGCGCAAGATCCCGGTAGAGGAGGTTCAGTACTCGGCATTCCTCTTCCGTGTCGTACCGAAGGTACCCGACAACCTTCCGCACGTGGGAGAAGTTCCGCTGTTCCACCCACGCGTTGTCGTTCTTCACGGACGGCCGGGAACGGGAGAGCTGGACTCCTTCGCGCTCGCACCACCGCACGAGCAAGGGGGAGAGGAGCGTCGTGTCGTTCGTCGAGATGGACTTCGGCAAGGCGCACGGGGACACGGGCGCGCATCTCCGTGAGCGCCGCATCCGCCACCCGCTGGCTCCTCCCAAGGATCGCCACTCCCTCCCACCAGCCGAAGGCGATCTCCGCTCCCGACAGCGGAGAACAGAAGTCTCCGGCGGCGGACGATCCGCTATGGAAGACAAAGTCGAGTTGGAGGTTCCCCGGCTCCTCTCGGTTCCATTCTCCCGGCGTCTTCACCGGGATGACCCGGTGCAGGAGCGGACGCACCGGCGGGGACCGGTGGCGGGAGAGGTGACGGATGACCTTCTCCCTCCGCAGCAACCGGTCGGCCTGAGCTGACGAGATCGCCTGAAGACGCCGGACGGTCCCGGCGGCACAGGAGAGAAATCCGCTTTGGTGGAGTCTTCCCGTTTCCCGACGGAGGATGGGGATGAGCCGCTGGCCGCAGGGGAATTCGAAGAGCTCCCAGACGCGCACCAAAGGAGGCGGTCACGTCCCCGTCAGAGACGCGGGCCCGTCGCTTCCGCGGTCTCGGCACGAACGCATGCGCCGGGGACAGGAGACGGATGAGGACCTTCCGATGGAGACCGGTACGCTTCCGTGCCTCGTCGAGGATGCGGCCTTTCCCGGTCTTCGTCGCGGCGCAGTACTCCGTGTGGATATCTTTGAGATAGGCCTTTCGGGCATCGGCGGTGAGCATGGGCGTTCGTCGTGAAGAGTGAGAACGCCTCATCCTAGACCCCCTGCTGGGTCTCCGCTTTCGGTAACCTTTTTCGTGATTCATGCGATGGGCCTTTGGGAACATTTTCGGTGATTCAATTCGGGGGGCTTGACAGCATTATCCCGGTTCGGGCACACTCTCATCTAGCACTCTGCGTGCGAGAGTGCTAACGCACGAAGGAGGCAATGTATCTCTTTATTTCCTTATTGATCTTCCAAGGAGGTTGATGGTATATGCGTATTCGACCGTTGAATGACAAAGTCGTTGTGAAGCCGCTGAAGCAAGAAGAGATCACGAAGGGCGGGATTGTCCTCCCAGATACGGCGCGGGAGGAGAAACCCGAACAAGGGGAGGTCATGGCCGTTGGGCCCGGAAAGCTTCTCGAGAACGGGCAGCGGGCGCCGATGAGCGTGAAGGCGGGAGATCGTATCCTCTTCACGAAATATGCGCCTGATGAAGTGGAGATTGATCGGGAGACGGTTCTCGTGATTGAAGAGGAGAAGATCCTCGGCATCGTCGAGGCGTGACGTCTCTCACGCACTATTCATTCTTTAGATTCCGTTCGCACTATGGCTAAGCAGATTCTCTTCGATGAACACGCGCGCAAGAAACTCCTTGCGGGTGTGGATAAAGTTGCGAATACCGTAAAAGTCACCTTTGGTCCGAAGGGCCGGAATGTCGTCCTCGATAAAGGGTTCGGCAGTCCCACGATCACGAACGATGGGGTCACGATCGCGAAAGAGATTGATCTTGAAGACAAGTTCGAGAACGTCGGCGCAGAGATCGTGAAGGAAGCGTCCGAGAAGACGAATGACACCGCGGGGGACGGCACGACGGCGGCAGCCCTGCTCACCCAGGCGATTGTCCGGGAAGGGATGAAGAATGTCGCTGCGGGCGCGAACCCCATCGTCCTCAAACATGGGATTGAGGAAGCGACCGCCGCGGCGGTGCAAACCCTGGAACACGAAGCGAAGAAGATCTCCTCGCAGGAGGAGATTACCCAAGTCGCGACGATCGCTGCTCAAGATCCCGAGATCGGCCAACTCATCGCGGATATCATGGATGAGAAGACCGGCGTCGGCTCCGAAGGCACGATCACCGTTGAGGATTCGCAGTCGATCGGCGTCGAGAAGGAGATCGTCAAAGGACTCCAGTTCGACAAAGGGTACGCCTCGCCGTACATGGTCACGAACACGGAGAAGATGACGGCGGAGATTGAGGATTCGAAGATCCTCGTCACTGATCGGAAAATCTCTTCGATCCAGGATATCCTTCCCGTGCTTGAGAAGCTCACCCAAACGGGACAGAAAAATCTCGTGATCGTCGCCGAGGATGTTGAGGGGGAAGCCCTCGCGACGCTCGTCGTGAACAAGCTGCGGGGGACATTCTACGGGCTTGCCGTAAAGGCTCCGGGGTTCGGCGACCGCCGCAAGGAGCTCCTGGGGGACATCGCGACAGTCACGGGCGCGACGGTCATTTCCGAAGACCTCGGTTTGAAGCTCGACCACGCGACACTCGACATGCTTGGGTCCGCGCGGCGCATCGTTGCCGAGAAGGAGAAGACGATTATTGTCGGCGGAAAAGGAGACCCTCGGAAAATCAAAGAGCGCGCGGATCAGATCCGTGTCCAGATCGAGAAAACCGAGTCCGACTACGACCGGGAGAAACTTGAGGAACGACTGGCGAAGCTCGCTTCCGGCGTGGGCGTCATCAAAGTTGGCGCACCGACGGAGACAGAGCAGAAGGAGAAGAAATACCGCGTGGAGGATGCGGTGAATGCGACGAAGGCGGCGGTGGAGGAGGGCGTGGTCGCGGGCGGCGGGCTGGCCTTTCTGAAGGCGAGCCACGAGCTTGAGCCCATCATTAAAGAAGCGGCTGCGCGCGGCATGCACCCCGACCATGTGACGGGTATGCGCATCATCCAGCGGGCGATCGAGGAGCCGATGCGGCAGATTGTCCAGAACGCTGGCCGCGAAGGATCCGTTGTGGTGGCGGAAGTGCGCAAGCAGAACTTCCGGGTTGGGTACGACGCGCTCACAAATGAGTATCGCGACATGGCCCAGGCGGGTATTCTCGATCCGAAGAAGGTTGTTCGTCTCGCGCTGCAGAACGCCGCATCGGCAGCGGCGATGCTCCTGACCACGGAGGCGGTCGTCACCGATCTTCCGGAGAAGAAAGACAAAGACGCGGGTTCTGCCGGCGGGGGTATGGGCGACTTCGGGGGGATGTAGGTCGCGCACAGACAACCGTTGCGGATTTCGAAAGAACACGAGCCCTGCCGGTCTGGCGGGGCTTGTGGCAGTCAGTGTGCTATACTCCTTTCAAGATTTCTCACCTTCACCCCCATGGACCAAATGAACCAACCATCTTCGTCTACCCCCTCGCCGTTACCCACGTCCGGCGGGAGCTCCGGTTCGCCGGGGGGTGTCACGCATGATGTTGAGCAGAACAAGGTGCTCGCCGCTATCGCGTACCTCCCAATGATCAGTCTCATCCTCCTTCTTGTGAAGAAGGACAGCCCGTATGTCCAGTTCCACGCAAAGCAGGGCTTCGTCCTGTTTATCGCCTGGATTCTCTTGGCCTTTATTCCCGTGTTTGGGATGATTGCGAGCGTCATTATCGGGTTGTTCATCCTCGCCGGATTTGTGTCCGCGCTTATGGGGCAGTGGCGAAAGCTCCCGGGAGTTTCCGTTCTCGCAGAGAAGATCAACTTCTAACGCGTCGCCACGGAGGGTGTCATAGCGCCGCGCACGAATCTCCCCACGTTCAGGAGTCTCCTCCGAGACTCCTGGATGCTTGTCCGACATCGTCTACAGGGACTTGCGGTTCTTACACTGTTCCCTGGTGTGTTCCTGGCGTTCCTCTCACCGTGGATCGCAGTCTGGTCCGCTTGGTTCACGGCGGCACTCCGCGGCATGGGTGTCTCTGGTCTCCCGGATCTCATGCATCTCGTGGCACTCTTTGGAGCGGTCGCGGTGTTTGTGGTGTGGAAAATTTCTCTCGCCGGATCATTCGCCTACCTCGCTGACCCCGCGGTGCGTGGCGGTCGGTTGGCGCTCCGCCGCGGCTGGGAGCGGTGGCTTCCGGTAGCGCTCACGGAACTCCTTATCTCGGTCATCGTGGCTGCATCCATGATCCCAGCAGTCGTCGTGTCCTTCATGAGTTTCGCCCCGCGTATCTTCGGCAAGGCGCCCGCGTTCCTCGGTCCCGATCCGTCGGCTGTTCTTCCTGGCATCTTCATCTTGGCGATATCCCTGGGCCTGCCAATGTTCCTCTCGGTCCGGTATGTCTTCGCGCCGCTTGTTGTCGCGGCGGGCGGGCAGGCCGGACCGGCGGCGCTCGCGGCGAGCGAGGTGGTCGTCCGCGGGAACTTCTGGCTGATCCTACGTTTTCTTATCCTCTGGGTGGTGGTCCAGTTCGCCCTCACGGTGGTGTTTGCGCCCCTGCCGATGCTCCAGTGGCTCGTTCCCCTTGCCCTCGTCGTGTTTGGGCGCGCGTACCTTGTCGCTCTCTACCGGGCATTCCAGAAAGCCTGAAAAGATCCGTGTCCGTGTTTGTCCTTTCCGGCGACTCCCCCGAGCACAAGTTCCCCATGCTTCCGAGTGTTCTGGCGCTTATCAAAGAGACGCTTTGGCGTCTTGGTGAGCGCGCCGCTGCACTGATTGGTCTCTCGATCCTCGGGTTCTTTGTGCTGCCCCTTGCTCTTACCCTTGGGATCACGTTTATTTCCCCTGTGTTCGTGTCATCATCTTCGAGTCAGGTCTTCACCGTCTGGGGTACCGTCTTCGGAATCCTCTTCTTTTCCCTCGTGACCTTCGCCGCACAAACCTTCGTCGTCGCCAGTCGCCATTCCGCGACGTTCGATGCCGCCTTCCTCTGGGGACTACGGCGGGTGTTTCCCCTCACTCGTGTCGCGCTTCTTCTCGCGTTTCCCTTTGTGCTTGTGGAGCTAGTTCTCGCCCTCGTCTGTGACCCGGCAGCGCCCCAGTGTGGGGCGGGCCTCGCTCGTCTCCCGCTTGTTATGCTCGTGTCCCCCCTAACCGCGCGGCTCGTGTTTGCCCTGCCCGCGGTTGCCTTGCGACAGGCGTCGGGTCTGAAGGCGCTCCGGGAAAGTTGGCGCCTCACGGCAGGGAGAACCTTTGCGGTTCTTGTGCGTCTCGCTGTCCCTCTCTGCGGTATTGTCGGCGTGGTCCTCGCACCTCTGTTTATCGGCGACGCGTTCGACGCGACGCACCCCAGCCGAACCGTTATTACCGCGGCGCTCCTCGTCGTGGTGTCCCTCGGCGTGCAGTGTTTCTCCACGGTCTACTTCGTGGCGCTCTTCCAGCACCTCCAACGCGTACAGCACGCGCCGCGCGCGGTACTCCCGAGCAGTGCGGCGGGATAACGGGAGTGGTACACTAGACTTCGTGGTTTCCAAGCGGACAAAAATCGTTTGCACCATCGGGCCCGCATCCGCAACCATTCCGGTTCTTGTCCAGATGATCCGCGTCGGGATGAACGTTGCGCGGTTGAATTTCTCGCACGGGGTGTCTGCCCATCATGCGATACTGGTCCGGAATATCCGCGCTGCCGCGCGCGCAACCGGTCAGACGATCGCGATTCTTCAGGATCTCCAAGGGCCGAAGATTCGTGTCGGTGCTCTGCCCGCGGGCGGCGTGCCGCTCACGAAAGGAGCGCACGTCGTTCTTTCGACGGGTCCGGGGGAAGACGGCGTGATTCCTGTCCAATACCCGCGACTCCATGCGGATGTCCGGAGCGGCGATCGCGTGCTGCTCGATGACGGGAACCTCGAACTCCGGGTTGACCGTGTCCGAGGGAGAAAGATCCTTTGCACGGTCGTCATTGGCGGTACGCTCATTACCCACAAGAGCATTACGGTTCCCACGGCGTCGCTCGGCGCGTCCGCCGTGACCACGAAGGATGCTCGGGATCTTCTCCTTGGCCTGCGCTATGGCGTGGACTTTGTGGCGCTCTCGTTCGTCCGCTCCGCGCGTGACGTGGCACAGCTCCGGGCCCTCATTCGACAGTATCGTCCCCGGCACGTTCGCGCGCCCCAGATCATTGCGAAAATCGAGAAACATGAGGCGCTCACAAATCTCGACGCGATCATCGAGACGGCGGATGGCATCATGGTGGCGCGGGGGGATCTCGCGCTCGAGTCCCGCGCCTCGGAAGTTCCGGTCTGGCAGAAGACTATCATCCAGAAGTGTCTCGTTGCCGCGAAGCCGGTGATCACAGCAACGCAGATGCTCGACTCCATGACGCACGCCCCGCGTCCCACGCGGGCGGAGATTTCCGACGTTGCGAATGCCGTCATTGACCACACGGACGCGATGATGCTGTCCCAGGAGTCGGCGGTCGGGGACTACCCCAAGGAAACGGTCACCACCATGAGCACGATCATCGCCGACACGGAGAAGTCTCCGTTCGATAACATGGTGACGCTCCCGCCGCTCGATGGCACCGCGCCGCCGGTCTTGGCGATGAGTGCCGCGGCCTGCACCGTGGCCATGTCCGTCGGGGCAAAGGCGATTCTTGTTACCACCCGTTCCGGCTTCACCGCGCGCGCGGTCGCACGGCACCGGCCGCGCGTCCCAATTATCGCGGTTACTCCCGACGCTACTGTCCAGCGGCAGCTTGCTCTCACCTGGGGGGTAGATCCGTACGCGCGCGCGGACTTTTCCAATATTGATCGCGTGCGGCGTTGGGCGGTGGGAATGCTGCGAAAGCAGCGGCTCGCGAAGCGCGGCGATCGCCTGGTGGCCGTCTCCGGTCTCCAATCCAGCCGCGCGGGCCAGTGGGACGAAGTCGTCCGCGTCATTGAAGTGTAATCTCTGCGGAGACTTGAAAAAGCTGCCGCGCGGCGCTATGTATTGTTCGTGCACCATGGGTGTTGCAAGGAGAGGTCGCATAGCGGTCTAGTGCACGGCTCTCGAAAAGCCGAATCCCCGCAAGGGGATCGTGGGTTCGAATCCCACCCTCTCCGCCAGGAATACTTTGTATCGGCAGACCCGGGTGCCGTTTAAATGCTAACTTGA
>CAYJQK010000041.1:0-9143 GCA_964372305.1 uncultured Candidatus Saccharibacteria bacterium | reverse complement strand
AAACTGAAGTCCCTGCTCGCCCACGAGAACGTATTGTCGTTCCCGCGCACGCGGGAACCCGGGCCCCCGCCTTCGCGAGAGCGACAGGGATGAGGGAATCGTCGAGGGACGTTCCCGTCAGTGCGGCAGGGGCAGACGGAAAGCGGGAGGGATGCGGTGGCCTACTTTCCGCACCCGCGACTGCACCGGAGGCGTACGGAATGGGCCGCGCCTCGCGACGTGACCGAGATGGTGCCTGAGACATCGGTACGCAGTACTGGCGTACCGCGATAGCGTGCGAGAATACTTGGGTGCGGATGCCCATAGCGGTTCCCCTTCCCCACCGAGATCACCGCGAGCTGGGGATGGACCGCACGAAGAAAAGACGACGCGGAGGACGTCTTACTTCCATGGTGTGGCACTTTCAGCACCTCGGCGTGGAGAAGCGACGCGGGTCCAAGAGTACGAAGGTATTGTTCCGTTGGCGCTTCGATGTCTCCGGTGAGGAGCGCGCGGAATGACGGTGTTCCCACGCGGACAACCACCGATCCCATGTTCAAGTTTCTTTCCGCCCGCGCGCGGAGCGTCGCATCGGGCGCAAGGACGGTCAGCGACAGATCTTTATAGCGGATGGTTTGTCCCCGCGCGGCAGCGCGGACCGGCACCTGCCGCGCGTGAAGGAGCTCCACAAACCGCCGGAATGTTGCCGATGTCGCGGCAAGACGTGGCAAGAGTACCAACCCAACCTTTTCCCGCTCGATGACGTCCAGCAGTCCCCGCAGGTGATCCTGCTGCGGGTGCGTCAGGACCACGATGTCCACACGCCGATCCCAAAATGGCCGGACTTCCCCGAGGCGTTCCAGGAGCGTCGCATCCGGACCGCCATCGATGAGGATGTCCACACTCCCATGACGCACGAGCATCGCGTCACCTTGTCCCACGTCGAGAATGTGCAGCGCTGTTTCCGTTCCGCGGGCGTGCGCAAAAAGGAGCGCGCCACTCACGGCGCCGACAAGAAGGAGAATGGTCAAGATACTCTTGCGTCCTGCACGCATGCACGAGGCAGTGTACCGCGTCCGCACGCGCTTTTTTTGTTCGCGAGTCGGCAGAGCGTCCCCGCGAGCTCACGTGCGGAGCTTCGCCGGTGAATCCTGGAGACGTGGCCTCCTCGGAAAAGGGATGAAGGGCAAACACAACACGAGCGCCAGGAGAACCGCCGCAACCCATGACGGAACGGGAGCTTCCAGGCGCGCGCCTGGGACCTGCGCCGAGAGAACCACCAGCCGCTCGAACACGCGCGCGAGCACCACGGCGCCGGCGGACACGATCGCGCCAATCCCCGGGAGCGGCCCGAAAAACGCAACGGCGAGCGCGGCAACGAGGAGCAGGGGGAAGAGCGGCGCGCCGAGCGGATTCGTCACGAGTCCAATAACCGACAGGCGATGAAAGACATCGAGGACAAGCGGCATGGTCGCAAGTTCCGCGGCAAGCGTCATTCCCAGCGCCGCGCGGAGAGGCCCAAAAACGGTACGGTGACCAGGCCGCGTGAACGCGGGATACAGAACAACAAGCCCCCACATCGCGAGAAACGACAGTTGGAACCCCAGGTCGCCAACGAGGAGACGGGGGTTCACCGCCGTCATCAGCATTGCCGCAAGCAGCAGGGAGCGAAGCCCCTGGAGGCGACGGCCGGCGAAGTACGCCCAGAACGTCAAACTAATCATCACGAGCGCTCGGAGACCGCTTGCCGGATAGCCGGCGACGGCAAGAAACCCTCCCGACAGAAGAAGCGCGCAGAGACTCGCCAGACCTCTCCCGACACCCCCGAAACTCGCACCGAAAAAGACCATGACCGCGAATAACGTGAGGTGGGATCCGGAGATGGCAATGAGATGCGCGAGCCCCGAAACTGCGGATGCGTCTCGGAACCACCGTGGCAGATCCTCATCGTACGAAAGAAGCAGGGCTGAAAGAAGACTAGCGGAAGGCTCCGGGAGTGAACGACGGATGCGCGTATGGAGGAATTCCCGGACGTGCGTGCGGACGCTCTCGCGACCCTCGGTGAACCGCTCGAGCCTGGGAAAGCGCATCGTGGCCAGGACACCCGTACGCGCCATCGCAAAAGCTCGCCGACGCGCGTCGGTTTCCTCTTCGCGATCATCCGGCACAGTCACAACGCCGCGGAGCCGGACGCGCGCGTTCTCACGGACTGGCGCATCGGATATCACCGTCGCACGAAGCGCCCCCGGAAGAAGCCGATCCCCTTCGGGGGCACGGACAGACACGGGAGCGACATCCAGACGGATCATTCCCCGCTGACGCTGGACCGCCCGAACGCTTCCTTCCACGACGACCGAGGGTCCCGCAACGGTCTGCCACGCCGCGCGACGATCGGCATCCGCGCGAAACGCACGGTCCGCGTGAGTCATACCAAGGAGCAGACCAAGGATGCCAACTGCACAAAGACGCAGGGACGTCGCGCGCCCGACCCCTGCGGCGAGCACACCGATAAGCATCACGCTGAAGACGTCACGCGCGGAGATGGGCGAGGCGACACTCCCAAAGAGCACGCCAAGCAACCAGCCCGCGCACACGCAGGGAAGGAGCGCCGCGAGCCCCGTCCCGCTACGGCTCTTCGTGGCCACGATACTTCACGAGAAACTTCCGGTGCACAAAACGGCTGATCGCCATACCGACAAGGACGGCGAAGAGGATGAACAGCCCATGGCGAATCCCCGTGAGGCGCGGGATGATCGCGGCGATCGTTTCGTGGAAATGATAGCCCAAGAGCACGGGGAGTGGGACGTACACGACAAGGGCGAGCGCGTCAAAGAAGAGAAACGTCCGCCACGGAACGCGGAGAGTTCCCGCAAGGAGCGGACTCAAAAACCGCAAGCCGATCACGAACCGCAGAGCAACAATCGTTTTCCCGATATGGTCTCGCATCTTCTCCGCGTACCACTCGAGGCGCGCCGGACTCACCCGACGCCGAAGCCTGTCGAGAGAATGACTGCCGAGACGACTCAAGGTAAACAGGAGGAAATCTCCCCCCAGAACGCCGAGCCAGCTTACGGTAAGCGTCGCGGGGAGCGTGTTGACAAGGCTCCCGGCAAGATAGCCAGCAAATAACAGGAGGACTTCCTCTGGAAGTGGAATGACATATCCACCCAGCGCGAGCAGCAGAAAAATTCCAAACAGCGAACCATGCTCTGGGGTAACGAAGGACACAGGGGGGAGAACGCCCATCGATCGCGTGCTGGTGACGCTGACATCCTACCCTCCGTGGTGAAGGTTCCGCTAGCCCACCAGGAACGAACAAAAGCGCCACACGCGGTGTGGCTCTTTTTTATTCGGCAAGCGCCGCGACGGGAAAGAGTACACCAACCGTCAGAAACCAGGGTGCAGAACGCCGGACTCCTTTATGCAAGGCCGCAAAAGCGGGATGCAAGGTGCAGAGCTTGTTCACGTGCGACCGTAGCTAGGGACCCTCTGGAAAACAATTGTCATCCTTCATGGACGATGCGTCGTTCATGAGCGGACAAGAGGGTTTTTCAGAGGGTCCCTAGCTCTTCATCTTCTTTCTGATGAAGGTGGGGATATCCAGATCCTCCTCTGTTTTCTGCACATGTGTGGGGGAACTCCCCGGCATGACGGGGTGATAGACGGGCGCGGGCGTCGGGGCAATAGACTGCGGCCGCGAGAACGCTCCTCCCGGACGCACTCCTCCCGTTGCGCGGGTTTGTTCCCGCCGCGCCGCCGCATCACGCTTTGCGGCGTCAAAGCCGGTGGCGACAACCGTGATCTTCATCTCCTCACTCGGCTGATCTTCGTTGATGACCGCGCCGAAAATCACGCGAGCATTTGGATCCGCGTGCTCCGTGATAATGCGCGCCGCTTCCTCAACCTCATACATCCCGAGATCGCTGCCGCCGGTGATGCTGAAGAGGATGCCTTTTGCGCCATCAATGGAAACCTCGAGAAGCGGACTATCAATGGCGGCGCGCGCCGCTTCGATCGCGCGGTTCTCGCCGCTCGCCCGACCAATCCCCATGAGCGCCGACCCGGCATCGGACATGATCGCGCGGACGTCAGCAAAATCCACATTCACCATCCCGTGCTCGGTGATGAGATCCGTAATACCCTGAACACCTTGGCGTAAGACGTCGTCCACAACACGGAACGCGTCGAGGAGAGATGTTTTCCGATCCACCACTTGGAGCAGCCGGTCATTCGGGATCACCACAGCGGCATCAACGCGTTCAGCGAGTTCTGCCAGCCCCTCTTCGGCAAGAATCCGTCGCTGCTGACCCTCGAAGGAGAATGGCTTTGTCACCACCGCGATCGTCAGCGCTCCAGATTCCTTCGCGAGCTCGGCGATCACAGGAGCCGCGCCGGTCCCCGTCCCGCCGCCCATCCCGCAGGTGATGAACACCATGTCGCTGCCCTTCACGGCTTCATGGATTTCATCGCGGCTCTCTTCCGCAGACTGCTGACCGACCGCGGGATCCATACCCGCACCGAGGCCCCGGGTAATCGTCTGCCCGATATGGATCTTTTTATCGGCGCCGGAGTGGTGGAGCGCTTGCGCGTCCGTATTCACGGCGATGAACTCCACCCCACGAATATGGGCTTCCATCATACGATTCAGTACGGCATTTCCTGACCCCCCAACCCCAATAACTTTGATGTTGGCATATGTTTCAATTTTTGGCTTCACTTCTGCCATGGGGACTCCAAAATTATCATGCTAAGAGTAACGCTGGCAGCATACCAGTGAGGAAAACCTTGTCAAACTTCGTGATTGTTCACTCTGAACAATAATAGTGTTCATGATGAACACACGTGTGGTCGACCGTGAGGTTGGCCCCCTTCGTCTCACCTTCGTCCCCGCCCTCAATCTCCGGGTATTGTTTACGTCCTCTCGCGCTTCTGTCTGAACTACGGCAACAAGCTTCGGAACCAGCCGCGAATTTTTGCCACGGTAGGGCCAACACGCGCGAGCGCGGAAGCCGACGATCGCGTTTTCCCCCGCCGCGTCTCCAGGCCCGTGAAGACCAGACCCGTTGCGACAGCCCATGCCGGGTCATCCAAGTGTTCGACGACGCCGGGAAGGACCACCGGATATCCGATTTGCGCGGGAAGGCGAAGTTCGCGCTTCGCGAGCTCCACAACACCATGTAACTTCGCGCCGCCGCCCGTGAACACGGCGCCCGCGGGCAGCAGTCCAGACCGATCAAGGGTCTTCAATTGCCGATTCACGAGGGAGAAAATTTCCGACAGACGCGCTTCGATGATCTCCGCGACATGGCGCCGCGAAACCGCGGTTTCCTCTTCCTGCGCATCCACATTCTTCAAGTTGATCTCCTGCGATTTCTTGATCTCATCGGGGATCGCCGAGCCGAACTCTACCTTCACCTTCTCGGCAACGTCAATCGAAGATCGCAGACCGATGGCGATGTCATTGGTAATGTGCATTGCGCCAACCGGAAGCACGGCGGTGTGCAGCAGACGGTTCTCCTCAAAAACCGCGAGACTCGTCGTCCCGCCGCCACAATCAACAAGAACGACTCCCAGTTCCCTTTGCCGCTTTGAAAGAACGGAGCGTGCTGCCGCGAGCGGCGCGAAGACGAGATCATCAATCGTCACTCCCGCTTGGTAGACGCACTTCGCGAGATTCTTGATGAAGGGAGCGGAACCCTCGATGATGTGCGTATCCACCTCCAGCCGGACACCCGTCATCCCCAGCGGGTCCGTGATCCCGCCTTGGCCATCCACGATGAAGTGTTGGGGGATCACGTGGAGAATTTCTCGATTGGACGGCAGGGAAATCGCCTGCGCCGCGTTCATCACACGCGTGATGTCATCTTCGCTGATCTCATTGTCTGCCCGCGAGACGGCGATGACGCCGCGGCTATTTTGGGACGAGATGTGGGCGCCGCCGACGTTCACCAGCGCACGGTCGATGGGAACCCCAGCCATTTGTTCCGCCGCATCGAGAGCCCGACTCACGGACTGAATGGTTTCTTCCACGTCCCTGACGACACCTTTTTGGATCCCGGATGACACAACGGCGCCAACGCCGAGAACAGTCGGCTTGTCCTGCCCTGGCGTGAGGACGCAGACAACAACACGAACCATTGTCGTCCCGACATCGACGCCCACTAAGAATTCATCGCGTGCCATAGCGGATTTCTCAACAGCATACCACGACGCCGTATGATCGCGGCGTGGCAATAGGCATGAATCCTTTGAGGCAGAAGGGATGAGGCGAGAGGATTGTCGCCTCCGGCCTGTCGCCTGTGCGCGCCTCGCCTTCGCTCCTCATTGGAGATCCTAGAAAAGACATGCGCCGAACGTTCCGGCGGTAAACGCCGAGAAAAGAAACGAAACGAAAATCCCCAGACTCGCCATCGCGGTAACGAGAACCGCCGCGGCGGCAAGGTCCTTCACCCGTTGTATCGCCCCGTTGTGATGCGGATGCAGCACGTCCGCCAGTCGCTCCAGAGCGGAATTCAGAAGTTCCATCCCCAGAACGAGACCCACCGAGAGCGTGAACAGAGCCCACTCGTACCGGGAGAAACATGCGGCAAGCGTCACCGGCACGACAAGAAGCGCGATGAGCGCATGTGTCCGCACCGCGTGGTCGGACTGCAGCGCATCGTGTAGGCCCCGGAGCGCGTGAGAAAAACGCCGCTGGATCATGGACGCCACGCGGTGAGGAGACGTTGCGCGCTTCGCTCCATGAGGTGCGCTTCTCGCTGATACCGATGATTGTACCCCACAAGATGCAGGAGACCATGGACAATAAGCCGCCGGACTTCCTCGGTGACGGAAACATGGTTCTTCGCTGCTGCCCGCCGCGCCGTGGGCAGGGACACAACGAGGTCCCCGAGCCGCGTGACGCCATCGGGATCTGCGCGGAACGGCCGCCGGACGTGGAGGGGAAACGCGAGAACGTCCGTTGGCCGATCCACCCCGCGCGTCCGGCGATTCAACGCGCGCATGGCGCGGTCAGTCACAAAAACGATCGTCACCTCGCTTCGTCGCGCAAGGCGGAGCAGACGCCGCGCCGAACGTCCGAGAACAGTCAAGGAGAGTGGTGGAGGATGCATCCGGGATGTCCGTTCAACAATACTAATCATCCCTCCTCGGAAACTTTCCTCGACGCGTGTCCGGCCTTTCCCTTTCTCTTATGGACAAGGTGGGGGACCGGAGAGTTTGTCATTCGGTGACGGAACGCGGGGGTCATGGTTATTCGTCACTTCCTGCCCATCGAGGTACCCGTCACCGTCGGTATCTGGATTCTGCAGATCTGTTCCCCAGCACTGCTCACTCGGATCCGCCAATCCATCACGGTCGGTATCACGTTTTCCGGGACCGAGCGGATCATACCCCGCCGCAAGTTCCTGGGAGTCCGTATAGCCATCACCGTCGGTGTCGGCACGCGTAACGTCTGTGCCGAGTTCTGTTTCTTTCGCATCCGAAAGTCCATCGCCATCGGTGTCTCGGTCGGCAAACGGCGCACTTTCGAACACATCGGGTGACGGGACAGACGATGGCAAAGACGACGGCAACGATGGTTCGAGAGTTTCTTTCGGAGGCAAAGCCCGGAGAAACACCATCCAGACAATGAGGATAATGCCACCAGCGAGTCCGAGGAGAATCAAGAGAAGAATCGCCAGCCTTCGCGGACGGATGTTTCGATCCACGGAGCCATCCGGGGTCATGAGTGAACTTGGGGGAAAGGAGGAAGATCCGGGAAGCGTCGGCCGTGGAATTTTTTGTGTCTCGGGGGGCTTCGGCGGCAGCGGGACAAGGGTGGCAGAAGTTTTCTGGCCATTCACTCCTGCTCCGGGAAGACGCGGCCTGCCTTCAAAACCGGCAGACCCGAGAGGAGACGAGAATGATCCCAATGTTTTTTTCTCCCCCGATGAAGGGATTGGCGCCCTTGGCATCAGGGGACGCAACGGTGATGCGTCTCCTGTTCCCGCGAGCGCGGATCCCGGCGGACGCGGCGGCGTTGGCCCATGCCCGACGTCTTGGTTCGGAGTACTCTTTATACTCCCCAGTGGAACCCCGTGCCCAATTGCAGGCGACCCCGACTCAGGCATTCCTGGAGACCTTGGAACAGGGCCACGAGCACCTCCTCCCAGCGACGCTCCCGCCGTATCACCACCCTCCGGAACATTCCGAATGGGGAGGTTCGGCGGAGAAGATGCGGGAGGCGCTGGAGGTTCATTCGGACGATCTCGAATTGGTGGTTCCATGTTCGTGGTACTCTGTGGATATACTCTACACTACACGACCCTTCGTGGTAAAGCTGCAGTACAGTATCGCTCTACTGCGGCGCGGACGCGCGCGCCATCGGCCTTCCCACGGACTTCCCCCATCACCGCACCAATGAGTGTTCCCGCCGCGTCTCCCCGTTTGACGTCGAGGCGCTCTGCCACCACGTGGACGACCTGTTCAAGGTCAGCGTCTAAGAGCTGCACCGGGAGGTATGATTCAAGAATCGCGCGTTCCGCATCTTCGGCCACTGCGGACTCGAGACGATTCCCTCGCTGAAACGCCTCCGCCGCTTCTTTCCTTTTCTTCGCCTCTCGGCGAACCACGGCGAGAACATCCTCGTCGGAAAGTGGGGAACCTGATCGCGCGAATTCCTCATTCCGCACCTGCGTCAGCAACAATCTCAAAACGGAAACTCTCCGGGTGTCTCGCGCCTTCAACGCCACCCGGAGATCCTCTGTGAGGCGCACTCCTGCTGTCATGTGCCGTCGCATCTAGAACGACGAGTACCGGTCACGCGATCGTTCTTCCAGTTTCCCAAGCTTCCGAAGCACATCACGCTCCTTGCGGATCTCCGTGCGCCGAATCGCGTCCTCCCGGCGCCGACGTCTACTCTTCGGCTGTTCGTAGAAACGCACTTTTTTTGCTTCTACGAGAATCCCGCTCTGCTGCACCTTGCGATGAAAACGGCGCAGCAGGCTATCCACGGATTCGTGATCCTTTTTCTTGACTTCCAGCATGGGGGATATCACCTCTTTCCTTCGATTGCAATAGTACATCAATCGCGCTGGCTGTCAAAATTGACAAATCGTACCTCCTCACGGACGGGAACGTTCACGATGAGGGAACCATGCATACCGTGTCATTCCCGCACAAGC
>CAYJQK010000040.1:0-10249 GCA_964372305.1 uncultured Candidatus Saccharibacteria bacterium | reverse complement strand
GCTCGGGATCCCACCTGACGAGATCAATCACGCGACGCCTCACCTGACCTTCGAATACCCGCCCCGGGCCTTCCACTACAGCATCAAAGGAAGGGTCAGTGATGATATACAAGGTGCAGTATGAAGAGGCCCGAAGGAGACGCAGACCAACGATGAGAAAGTGGAAACTGCTTCATTCGGAATTCGTGCTTAATGAGCGGTGGTATCGCGTACGGAAAGATACAGTTGAGGTTCGACCTGGGCACATCGTTGACGATTACTATCTCGGTGTTTTTAACGACATTGTACTCGTTGTCGCCGTGACCGCGGACAAGCACATACCGCTCGTGCGGCAATACAAGCATGGAGCCGGCGAAATTGTACTTGAGCTACCGGCGGGATACATGGAAAACGGCGAAGATCCCCTCACTGCCGCCAAACGAGAACTCCGGGAAGAGACCGGCTTTACTGCCGCAACCTGGCACACGCTTGGAGTTTTCTTTAAGAATTCGGCAAAGACGAGCGGAGATAATATTCATCTCTTTTTAGCATTAGATGCCCGGAAAACTGATCAGCAGCATCTAGACGAGAATGAAGAAATTGAGGTGGTGATGACTCCATTTGCCGAGGCAGTTTCATTAGCCTGGAGCGGAAAACTGCAAGCCGGTGATACCGTATTGGCACTGCTTTTGGCCGAGAAGGAGCTGAAATTGATTTCTACGTGAGACTGAACCTATTCGACACTTTTCTCCGCCAGCTCCGGAGGGATTGAAGCTTTTTCGTCTTGTCGGCGCGGTGTTCAGCCTCGCCCTCACGAATAATGCGCTGAATCTCAATGAGCTCAAGCACCCACTTGGCCGCCTCGGTATCGCGAGGAAGAAAGGTTTCAAGGTACGCGCGGACGTACCGCTCGAGATTCGCGATCAGTTGTTCGACCTTCCCGATCGCGACCGCTCAATGGGCCAATCAAAAAAATCGGCATAGAGTTTTTTCGCCAGTTGCCGGTTCCGCGCCGCCGCCGTCAGGGGAGTGAACCGCGGCGGCACGACGGGCAGCGGGAACGGAAGAGCCTTCTCGGACATGGGAATTATAGGCTTGATTTTCGCACGTTTTTGCGGTTCCAGCAACTAGAAGGCACGCGCGGGGCAGCGTGACTTGACACTTCCAAATAAACCCTTCTATAGTGCGCTCGGATCTGAATTCCTGGTTGCTCTTTGGACAATTTGCTGCTCTCACAGGAGAACTGTCATGAACGATCTCGTGAAGCCCGATTTTTCTCACATTGATGCGGCTCTTCAGAATGCCCTTAGCGCCTATCGCCTCGTGCTGGTTGACCGCTTTGCGTCCGCAGGACGCAACGTATACACCGGCCCGTCACCTCTCCTGTCATTACGACCCGCACTCGGCTTAGCATGCTACGCGCCGTGGGCGACTGCCGGTCCCCTGACCGAAGTGACACTCGAAGATTCCACCGGCGTTCGTAGTCAGCAGACAAAACACGACTTCCTCTCACGGTTGGGTGAACACGGGAGGGAGACGCTGCGCCATTTAGGGAGACCGCCCCTCGTCGCTGCGTGGTACGAGACGGAAGAATTTCTTGATCTCGCCCGTCCGCTCGGCGGACGTCTGCTGACCGTCCCTCGCTCGACGCGGGACTCGGTTGAAAACAAGGCGACCCTTGACACCCTCCTTCAGCAGGCCGGTGTTGCACCGACTCTCCGAATTCCCAGCGAATCATACGCCCAGACACTTCCCAGTCTCCAGTCGCTTGCTGGACGCTTCAGCTTTCCGTTCGTCGTCCAAACCAACTCGTCAGGTGGTCGGGGCACAGTGATTGTCCAGCGCGAGATAGATTTCGCTCGTGTGGATAGTCTCCACCCGCCGTTCCGCGTTTCTCGGTTCGTCGCAGGATTCTCCTCCAACACGACCGTCCTGAACGTTCCCGATGGACAAGGTGGATGCGCCGTCTATGTGGACATCCCGTCACACAAGGCGATTCACGTCCCCGATGTTGGCATCGGCCCCGCAAAAGGTGCGGGAAACGATTGGTCTCTTCAGCATCCACTGCGCCCGCTTCACGACCTCATCGAGGCTGCGGTGCGGATAGGGACGTACGCTTTCAGGCACTATGGACTCGTGGGTCTATGGGGCATTGACAGCATCTGGTCGGGAGAACTAGTCGTCATTAACGAGTTGAATTGCCGAAACCAGGGGACAACAGAGGTCTCCAGTATCAACCAGATGCTCCGTGGCTTTCCGCCGTTCTTTGCAGCACATGTCGCGCTGCACACCGGGGCTCCGGTGGACTGGCTGCCTCCCGCCGATGAGTTCAACACGGAGACACTACGACGCGGGTCGTCTGTCGGCGGACGGGCCCCGTTTTATCTCAAGATCCGAAACCGATCGGAAGTTCCCGTCCGAATGGCGCGACGTTTCCAAGGAAGCGGCGTCTATCGCCTCACGTCTGACGATAGCCTAGCGTGGCTGCGAAGCGCCACGCACACCCTGGAAGCCGATGCCGACGCGGATGAGATACTCACCGCGAATGCCCCTCTCTGCTCTACTGTCTGTCTGCCCGGGACGGAACTCGTCACGATGGAAGGTGTCACCACGCACCGTCACATCTTCCAGAGCTCCGACAAGCTTTCTCCATACGGTGCGCGTCTTGCGCGCGCAATGTACAAGCACGTTGAACCAGTTGAACATCACGAAGGAGTTTCACTATGACTCTGACGACATTGCGTACGTTCGCTGAACAGCGCGAATGCACGCTCCTGCTCCACGATGAGCAAGGGAAGACGCTTCGTCCAGAAGACCTCGACTCTCGGGCGAGGCTTACGGAACAGCTCCGGCGTCTTCCGTGTGCTGCTCTCACGCGGCTGCAGTACCTCCAACCACAGATCGGCTGTTTTAATCGCTGCGCGTTCTGCAGCCAGTCTGCAGGCCAAGATGTGTGGCAGCTCACACGCCGAGGTCTCCGAAACCTCATTGCCGCTCTTGCGGCTGTCGGGCGAGAGAGGACTCCAGGGTCCGAACCGCTCATTGGCACGGACCGGGCCGCACATCGTCCGGGAGTCTTGTTTCCCTACTTGGACAACGACATTTCCTCCTACCCCTACCTCGACGAGTACGTGCGGCTCTTGTGTGAAAACCTCCGAGCGCGCGTCCGCATCTCGACGGTCGGGTACTCGTCCTGGAACGTCGCACTCCAGTCCATGCATCTGCGGATCGTCGACGACCTTGCCCATGCGATCGCTGGTGTGCGCTTTTCGCTCACGCCGTACACGTTCGCGTGGGCACGCGGTACGCACAAAATAATGGAACGCACGCAGTTCGTACGCGATTTCGCGACCGGTCTCCGGACGTACCGACCCCTGATGGACTTGATCGGCTTTGGCAAGGAAACAGCATGCGTCGAACTCCGCTTTGCACCGCTTGCCGTGACGTTTCCTCATGACGTGGTCAACACATTCATTTGCGATCACCATGTCATCAGCATCGGACCTCATCTGCTGGTTCGCCTGCGCTCGGGCAGAGAGCCCGTGCCGAGCACGGAGATTGTCCGCGTCGACGGCACACGTCCCGCGTACTCCTGTGATCCCCTTCCGTATCTCCTCTTCACGTCTGACGCGGCTGTCGGTCAGGGCGGGTGGGAAGAGGCAGCGCGCAATGCCATTTGTTCCAATATGCGGACCAATCTCCCACACCGTCGCGTATCACTCTACCAATTCTGGAACACCGACGGTCCGTACTACGCCGCCGACCCACTATTCCTCTCTGATGGGTCGTTCCGCGCACTCCACATCTATCCGCAGTCACCCACGCGTAAAGTCAGCGGATACCTCGACACGACACGGTTCCTCCTGAACGCAATCCTAGAGCACAAGGCTGCGCACGGGATTGGCCGACGGCAGCTCTTCATGGAGGCGACAGTCGCGGACATCGCGGCGGTTATCGCTGCCCTCCATGAAGCCAGAGAACATCTTGCGGACTCCGACACGCACGCTGCAGATCATCTTGGACAGGAGGTTCTCCCGTTGGTGGAGGCATACGTGTCGGCGCTGTTCGTTGCAGGCTATCATCCCGGAGCGTTCTTTGACCCTCGCTTCACGATCGACACGGGGACGATTGTCAACCAAGGACGGGCGCGTCACCTGTTTCGCGGACTGGTATCGAGAGAAGACGAACCGACCACACCGCACGAAGAACGCGGCTATGGATCCGTCAGCATCTCGACGCAGCGGGGGTACGTGTGGAGGATCGCGCCCATGCCCCAGTCTCTTCACTCTGGCAACCTCGAACGGACAGTCATCGGGAGCAAGAATAAGCCGCACGGCGAGATGGCAATGCAAGTCCAAGAGCTTGACCCTCGACATCTCCAACCGATAGACGTCGCGACGAGACAGCTTCTCCGAACGTTCGTCATCACTGGTGTCGAGTTGGAGCGTGTTCCGCTCGTTGCGGCGCACGCAACCCTCGGATATCCCGGAGTCATACCTGCGACGGCACAACCGCATGCAGACAATGACGAATCGGGGATGACGACGGTATGATCAGCACATGCAAGAGGAAATCTTATGAAAGTACGCGTGAGTTGTGTAGTGGCCCATGATGATGAGATGGCGCTCATCTACCGAGAACGGGACGGCCGCGCGCACTGGTCGCTCCCGGGTGGGAACGTAGGCGAGGAGGAGGATATCCAGAGCGCGATGGTTCGCGAACTCCACGAGGAACTCGGACTGAACGGCATCACACCCGATCTCCTCTTCCTACAGGATATGCTTATCCATCGTCCTCACCGCGAAGGACTGTACCGGAAGCTCCACATTATCTTTCGTGTCTTCGTGACCACGGACCAGCGACGGGGCATGAAGGTTGTGGAGCACGACGATCTCCTCCCTCCCGGCGAGGTGCGCTGGATCCCGCGAGGACAACTCGCTACCCTTTATCTCTATCCGGGCGTCGGGCACGTTCTTTCCTTACTTCCATCGCTCGATGCGCCGGTGAAACCCTCGGCACTTCCTCCACTCACGGATGAGACGTACAGTTGGCAGTGAACCTTTCGACTGGCCTTAGGAAACCTTCCTAAGGCCTTTTCCTTGTGTCGGTCTGTCGGATGAAAAAAGCCGGTGCACATCGTGCGCCGGCTATCTTAACTTTTAGGAATCACTGTCTACACGCGCTGTACATGGCATGGGAAATCACCCGATCCCTCCGTACGCTCGCGCGAAAGACCGTGCGCTCTGCTGCACCATTTCCTGCGTTTGCGACGAATCGATCTCTGTGACAGCGATTCCCCACGTGCGTGCTGCGTGGAGAAGCCGAGGGATCCAGGACCATGCGCGGAACGTCTTCCAGAACGCCTGGGCAATCCGCAATTGGCCGTGTGATAGATCCCGCCGGACTTGCCTGAAGAGAGAGAAGAAGATCTCTTTCGCTACTGGTGGCGTTCTGAGCGCCAGAAGATGAATGCACCAGTCGTATTGGACCGCAAATCGCATCAGGACGCGCAAGCTGGGCTCATGCGGAGGATAGTTGTCGAGAACCAACGGATTTTCTCCCTCGTTCACGATATGTTGCAGAAAAAGGTGGTCGAACCGATGCGGGAGAATCCGCCCGTAGCGGTAGAAGGATTCGAGGAAGTCTCTATCCGCCAGAGGACGAATGACCGTTGGAAGGTGGTAAGACTCGACCCGAAACAGCTCTTCCAAGAGGCGGGCGACAGTTGTTTTACCCGCCCCAGGGAAACCAATAATACAGAAGACCTGGTGCATAAGTGCCTCCGAAGAGTTGACCTGTGTTACTTCTCCCGCTTACGGGCCCAGATAAATACCCTACCAATCTGACGAAAAAGGGTGCTCGTGCTCGCGTCATGCTCGAGCATAACAAGTCCCTCACGGAATTCGCGCTCCGGAATCCGCCGGAGCGCGGAATCTGTCTTCTGCCGAACGGATTCGATGTATGCCTCGGTGATGGGGGTTTGGCGCACGGTTGACCGACGGACAACGCGACTGAATCCGATCTCTTGGAGCGAGTGAGTGATCTCCTTGAGAAGGGGGAATCTCTCGACGTTCACGCGAGTGATGGAAGGAAAGTACCGTGCGAGGAACCGCTGCCGGATATGTTCGTGCTTCTTCGTCACGGGGCACAGTACTCCATCGCATCGAAGAACCCTGAACGCCTCGGTGAACATGACTTTCCACAAGGTGACGAGGTGAACGAGGCCAACACTAAAAGCAAAATCAAACGATGCATTGCTAAACGGCGGTTGCTCCACACGCCCGCACACCCATGTCACATGTTGCCAGGGGTCTTGGGAGCGGGCAGCGCCAAGCATGCCAGGGGAAAAATCAATCCCCCAGACCCTCGCGCCCGTCTCCGCCAGCGCGGTCGCGTAACTTCCCGTCCCACAGCCGATCTCCAGCACGGTCGTTCCCTTGCGAGGGAGAAGGAACATACACAACGTCTGAAGAACTTCCTCCGAAGGTTGACGTACCCGAGCGTAGATCGGAGCAACTTCATCAAATTCCTTCCGAAGCTCATCCGGCAGCGGGTCGCAGAGGGATGATCGGCGGTTCTCACGGTGACTATGTGAGAGCATCTTTGAACCTCCTGGTAAATTTTCTAATGTGCTCAGTATCTAGCATAGGACAATGTACGTGGCGCAACGAAGTTGTCAAGACCTTGTATCCTGCCACCACATTCTGGATACGTGGGGTGAGTGCTCTACGAGGAATTGGACAGGCGCCTTGAGGCCGAGCACATGGTGGGGCTGCTCCCCGTTGTGCCGGAGGCGAACCGGTTCCTGCGGGAGGTGTATCTCGACAAGCACAACGTGAAGTTCGCGGTGGCGCCGAAGCGCGCCACGGATCTCCACCGCTCCCTGACGGGATACGCTCTCTCCCAGATCTTCTGTGTGCGGGAAGAGCGGACCCTCCGGAACGATTTCACCATCCAGTACCAACGGCGTCTCTTCCAGCTCGATCCGCGACAACCGACCATCCTCCGTCCGGGGGATGCGGTCGCGGTGTCCGAAGGGCTGGACGGTACTCTCGCCGTGGGAATCCGGAACGTCGATCTCCGCTTCCACGAGATTGCGGAACGGCCGCTGAAGGCGGAGCCGGAAAAGGTTCCCTGTCCTCGTCCTCCCCGGGTTCCGCCGGCGAATCATCCGTGGCGACGGTACGCCCAAGCGGACATTTCTATTGTGCGGAACTCGAGGACATTTCTATTGAGCTTTGACAGGGGCTTGGCAAACTGTGCCGTTCGGTTACGCTCGTAATCTTTCCAGTTTGGGATTGATGTTTCGACAACAAGAACAAGGAGAAAAGCTATGGACACGAACCCGAAAATTCTGGTTGCAATCGTCGGCATCGGGAACTGTGCAAGTTCCTTTGCACAGGGTCTTGAATACTACAGGCATATTGGCGAGACATCGCCACCGGTGCCCGGCCTCATGCACAACAGTTTTGGAGGTTATCCACTTCGAGATATCGAAGTGGTCGCCGCGTTCGACGTGAACGGCGACAAGATCGGAAAAGACATCTCCGAGGCGATCTGGGTACCGCCGACGAACTCCCGTCAGTTTGCCGACGTTCCTCGCAAAGGCATTTCGGTAAGTGCAGGTTTTCTCGGAGACGGAATCGCGCCGCACATGCAGCATTACTTTCCACTGCAGGAGAACCCAGAGCGCGTCGTAGAGGCACTCAAGGCAAGCGGAGCTGAAATCTGCGTCTCGTTTATCCCGGTCGGGTCGCAAGAGGCGACTCGCTTCTACGCGCAGGCGTGCCTCGACGCGGGCGTCGCCTTTATCAACGGCATTCCTGAGTTCATCGCCTCGGATCCAGACTGGGCGGAAAAGTTCAAGCAGGCGGGGATACCGTGTGCTGGCGATGACATTCAAAGCCAAGTCGGCGCAACCATCCTCCACCGTACGCTCGTGAGTCTCGTACGTGAGCGCGGTCAGGTGATCGAGAACTCCTACCAACTCGACATTGGCGGGAATATGGATTTCGACAACCTGACTGACCGGCGCCGTCTCGCCTCCAAGAAGATTTCGAAGACTGATCCGGTGATCCACGAAGCGGGTACCGGCAACGTGAAGGTCATTCCGGCTGACTACATCCCATTTCTTGGCGACAATAAGATCGCCTACGTTAACATCAAAGGGAGGCAGTTCGGTGACTTCCCGTTCGAAATCGAACTCAAGATGTCGGTTGAGGATTCGCCGAACAACGCCGGTGTGATGGTTGACGCCGTTCGTGCCATGAAGATTTCGCTCGACAGAAAGCTCGCGGGCTACCAAGAGTGGAGCGCGTACTTCTTCAAGCACCCGCTCCGTCTCCTCCCGCTTGGCGAAGCGAGACAAATCGTTGAGGACTTCATCGCCAGACGCTAAGGAAGATCTCCTCACAAAAAAACAAGGGGTAATCACACGCTGTGTGATTACCCCTTTTCTATTCCTTCTTCGTTGAGTGTAAACGAACAAGCTTGCGTCCGGCCAGTTCCCTTCTTATGGCTTCGGTCTCATGAATAGTGAGGAGGATAGTTAGGGACCCTCTGAAAAACCCTCTTGTCCGCTCATGAACGACGCATCGTCCATGAAGGATGACAATTGTTTTCCAGGGGGTCCTTAGATCGGGTTGGCGCACGCTGCTTATGTCAATCGTACCTGAAGCTCGGTGGAACAGTGAGGATTGATGCGGATTGTCCGGTCTTCCTGAAAGATGGTCAGCGATGCTGTGCCGTAGTTCGTAAGCACGGTTCCAGCCAGGTATCCGCCAGCTCTTTCAGGGATGGCGATGATGTGCTGGCGGAGAGTCTTCGCCAGCGTTTGCGTCGCTTCCTCGTCCTCGGCGCGGTAGTGACAGACAATCGAGTGACGCTCGATAATCTTCAAACCCACCGCTTCCGTAGGAGTGAGGTGTTTCGCTTCTGGAGCGGAACGGATATCTTCACCGAGAATGATTGCGCCAGCGCTTCCGCCATAGAGCGGGATTCCGCCTCGGACGACCTCAAGGAGGAAATCGTCAAAGCCCGACTCATGGAGTTCCTTGAGGAGTTTCACCGCATCGCCTCCGCCGATATACACTCCCGCAATGGCTGTCGCGCGGTAACGGGGGTGAAGGTCGTTCCACATCTCGATCGTGGTTACGCCAAGCGGGATCACGACCGACCGGAACCACTCAAAGCAGGATTGGTACGGCCGAGACTGCATGGCGTTCGGAATGTAGACGAGCGGCTTCGCAAGATCGAGCGCTTTGACGAACTGTTCGTCAAGAAGTCTCGAATCTTCTGCTCCCCCGCCTCCTGCGAGGAAGATGTGTGCGTTTTTTTCGTTCATGGTGTTCTCCTTGCGATGTCCCAAAGGCGCACGACGGGAATGACTTTCTTTTGAACCGCTTTCCGCAGGAACTCTTCATGATCCTGCTCGAACGGCTCATCAATCCCCAGCGCGCGGTTGGTTTCAAGATTCAGGCCCCGATTGATCTCTTGCCAGATCACGAAGTAGGCATGCTCGCGAGATACCGGCAGATCAATGAGCGATGCCCACTGTTGATGGTAGTAGCGCACGAACTCATAGAGATTCAGACGTTGTGCCTCGTTCGTCACCATTCTGATCATTACCCGCAGCTTTGATCCCTGGTTCTTGTGACCGGGCACAACGCCGGAAGCCGACATGAGCGTTGCCGTTCGAATCGCATCAAGCGTCACCCTCTTGAGTATTGTAACACTCGACAGGGGACCGACGCTATCGAAGTAGGACGGGGACTTATTCACCGCCCACACAAGTCGCTCAAGACCCACGCCGATGTCGCTCAAGGCCGCTACGGTGTCGGCGGCTTGAGGGATGTTGAAGAAGAAGTTTGCAACACCGACTTCAAGACCGCCGTAGTTCACCTTGAGCATCTCGGAAGTCACTGCGTGTCCGGCCCAGTCGTTGTCGGCTCGCTCACTTTTGAGGCAAAGACCGCCAACGTGCAGCCCCAAGCCAGAGAAAAAATCCAGCCACCGATCAAGCACGTTGAAGTGTTCTTCTGCTTGAGCGTTCCAACACTCGGTCGCGGCATGCACGAACGATGTGGAAACGCCGTCAAGCAATCCGATGAGGCCTATCCCTTGGAGACGTACAACCGGCTGGAGTACCATGCATCGCCGAGAGTTGCTCTCGACCGTCTTGCCGTACACCAAGTCGTCGTAGACCTGACCGGCAGTGCTAGGGACCCTCTGAAAAACCCTCCATCTGTCGCTCAAACCGCGGTACCATAGA
>CAYJQK010000039.1:2084-10281 GCA_964372305.1 uncultured Candidatus Saccharibacteria bacterium | reverse complement strand
CCTCCAGTGTACTACTGGGGGCTGGTGAGATTAAGGGGTTGTGCAACAAAGCCTTTCAAATCCTAAAAATATTTGTTGGTAATATTTCTCCTGTGTGTTTTGAAGATTCTTATAAATTTCTCTAAATATTTTCTTACATTCTTTGGGTGATATCGATTGTGACCATGGGGAAGATTTTCCACCCAAGACTGATTCTTGGAAATGTTCAGCAACACCCTCAAATATTAGGGAATCTAAAAGAGTTCTCCAGCCATGATATGTGTATGCGAAAGTATGTGCGTATTCATGAGCGATAGTGTATCGAAGTTGTTTTTGCCAGCCAGACTGTGATGATATAAATATGAGAATATTATTTTGTTCTGAGGTGTAACCGCTTGGGTATGACACGGAAATTCTGTTGATACCGACGTGAGGTTTTTGGCTGACGAAAGCCTCCCACAGCCTCTGCGGGAGGAGAATTCGCGTGTATGGAAACTCTTCACGAGAAATCCCCGTGCTGCCGGGTACAGGTGCATCACATTGGTGGGCGCCGCCGGCAGTGCGCCCGCTGCAAGCGGACCTGGAGCGCCTGGGAGAAACGACGAGGGCGGAAACCGTTGCGCGGAGACGCGCAGCGTACCCTCCGGATGCTCCTCGGAGGGACGAGCCTCCGTCAGGACGCGGCACGCCGCGGTATCAGCCGTGAGTGGGTGCGGCGCCGCCATGCTGCCGGACTCTCCCTCCTCCTCCGACGTCTCCCGCCACCAGCGGTTCCTCCTGGGGAGCTCCTCGCGATCATCAATGGGCTCTGGTTCACGTTCCAGGGACAGGAGTACACACTCTACCTGCTCCTCCTCCGGCCGGTCCGCGGGAGACAGGCAGTGCTCCAGGACCCTCTCCTGGTACCCGGCCACGAGTCGCCCAGGAGGTGGCGAGGGATCTTCGCGTCGCTCCCCGCGCAGACCCAGCAACGGATCGTGGCCCTCGTGTCTGACGGGCTCACGGGCATTGAGTGCCTTGCGGCAGAGCACGGGTGGGTGCTCCAGCGCTGCCACTTCCACCTCCTAGCCCAGCTCCAGCATTTCCGGGGACGGAGGAACCGACAGATTGCCGCCCATCCCCTCCGCGAGGAGGTGTACCAGACGGTGCGGCGGATTCTCGCCATACGCTCTGAGCGCACAGCGCAGCGGCACGCGCGGAGACTCCGCCGACTGATTACCCGTCAAGAGTGTTCCCACTGGCTCGGGCGAAGAGTGCGGGGATTCCTGGAGAACGTGGCGGCGTTCCGGGCATACCGGAGATTCCCACACCTCTCCCTGCCCACAACGACGAACACGGCGGAGAGCGCTGGCAATCTCCTGCGGACGGTGCTCCACCGAACCCGCGGGTTCCGCACGCCGGATGCCTGCCACCGGTGGCTCACTGTTGTCGTCAGAGCGCGCGGCCCGATGCAATGCAATGGAGCCGTTTATCAACAGAAATAACGTGTCATACCCAACCGCGAACTGCGTCCGCGTCCGCCGTACGCCGTCAGTTTCCCCCCACAAAACGCGTCCGCCGAGCGGTTGAATCCGTGGTCGGCGTTGGGCGTTGCCAATGAAAAAAGCAGTCAAAAAACGGAAAGTCAGGTCTTGGAGCGGGATACGAGAATCGAACTCGTGTCTCTAGCTTGGGAAGCTAGCGTACTGCCACTGTACGAATCCCGCGTAGCGCGTTGCGCAGACGTCACGTTCGCGAACCGAGAAAACATTTCTTGTCATGGTGACAAAAGAGAGAAGGGTCTCGGACTACACGACGGCCCACATTCACCTTGGTTCAGTTTCTCCCTCACTCCCTGCTCCCGCGCAAGCGCGGCATGTCCGGTCCGCGCGACGATGGCATGTCGGACCGGATCCCAGCGAATGTGGATGTTCCAAGCCGTAACCCGCGGCGCGTTTTGTCCGTCCCAGGGAGAACGTATGCTGTGCGCAATGAGCTTCTGTCGCAAGAGGAGGACACGGAGTCCCCGACGCAAGGCGCCGTCAGGATCGCTCCCGTAGAGCGCCTGGAGCGTTTCCTCGCCTCCCGGCACGCCATCGAGCGATGCGTAGACAGCCTCCAGCGCCTGCGCGAGTTCCTGCTCGCTCACCCGTACGCCCTCTCGGAAAGCGACCTGACGCAGCGCGCGCTCCTCAAGGAGCCCCGTCAGCACCGCGTCCGGTTGTATTCGGCCAGGACGATTTGTCACCGCCGTCCACCAAGCGCGGTACGTAACGCAGGAGGACCCGGCGCATGCTGCGGGAAACAACAGAAGCTGATGGAGCCCGAACGGCGCGCGGGGAAACGGTGACACGATGACCGTAATCAGAAGGCCAGCGAGACCGAGACACCATCCACCAAAGATCCCGGTGATCCACTTCATCGGGCGCCGCCGAAGTACCAATCCCACCACTGCCGGGGAATAGAGACGGAGAACTGCGGAGAAGCTTTGGAGTGATCCTCTGCTGTGGCCTCAAGCACGCGTCCGCCTTCGGGCACCACAATCACATGCTCACCGGGTCTCTGGTAGCTCAATTTCTCACGCGCGGCACGTTCCTGATACGCATCCGTCTTCAGGTACTCCGTGAACTGCTGGAGGCTCGATATCCGCTGTTCACGGATCTGGATATCTTGTTCGAGTTGCCGGACATGCTGCTGGAGCGCAACCCGCCGCCGGACTTCCTGGGCGAAGGACACGCCGATGAAGACCGCTGCGATCCCGGCGAGAAATGCGAGGAGAATCGTCCACGTGGGAATCTTACGGGCCATGGTTTATACCACTGGGGTTACGATAATTTGAAGTTCTTGCTCGCCGCGCCGCACGTCGAGCGTCACCGGCTTCTTGTTTCGCGCCCCCTCGAGAAAGATCGCCCACAGCGCACTCACGCCCTGGAACGACTTTTCATCCACGCCGACGATGACATCGCGGGCGCGAAGTCCAGAGACCGCTGTGGGTGTCTCTCGAGAAACAGCTTCGACAAGCAGACCTTGGGTATCGGGAGCCGCGCCGAGCGTTGTCTCGTCTCCTTGGAGCCACCGGCCCCGGAGGCCGCCAAAAACAGCCACGACTTCTCCCTCGGGATGGCGGAGGGTATCCTGAAGCGCGCTGTCAATGTCTGGAGCAAGGAGCAGAGCGCTTCCGGTATTGTTGACGACCGTAAGCCCGAGGAGACTACCGGAGAGATCATACGCCGGTGCGCCGAGGTATGCATCGGAGAGCTCATGATCGAGAACACCCACGTCGCCAACGCCCTGTGGAAACCGCTGGCTCGTGGATGTAGCAGCAAGAAGAGCCTCAACGGTCACCGGTCGGATTCCTGGCGCTCGCGCGGCCGGTATCGCGCGGAGCACAAGCGCATTGCCTCCGCGTATGGAGGAAACGTCCGCGACCAACGGGGGCGCGGGGAACGTCCCAGCTGCCCGGAGGATCAAAAGGCCTTTCTCGGGGTACTCACGGACTCTCGCCGCAGGAACTCTTTTCCCATCCGGAAGAAGGATCTGCGGGACGCGCGGCAATCCCGGATTCGCGATGGTCACAAGAAGCCCATCGGCGGTGAGTGCGACGCCCGTTTGCACAAGCGCTCCTTTCGTATCCAAGATGCCGACAACACCACTCTGGACTTCTTCGGCCACAGCGGCCGGCGAGTTTTTTATTCGTGGTGCCTGCTCAACGCGCTGCTCCCTGCCTTCTATTCGCGCGGGCTCCTGCCATCCCAAGCGGCGCACGAGAACCCAGGCGGTTCCCGCGCCCGCAAGCGCTCCCGCAACAAGAACACCAACGAACGCCAGAAGAACCACGCGGAGCGGAATGAGGTACAGTGGTTGATCCGACATGGGCGTATTAGAGCACCGCCCAGCGCGCAGTGCCAAGCATAAGACTCACCGCGACAGACGTCAGCACGATGTACTCGCTCACGAGTCTCGGCGTCAGTCGATCGTACAAATATCGCTGAAGAAGGTGCAGCACAACGTAGAAGACCACGAACAACGTACCGCTCACGACAAGGTACGAGAGCGGGAGGAGCGCAAGGGCGATAAGGATTTCGCTCACAAGGAGCGTGAGAAGCATATTCCAGAAGAGCCATCGCCGCAGCGATATATTCGCGCGGCCGATGACATGCGCTGACAGAAGAAATGTCAGCGTCCCCACCGAGAGGACGACTGCCCAGAGCGGGAAGCGGAGGTGAAACGACAGTCCATTCATGCCGGCCGTGAAGAGAAAAAAAGTCGCCGACGTGAAGAACCAATTCCAGGTTGGGTACGCCCACTCAATACCACGGGCAACAAGGAGGAAAAAACCTATCGTGGCGAGGAGGATAAAGATGTGCTGGAAAATTCCCCGTGAAATGAAGAGGTGGAACAGGAAGACACTCCCAATGTACGCGAGGGGGAGACTCAGAACATGCCAGCCGCGCGCGCGGACTTCGTGCATCTGCGCGATCAGCGTCCCGACGACGAGAAGGATCATGCATGTGGTAAACAAGGGCCAGTACCACTCCGAAACCATCGTGATTGCTTCCAGCCCCACGAAGAAAACTGCCGTAAGGACGAGCGACGAACGATCCGTAGAGAAGCGCATGTGCTGGGAGGATCATATCACACGCACCGGAGACCGGAGACCAGAAACAGGAAACTGGACGCCGGACGAGACGTGCGCTCCCCCGCTCCAGTCTCCAGTTTCCCGTATAAAGAGCGCCCCGCATGAGGGCGCCCTCGCTCTATCACCGTTTCCCTTAGACCGCTTTCCCAATGCGCATCATCGTTGTCCCGCACACGGGACAGGTACCCTTCGTCGCCGGCTTTCCATTCTTCAACGTGACCGGCGTCGGGTTCTTCATTTCGCGCTTCGCTTTACACTTCACGCAATAGGCTTCCATGGTGATTGCTTACGGATGAGTGTGCCTAGTGTATCACATCAGGGGTGATTTGACAAAATGCTTTTATTGTATCAGTGTTTTGTGACAAACTGGCCTGCGCTCAACGCCGCCACACAACCCATGCCCGCGGACACGACAATTTGCTTGTCCCGAACATCCGTGACGTCCCCGGCCCCGAAAAATCCGGGGAGGTTTGTTTCACCATTCCGCGTGACGATGACCTCGTTGTAGGGATTCAGCGCGAGGCCGAGATTCTTCACGGGTTCGATAATGGGGATTGAGCCGATCTCCACAAACACCCCACGGACGGGAATGATGCGCCGCGTCGCCGACACCTGGTCCTCCACCGTAATCTCGGTCACGAACTTACCATCCCCGGCGATCTCGGTGGTGACGCCAGAAGTCATCACCGAGACATTCAGAAGCTTCGGGAGCTGCTGGATGTAGATTTCATCACCGCGGAACTGCGCATTGATGTTCACCGCCGTGACCTTCGACGCGATCTTCGTCATCAGGAGGATTGCTTCCAGCGCGGAGTTCCCTCCCCCGATAATCGCCACGTCTTTCCCGTGGAAGAGCGGCCCGTCGCAGACTGCACAGTACGTCACGCCCTTGTTCCGATAGCGCTCTTCACCCGGCACGCCGAGTTTCCGCGGTGTTCGCCCCGTGGCGTAGATCACGGTCTTCGTATCATAGAAACGTCCGTGCTCGTTGTGGACCCGATACAAAGGACCCCGCAGTTCAATCGCGGTGACGAGCGACTGATCGAAGCAGGAGACATCGGAACAGTACTTCCGGACCTGCTCCTCGAATTTCTGCGAGAGCTCAATGCCATCGGTGTGGACCATCCCGGGCCAATTCTCAATTTCTCCGGATACGAGGACCGCGCCACCGAAATCCTTGCCGATGAGAAGCGTCTTGATTCGTTGCCGGTATGAGTAAATTGCCGCCGTTACCGCGGCGGGACCAAGACCGACGATGACCACGTCGTAGACATCCGGAGGCGCAAGCGACATGTCGTAATTCCCAACGATCGTTATTCGACGATCCCGAGCGCCGCAGACAACCTCGGCCGATCGAACCCCACCACAAGTTCTTCTTTTCCCTCCTGCGAAATACGAATCACCGGCACGCCCATCTGACCACTCTTCTCGATCATTTCTTCTGCTGCCGCGTCGTCACGCGAGACATCTTTTTCTTCGTAGACCACGCCATGCTTCAGGAAATAATCTTTTGTCATGCGGCAGTACCCGCATGTCGGTGTCGTGTAGATGGTGACGTGAGCGGTCATGGCACCATGAGTGTACCATGGAAGCGCGCGTTCAGGACTCCCCACGTGCGCGCCCACGCTTCAAAAGTAGCGCCGACCCGATCCCAAGTCCGACGATTGCCGCGAACTGCGCGAGCGTCAGGCCGCCGTACCGCGGATCCACGATCGGCAAATCCGTGGCACGGAGGAAATCGAGGAGGAACCGCGTGCCGGAATACCAGAGGAGAACAAACACCCCCTCTTTCCCTAACAACCACGCGCCCACGCGTCGCTCGAGAAAGGTGTAGACGATGAAACCCAGAAGTGCGACCAAGGAAAGTTCGAGACCGACCTCATGCCGTCGGACACCCGCGACGATCACGGAGAGCGGGAATGACGTGGGCCTACCGAGGTGATCGTGAATAAAAAAACACCCCAGACGACCAATGGCCTCCCCCAGAAGAATTCCTGGCGCCGCGGCGCGGAGAAGCGCGGCCAAGGGAACATGGCGCCGCCGCGCGACCCACACCGCCGCCGCGAGGCCGCCGAGGACTGCGCCCGTCGCCGACAGTCCCCCATCCTGCACGCGAACCAGGCGCAACGTGAAGCCAAGCTCCCAGCCATACTCCAGGAGGTACCAGAGGCGCGCCCCGAGAATCCCGCCGATGATGACCCATGTCCCAACGCGCCAGACATGGACGGGATCAAGACCCCAACGGCGCGCCCGCGCCGCGGCAACGAGCAGGCCTGCGGTAATTCCGAGGGCCACAAACATCCCCCACACGTAGACCGTCAGCGGTCCAACCTGGAAGGAAACCCAGGAAACGTAAGGGATCATTGGGCTTCGGTGAGCGTCACGCGGACGGTCTTCCGTTCTTTTCCCGACAGAACCTTGAGGGTCACGACGTCACCCGGATGCTTCACGCGAATGAGTGACTGGAGCGGATGCTCGACGTTCACCTTTTGGTCATCAACCTCAAGGATGATATCCTCTTCACGAAGTCCGGCTTTATCCGCCGCGCTCCCGGGGAGCACCGCTGGTTCCGCAGACGTCTCCCCACGCACGATGAGCGCACCTTCACTCACGGAGAGGCGCAGTTCGGACTGGAGCGCGGGCGTGATGAGCACGTAGCGCACGCCGACAATGGGCCGGACGACGCGACCAAACTTGCGGTAGTCCGCAAGGATGCGCGCCGCTTCATTCGCCGGAATGGCAAATCCGATGTTCTCCGCGCCGCCGGCAACGGCGACATTCACCCCGATCACCTGCCCGGCGAGATCCAAGAGCGGTCCTCCGGAATTTCCCGAGTTGATGGCCGCGTCCGTCTGGATAATTTCGTCGAGTGACTCCGTGTCGCCGGTCATGCGGTCGCCCGCCTGAATGTTCCGGCCCAGACCGGAGACGACGCCGACACTCACGGTGTTGCGGAACTCGCCCAGAGCGTTTCCGATTGCCACAACCGACTGCCCCACGCGGAGCGTACTCGAATCCCCAAAAGAGAGGACGGGCAACTGCTTCCGCTCAACGTTGAGAACCGCGAGATCGAGGAGCGGATCACGAGCGACAACCGTCGCCGGCACACGCTCCCCGGAGGTAAACACGACGTCAATCGTCGATTTTGTGTCATTCGCCACATGGCGATTCGTGATGATGAGCCCGTCCGCGTCAACGATGAACCCCGACCCCCCGCCAACGTCTCGCCGTTCTGTTTTTCCCGTCGGCCGACGGACCCGAAACCGGAAGGGGGAAGGCCCAAAGATGTCGCCGAAAGGATTTAAGGAAACATCCTCACTCTGCGACACGTCCTTCGAAACAATAATGGAGACCACGGCCGGGCTGGCGTTCTCGACGACCTGCACAACGGTTTCTTCCGCGCGGCGGCCTGTCGTGTTTGCCGGCGCCGCGGTTGGCGCGGATGCGGCTCGTGAGCGCGTTCCTCTCTCATCACCGGCGCGTTCGATCGCCGTGAGCCGAGCGCCGGCAACACCGCCAAGGAATCCAAGGCACGTCGCCATGAGAACCACCCAGGCGTCGCGGCTGGTTCGTCTCCCAACATCACGCGGTTCGTCCATA
>CAYJQK010000039.1:0-1984 GCA_964372305.1 uncultured Candidatus Saccharibacteria bacterium | reverse complement strand
AATGCCGGCGTTGCATCCTTGAGGAGCGTGAGTGTTTCCTGTTCACTCCCCGCTTCGGAGGGATTCCCGAGCGTGACCGCGACGACAAAACCGTCGCCGGATGGCGCGGCAAGTAAGAGACAGTAGAGCGCTTCATCAAGATACCCGGTTTTACTCGCGAGGAATTCACCGGAGGCGCGCGCGAAGAGGCGATTGGGATTTCGGACCACGTGTTCCCGATGGGTGTTTGTTGTGAGCACGGCGTACTCCCCACGCGACGCCGCGTCGAGAATCAGCGGATAGCGGGTAAAGGCAACACTCGCCATCTCCGCAACGTCGTACGCGGATCCTATGTTCCGCGGATCTAATCCGGATGGATCAATGAAGCGCAGACTTTCGAGACCAAGACGGATGGCTTTCCGGTTCATTTCCCGGACGAACTCCTCCCGCGATAACCCCGTCGCACGCGCGAGGGCGAGCGCCGCGTTGTTTGCGGAGCCTGTGACGCTCGCGTACACGAGGTCCCGGACACGCACGGTTTCCCGCCCGGCCACGACACGGAGGTTTCCTCCAACCGTGTACTCTGCGGGAAGCAGCGTCATCTCCATATCCAGCTTGAGGCCGTGGTCGAGCGCAACCATGGCGCTCATCAGTTTCGTGAGGCTCGCAATGGGGTAGGGTGTGAAGGCGTCCTGCGCACTCGTGATCGTCCCTGATGGCGTATGCAGGACGACGCCGGCGCGGGCCTGAAGACGGCGCGTCTGTGAATCCAGTACCCCAGGGAAAGAAAGCGGCGAGGCTGGCAACGGCCGATCCCCTGCGACAGGAAGGACGTTTTCCTTGCCACGAGACAACGAAGCATGCTGTCGGATGCCCAAGAGGATGAGGAGTGAACCGACAAGAATAACGCTGCTCCCGCAACGGACGATGAGCATCCCACGACGGCTCATACGGGCGGGGAATCTCCCCTACTCCGCAGATTCGTCTTCGGTCTCTCGAACGACGCCGCTTTCCTCCTCGATCGCAGGTGCCCATCCGGCGTTTTCATCGCCGCAGGAACCACATGTGGAGAAGTCATCCCCCACTTCAAATTCCGTCGCTTCACCACAAGCGGTGCAGAGGTACTCTGCGGTATTCGGGACGACGTCGGTTGCCGCGTACTCGGTCATAGTTGTTATCCACAATCTTAAGGTTCTACACGCGATATATACCACATCATCGCCATCTCCTCCATACGAAGCCGATCCCAGCGCGCTCCACGGTAGTAAGATTCTTCATACCCGTGCCTTCTGGAAGCGCGCCTGGACGTCTTCGTAGTTTACCACGTTCCACCACGCCGCAAGGTACTCCGCGCGACGATTCTGGTACCGCAGGTAATATGCGTGTTCCCACACGTCAACGCCAAGAAGCGGCGTCAGACCATCGAGGAGCGGACTATCCTGATTTGGCCGGGACACAATGTCGAGCGCTCCGTTCCTTTGCACAAGCCACGTCCAGCCACTACCAAAGAGGTTCAGCGCAGAGGTCGTGAATTGCTCTTGGAACGTCTCCATGCTGCCGAAGGCGCTTTCGAGAGCGCCGCGAAGTTCCGCCGGCGCCGAACTTCCCTTCGGACACATGGTGTTCCAGAAGATACTGTGATTGCTATGGCCACCGCCGTGATTGCGCACGAGGGTGCGGATATCCCCAGGAACACGGTCAAGGGACCCAAGAAGATCTTCTACCGACTGCGCCGCGAACTCCGGGAAGCGCGCGAGGGCGCCATTCAGCTTATCCACGTACGCCTGGTGGTGCTTCGTGTGATGAATACGCATCGTCTCGGCATCAATGGACGGCTCAAGCGCGTCGTAGGGATAGGAGAGCGCGGGTAATGTATAGGCCATGGTTCTTCACCTCCTTTCGCGCCAGCAGTATAGCATGGGCAGAAACGAGGCGTGTGGTTCGCCGTTCTGGTTTCCGGTGTCTGATTTCCGGTGTCTGGTTTTCAGGAGTACGCTATGGTCAT
>CAYJQK010000038.1:0-11031 GCA_964372305.1 uncultured Candidatus Saccharibacteria bacterium | reverse complement strand
CAATCGCCGTCACCGGACTCCCGTCCGAGCAGGTCGCGCTCGTGAGGTCCCAGCCGTCGGGAACCGTCTCACTCACCGAGTATGTGCCTGGGACCACCGCGCCACTGTCATGAGGTTCCGCTGCATCGGTCAGGCTGAAGTTCGATCCGGCGTCCGTCGTGAAGTCGAAGCTCTGCGGGTCGCCAGAAGGATCGGTGACTTTGTCCACGATGATGTGGCCCCGCTTCACGTTGGTGAACAAACAGGTGACCGTTTGGCCAGGCGCGACCACGACATTCTGACACGTGTCACCTGTTGCATCCCAACCCGTCGGCACGGTTTCCGCAACAGCGTAGGTGCCGGGGGTCACTTCGTAATCCTCGTCTGCAGCATCCGTCACTGTACCGGCGCCACCGCCGGTAACCGTGCCGGTGCCGGAAGCCAAGAGTGTAAAGACCGTCGGGTCAGTGGGAGGATCGGTGGTCTTTTGGACGATCACGTGCCCCCGCTTCGTATTCGTGAACGTGCAGGTGATGGTCTCGCCGGCGTCGAGGTCTACCGTTGCGGTTGTCCCTTCCACCGTACTCCCGCCATCCGGGTCCGTGCAGGCGAGACCCGTAAGATCCCAGCCGACGGGAACGGTTTCCGCGAGCGTCTTCGTTCCCGAAGGCACAGCGGTGAATGTTTGGGTCGCTTCACCGCCGTCGGTTGAGAGTGGCAGCGTCTCCGGTACGCCGTCACCCGTTGCGTTCAGGACAAAATTCCCGTCACCGCCGACGGTGAGCTTGCGGACAACGAGCGTGGTTGCGTCAGATGCCGTGACCGCAACATCATCCACCCGTGCTTCCTCATCAAGCGCCGTCGTCGCGCCTTCGAAACGGATGCTCATGCCTCCGTTGTTGTTCACGGATGTGTTGAGCGCGCTCAAGTCAATGTCCTGTTGATTTCCCCAGGCGTTCGTCGGGCACGCCCCCGTGGTTCCATTCAGCGCGTGGTCGGCAACGAGTTCGTCCGCATCAAGAACATCACCATCCCCGTTCAGGTCCGCAAAGACCTTGAGGCGATCCGTGCTCTCTGTATCGCTATCGCCACGGCAGAAGTATGTGAGGTGCACCTGGGCGTGGCCCGTCGTCGCGATCGCATGGGTGACGGCGGCGCCCTTCCGTAAGCGCACATGGGACTTCGTGGAGGATGATGCGAGAGGATCCGTATTTGAGATACGAGCGTTGTCTCCCGACCCATCACTATCCACCCAGTCATCAACCGTCACCGTACTGGTGACCACGTTCCCGAACGAGCTCGTGAAAAGCGTTCCATGAGCTCCCGCCGGAGTCCGCACCAGGAATAGAGCGCTGCTGGCGGCCAGGGCGACCGCGACCCCGCGCCACCAAGAGTGTAACAATGTCCGCGCCATCCCGAGCAGTGTACCACGGGAGTGTTCCCGCGCCGGACGTACGTTCCGTTTGTTCCGTCTCCGCGAGGACGCACCCTGCCCGTCTTGCCTTGTGCGTGTCGCCCCGCTACAGTTCTTGAGCCAACGTGGCGTCGGTGTTCTTTCCCCCCGAGCAATAGAAGGAGAAAATCTCATGGCAAAGCGCCCTTCCGCAAAGTGGACCGGCGTCATTGCGGTCCCCGAGCTCGGACTATCTCTTGACGGCGGGCTCTACACGGCCGTCGGCAGACGTCGTCCGCTCCCATTCCTCCAAGTCCATTCCCAGTGTCAGACTGCTCTTCCTGCCACAGGGTCCGCAGAGCAGACTGCGGGTCCAGTAGACTCGTCCGGGTTGGAAGGAGGACATTCCGAACAGAGTCTCGCGGAGCCTATGACCCAGACGACACGCCAGATGCACTGTCCCCACTGCCGACGGGCGATCCGCGCGGATGAGGTGGAGTATGCGGTTGAGGTGCCATCCCTCGGTCGCATCCGCGTGACCGTAGCCGAGCGAACGTCTCTCCGGCCGGTGCGCGCGCGGACGGTGAACGCGCAGGTTGTGCAGGATCCCTCCGACGTCCTGGCGACAGTCGGAACCGGGCGGCGGCTCTACGTCTTCCCGAAAGCCGAGAGCGTCATCCCATACTACACGCTTCTTGAGTGTCTCCTGCGAGCGCGGCGAGTGCTCTTTATTCCCGAGATCGTCGTTGACCGACGGCCGTACGTTGTCGTCATCCGACCGGTGACAACCCATCCTGCCGCCTTCCGGAGATCGTCTCGGCTTCTTGTTGCTGACGAACTCATGGATACCAGCGTGCTGAAGGATCCGGAGGAATATCAGTTACTGCCCGCGGAAGAACCGGTGGTGCGTGGGGGAGATGCGCTCGCGGTGCGGGCGAGTGGGATTCTGCGGATGATTGACCTCACGGAGTGTGCGAATCCCGAACAACGCCGGTTCGCCACGTTCGTCCAAGAAAAGGTCGCACAAGCGCTCGGACAGCGTCGCGTGCTCGCCTAGCGCTCGTCATCCCGTTTGTCCTCCGTTCCCGAGGGTTTCCCCCTCGGGATTTTCCTGTCTCCCGGTGGCACGCGCGTCGTGTGGACCGGGTGGGGATCGAACCCACGATCTCCGCATTGCAAATGCGGCGTTCTGCCACTGAACTACCGGCCCAGGCGCGACCTATTGTCCACGGTTTCCGAGACGGCGCAACGTGGGGTCAGTTCTGCCCGGCGCCGAAGAAAGTCCCGAGGACGCTCACGAGCATTGTCTGAAGGCCTCCGGTGAGATAGAAAAACCCGCCGATCATCGTGACGATCCCCAAGAGTTTATAGAAGAGCCACGAGCCACCGGCGCCAGCGCCAAGGCCACTTGTGAGGTGCTGTTCCGCCCAGGGGTTCCGACCAAAGAGGTCAATCCACCAGGGGGTCTTCCACACCATCGTGAACCCAATACCCATGATCACTGCCGTGATGGCAACCCTCGGTGCAAGATACAGGAGAAGGACGAAGAGGAACCCAACGCCAAGCAGGAGAGGAATGAGAGCCTTCAGTGGCACGAGGAAAGTGTACGGTGATCTCCCGCCCGCAGCAAGAAAAACCAGTCACGGTCACGCTCTTCTCGTGTTCCCACGAAAGCGGGAACGACGAGAAGTCGGATGTCTGCGCTCACACCATCGTCAGTCCTCGGTGGGCAGTACGTGAATCAGCGCGAACCCATGTTCCTTACCCGTCCGAAGCTGATCAGTGAAGGTAGAAGCGAAACGCCACAGGTGTTTCGCAAGTCCCAGACCGCTCAGGCGGCGCGGGAAGTAAAGAGGGATAGGGGGAAAAGAAATTCCCACGCCGCCCCCGCTTCAAAAAATTTGCGCACGCACCGGAATGCATAAAGTACAGCGGAAAGAAAAATGGGCCGCTACCTTCCGATAGCGACCCCGTGGGAACCTCCTGTGGATTTATTTTTGCTTCTGTGCGGGAAACCCGCGTCCCGTGCGACATCCGTGAGGTCCCTACACTTTGCTATTTTTCGGCTTGTACCACGGCAACTTTTTTTCTGTTGCGACTTCAAAGTCGCAGAAGAGATGGGGGTAGCGCGCACAGACGATTTCACCGACTTTGCCAAACACCAGGCGGATCTCTTCCTCAGCTGTCGGATGAGTGCGCATTTCCAATGTCCAGCGGATGGTCCGTGGATTTGCCGACCACCCGATGGTCGTAGCGAGGCCTATGGGGGCGATCCGACGCATCGCTGACGTAATTTCTTTCTTGACCGCGAATGGAACCCCTTCATCATCAAGCCGGAACAACCCGGCGAGTTTAATCTGGAGACCCTCGAGGTGTCGGAAGGTTTCGCTGAAGATCTCAATCGCCTCAGGATTCTCTTGAATTGCCGTTGGTAACCACTGGCCGAGATTTTCAAGTCGCACGAACCGGAGCGATTCTTGGGAAATGGCCACACCGGCTCGGTGTCGCACAAGTTCGTGTGTGAAGACGCGGCTCACGTCGGCGAAAATGAAGTTCATCATCGGATGCTCGATGACCGAACCGTGCTTAACATTCAGGATGTTCGCAAGGTAGTCGCTGTTATGCTCGCGGATCGTGGTTACGTTCCGGTTCATTCCGGGCTCGAAACTCCGGTAGCACAATCGGCCCATCACTTCTACAATCTTTTCGCTGTCAGTCGGAGCATCAGATGTCCAGTCAGGGATTCCGAGGTAATGAAGGTAGGCCTGAAGACCTTCCTCAATAATCCTCGTTTCCCCGATGAGAAAAACTTGTGGCTCAACCTTGTGCATACCATGATCTCCCTTCTGTAGTTGTGAATATACAATTCAGCCCGACTACCGAGCTGATGACCAAAATGACAGTAGCAAAAATGGCAAGAAAAATCAAGCAAAAACGAAAAAAGAAACTCCGTGAGCTTCTTCCAAGGAGAGAATTTTAGAATCTTCTTTGTTTCTCCGAAAGCATTGAGCGTTGATTCATACAAAGAAGAACGCATCAAGGTCAGTGTGCTCAAACACGCAGGACGCACGAATGAAGAGGTTGCCCGCTCGCGCGGACGACGTCAGTCCACTATCGAGAGAGACAAACGAGAATACGAACGGGCTCCTTCGACAGTTCTTTCAGAAGAAGACTTGCAGGAGAAGTTCCCCTCAATACTCCGGGCTACGGTAGCCAGTCCGCGGTGGGTGCGGAAGGAATCGAACCTTCGACCACCACATTATCAGTGTGGTGCTCTACCACTGAGCTACGCACCCCGAGGTTCAGAAGAAACAGTGTGACGTCTTTGCCCCGCGTCGTCCGAACATGTGTGGACGGAACAAGATCCGTCGTGTAGCACATCGCGCTCTTTGCCGCATCCTCCGTTTGCCGGGAATGCTCGAGGCAACGGAAAAAGTGAAGCAGAAAGTGGACGGTTGCGCAACAACGTCACGATACGAGGAGCAGCCCCGTTTCGGCGCGCGCGTGCCAAACGTCGCTGGTCGGTTTGGAGGAGGTCGGCAGAACGCGGATGGGGTCGGGCAACGGTTCATGGTACGTTGATGCGTGTTGCACAAGTGGAAACTGCTCAATTCGAAGATCGCTTTCGACAACCCGTGGTTCAGCGTTCGCCAAGATGCGGTGCAATTGCCTAGCGGAAAGGTCCTTGACGACTATGATGTGTGGCTCCAAGGAGATATCGTGCTCGTCGTTGCGTGCACGTCGGCACACGACATGGTGCTTGTACGACAATACCGGCACGGAGTTCGCGAGATGCTCATTGAACACCCCGCAGGTTATGTAGATGAGGGAGAAAATCCGGAAGGTACGGCGCGGCGGGAGTTATTGGAGGAAACGGGATTTTCCGCTGGTGACCTTCGGCCGCTCGCCACCTTCACCTCCATGCCGTCGAAGGTCGTTCGGACGGACGATTGTTTTTCTCGCCACACATGTGACGAAGGTGGGAGAGGGTCACCTCGACGATACGGAAGAGATCGAAGTGCTCGTGCGACCGTGGCGCAGTGTGCTGGAAATGGCGCGACGAGGGGAAATGTGGTCAACGTCCTCTGTGGCCGCCACGTGGCTGGCGATTGATACGTTCGGCCTGCGAGTGTAGCGCGGTCTGTATTCGGAACGTGCTTGTTGAAGCCGTCATTCTGGCTCGGGAGACGGCCCGTGCGAAGAGTCCTGGGGATTCTGGATAGCCGTGCTGATGCGCCTCGGGAGCGTGGGCCAAAAAGAGCGCGCGTCAGGCGAGACTCACGTACGGGATGTGGTCGAACACCGGCTCCGTTCCCCCGCGGATCGTGATCGTCACCACGTCCAGACGGTAGCGGCCTTCCCACGCGGCACGCGCGATGTACGTGCGGATCCCCCGCTCGAGCGCGCGGCGCTTGTGCGCAGTGAGCGAGGAAACGGCGTGGCCGAACGCGCCTTCTTGCCAGGTGCGCACTTCCACGAAGACGAGCTCGCCACACCCCCGATCTTCCATCACGAGATCAATCTCTGACCCGGGGACGCGGAAACCGCCTTCCCGAAAGCGCAGACCCTGCCGCTCGAGGTACTGTCGCGCGAGATCCTCGCCTGCCTGTCCTCGCGTGAGACGCTTATCCATGGTTCGTGAGACTCTGGGGGCGCGGCAGCGCCGACAAGGCATACCTGCGACTGGAACGCAACCTGGACGTGGGGAGGAGGTACTTCCGAAGTTCCACACCCAGAGCGCCCAGGAACCCCGCGCTCACCGCGAGGAACCAGTAGGAAGGGGAGAGCGGGACGGTGCCGAGGAGTGTCTGGAGTGGCGGGAAGAGCACCGCGGCGATGAGGAGGGCAAAGGAGAAGATCACCGCGGCGATGAGCCAGAGGTTGCCGAACGGCGGGAGACTTGCGAGCGACCGGTCGAGCGAACGGTAGGAGAATGCCGCGAAGAGTTGCGCGGTGGCGAGGGTGATGAAGGCGACCGTCTGCGCCGTCGCCACCGCGCCCGTCGCGTGGAGCGCGAAACCGTACATGAGCATCGTCGGAATCAGAATGGACACGGCGGAAAAAAGAATGACCACGAGATCCTGGGCGCGGAAGATACTCTGCCGGCGGCCCGGAACAGCATCGCCCGGCCGGGTGTCTGCCGGTTCCAGCGCGAGGGCAAGATCCGCAGTGCCGTCTGTCACGATGTTGATCCACAGAAGCATCGCCGGGAGGAGGGGGAATGGCCACCCCAATAAGAGCGCGGCCACGAGGGCAAACACCTCCGTGACATTTGTGGAAAAAAGGAACAGGAGAACTGTCCGGACGGTTTCCCGCACGCGACGACCTTCATGGACAGCGGCCGCGAGTGTCGCAATACTCCGATCCACCAGCACGAGGTCGGACGCATCTTTCGCCACGTCCGTTGCGGATCCCACGGCAACGCCGAGATCCGCGCGCCGGAGCGCCACCGCATCGTTCACGCCGTCGCCAACCATACCGACGATCTCCCCCTGACGCTGGAGGAGCTGGACAACCCGTTCCTTCTGGAGCGGATCAAGACGCGCCAGGACCGTCGTCGTGCGCAGCGCGGCGGCGAGCTGCGTGTCGCTCATTGTTACCACATCTTTTCCTTCGAGCGTGCGCGTACCGGGACGCAGGATGCCCACGGTCCGACCGATGGACACTGCCGTCCCGCGGTGATCGCCAGTTAAGAGGAGCACGCGTACTCCTGCCTCCGTAAGACCGGCAACCGCGAGCGCGGCGTCGGATCGCGGTGGATCGTGGAACACGAGAAGTCCTTTGAACGCGAGATGTTGGATATCACCCGTCGTGATCGCTCGTTGGGTTCTGGGGAGGTACCGCAGCGCCACCGCTAAGACGTGGTGCCCTTGCCCTGCCAGGTACTCCGCCCGCTCCATGAGGTGTATTCGTTGCGGTTGCCCGAGACGGATCCCCTGCCGGTCCGCCGACGCGGAAGAACAGCGGGGGATCAGTGTGTCAGGCGCGCCGACGACAAAAACGATTGGCTCGGGGTGCGCAGGGTCGACATGCAGCGACGCGCGAAACCGGTTTACGGGATCGAAGGCCAGGGTGTCCAAGAGCGGATATTCCCGGCGGATTTTCCCCGGATCAACGCCGAGCGTCAATGCCGCATTCCCCAGGGCGCGCTCAAGCGAAGAACCGTGCGCAGATACTCCACCGCGTACAACATGGACGGTATCCGTCCCCGCGAGAGCCATGACGAGTGTCTGCCGCACGCTTTCAAGATCGGGAAGTTCCTGACGCCGTCCCGCGCGGAGACTCCATTCTTTCATCGTCCATGCGTCATGGATGCCCTCAACACGGGCCAGGGTGATCTCTCCCGTCGTGATTGTTCCGGTTTTGTCCGTGCAGATGATCGTCGCGTCCCCCAAGGTCTCCGCGGCAGCGAGATGCCGCACCACCCCGCCTCGTGTGAGGAGACGGCGTGCGCCAATCACGAGTGTCAGGGTAAGGATAAGCGTGAGACCCTCTGGGATTGCGCTCACGACGAGCGTGAGGGCCTGACGGAGCATGAACTGTGGCGTCTCGCCCCGCAGCACTCCGGCCAAGAAGATGAGCGCTGATGCCACGATGAGAGCGCCGCCAAGAATTCCGCCGAAGATGCGGAGTCGGCGTTCAAGAGGCGTTCCTTGCTGGCCAGCAGCGCGAACACGATCGGCGAGAGTCCCGAGAACGGTCTCTGGTCCCGTGGCGACAACAATCCCCCGCGCCGATCCACTCGTGACGAGTGTGCCGGTAAACGCCATATTCCGCTGGTCGCCCAGCGCTGCTTCAGCCTGCAAGGGGAGATGGACCTTCTCAACATCTCCGGGTTCTCCGGTAAGAATACTTTCGTCAATACGGAGTCCGCGAACGCTCACGAGGCGGATATCCGCAGGAACCCGCTCTCCTGCACGAAGAGTGCAAATATCCCCAGGCACAAGCTCCCGAACGAGGATTTCATATGATGTTCCATTTCGAATGACTTCTGTCAAACGTGGTACTTTCTTTTTGATCAAGTTTATTTTAGGATACGCGTTGACTTCATAGATAAGTCCGAATATGATATCGAACAACAGCGCAAAGAAAATGATGATCGCATCAGTAAAGTGCTGAAAATAGAGCGAAATCCCCGCGGCAGAGATTAGGATAATATTCAGGATTGAGAATAATCGTCCGAGGAGTACTCGGAAGATCCTGAGGTCTCTCTTGTGTACTTCGTTCCAGCCATGCATATTCCTCTGTGTCTTTACAGATTCTTTGGAAAGACCATGCTCAATAGACGTGTCAAACGTACGCGCCACTTCCTGAGTGGAAAAGATATAGAAGAGTGTGACGTCTGACGATTGTTTATTCTTTTCCTTCATTGTATTGTTTATTCATGAGTGACGATGTATCGAAGCATGGAAGGGATGCGCTGAACTCGATATTTGTCGGTGCTGTTTTCGTTATGGTTCTCGTTGGAATTTTTCTTTTAAATAAACGGTCAAACATTTCTGTGCGTATGGAATCGTGGTTCAGTGAGAAATTTTTTGATCCACAGGCCTCCGCTCAACCATAGCAGGAATTAATGAAGTCATCACGCCAATTGTTACCCAGAGAAGAATTCTTCCTTGCTGGGTTGTCCAGAGGTAGTGATCAAAAAGTAGCAGGGGGAGAAAAACACTGTAGATTCCATAGAATAGAAATCGTATTTTTTGTATTTTTTTTTGAAAAAATGGAAACAGAAATAGGGAAAGAAATAGTAAGACTCCGATGATTCCGTACTCTACTGCAACGGTGAGAATAATATTATGTGGGTATTGATATTTCCATGATTCTCCTCTCGTTCCCGAGGGAACGAGAGAAATAATTTTTGGAAAATAATTTCCACTCCCAGTACCAAGAATAAAATTTTTCTTCCAAACAGATAACGCAATGGATCCTGTTCGGACACGTTCAGAAATAGATTGATCTGATGAACCAAGAAAAATTCGTGCGAAAATTGCTCTTGAAAAAAACAAATAAAAAATTATTGTCGGCACGAGAAAAATTATGACGATACTCTTCCACGGAAATTTATTGTGATGCTTAAAGTATTGTATACAGTATATTACGAATAAAATTAATAACGAAACATGTGCCGAACGTGAAAAAGTTACAAGAGCTCCGAACATTATAAGTGTTCCGCTTATAGTCCATGCGAGAGATGAATCCTCTGTACCCTGCCAAATCGTCATCAGCAATAACAGCATCAGAATCATCACGAGAAATCCCCCGAGGACATTGGCATGTGGAAAAGTGCCATAAGCCCGTAGCACCTTCCCATGCGTCGTGTCAACTTTTGCTACACCAGGGAGCGTAATGCTGAGTACGGGTTCTCCAATGATGGAAAATCCCAGGGAGCGTTGTGCGAAGACTTGGCTTATACCCAACATGGACTGCGCGAGACCCACGAGGATGATGACCGCTGCGATCTTCTGCCATGCGGATCTCTGGCGGAGGATGTCCACGACGATGAGGGAAAGAATGATTCCCTGAATGGCCCGTCCGGCATGGTAAAGACCCAAGGGCACGGACACTGACCGAAATGATTCGACGAGAACCCACGTGCCGAAGCAGGCGCAGAGAAGCACAAACGTGCGGGGGTATGGGCGGCGCCATGGGCAACTGACCAGCCATCCCAGCATGAGGACGCCGAAGACAATATCAGACGCATAGAGGGCAAATATGCCTGCTTCCGTAAAGGTGCCGGTGAGGAACTGTGTTGACGATGGGAAGATGTGGCGCTTCTGGAGCGTCGCGGTGAGAAGGAAGAGTATCGCTCCCCACACAGGGATAGTTCGCGCCGCTACGCCCTGGCTTTGCGTTATGGTCACACTGTCAGTATCTCACGGGTTTTCGTGACCGCCCACGCTACCTTCCCGCCTTTCTGGGTCGAGAAGTTTCCTTATGGAAGACGGACAACACGGTCCCCCACGGTCACGCCCATTCGTCGTGCCCACCCCGCGTTCACCTCCACGACGATATCAATCGGTCCGGGGGAGTGGAAGCGCGGGAGCTGTGCCGATGAGAGGCCGGCGCCGGGCTGGACATTCTCCTCCATGCCAACAACCGTACCCTCACGAACCCACAGGATATCGAGGGGGATTCTTGTGTCCTTCATCCAGAATGTTCGTTCACCCCCACTCGGGAAAATGAAGATCATTCCGGCGTCTCCGGGAAGCGCATCACGTCCGGATAAGCCCCGTGCCCGTGATGCGGCGTCACGGGCAACTTCTACGGTCAACTCCGCGTGACCGATGCGAATACGAGCGGGATTCACCTGGAGTATGGGAGTGTGGGGCGACTCCCCGCGCCTGTCGGGAGATGGATTGGCGAGACGACGGTAACTCTGTGTCGTGAGCGCATGGTTGCTCCGCCAAAGCAGAGGAACGATAAGCCAGAACCCGGAGAAAACAAAAATCCCCAGGACAACGATCACGACAATCCTCCGCATGGCTCATTGCAGTGTAGCGCATGCAGGCTATTTCACCCCGGAGACCGGATACTGGGAAACGGAGACCAGAACAACAGCGTCGTCTGGTTTCCTGTTTTCTGTGTCGGGGATGTGGGATTCGAACCCACGACCTCACGGACCCGAACCGTGCGCGCTACCACTGCGCCAATCCCCGATG
>CAYJQK010000037.1:0-11953 GCA_964372305.1 uncultured Candidatus Saccharibacteria bacterium | reverse complement strand
CACACGAGATTCCAAGAATTGTGACTGGAGTTCAACGTGTGCTCTTCCGATCTGATACGGTCGCGGAGTGCGCGACTGATGTACACGTGGTGCGGAATTGCGCGGTAGGCCTCGCCGCGGAACGCAAGATTCGCTGTATACTGCCAGACTCTGAATGGCTTTCGTGGCAGTGCGGCCTCCACAACACGGTGACAGCGGAAAAGAACGTTCACCCAAAAGCAGCCGTCGCATGATCGCCCGTCCCACCACATGTTGTTCGTCGTACCGCAGATGGGCGCGTAGTCGCGCACCGTAACCACCCGTGTTCCGTGGCGCACGAGAGAAAGAAGAAGCGCACTCCGGAAATCATGGGCGTGGAGAATCTCCGCGTCAGTTGGCAGGATGCGCAAGAGCGGACCGAGGAGCGAGCGGCTCAAGCGTTCTTCGCCGAGCGGTTTTGCCCAGAGTTTTTGGAGCGCGCGCGAGCGTTTCACGGTTACGCCCGATACGGTTTCCGTGCCCTCGTCACCCGCTCCCGCGAGCACCGTCACCTGGTGTCCGCGCGCAGCGAGTCCCTCCGCTATCGCGGCGGTCGAGAGTTCTCCCCCGCCAAGATAGTCCGGCGGGTACCGCGCAGAGAGGAACACAATGGTCATAGCAACAAGCGTAGGGGGCAAATGAAGAGAAGGAAAGCCGCACGGAGCGGCGACAAGAAAAAACCCTCCCGAACATTTCGCTCCATGAAGGAGAATGTGCAACGGAGACCATCAAAACACAGCCGTGCCGCAGGACAACACCCAGAGCTTCTGGCGAAGGCGGGTGAACACATCCCTTATTTCTTTCCACCAAGAACCTGGTCATACACCTCGAGCGTCTGGCGCGCCGTGCGGTCCCAGGTGAACTGCGCGGCCCAGCGTGGTCCCTCGACTCGTGCGCTGTCTCGGAAGGCGGCGTCGGTGACTGCGCGCACGAGCGCGTCAGCAAGCGCCTCTTCGTTCGTTGGGGAGACGAGCAGAGCGTGCGGTCCCACCGCTTCCGGCAGACTAGAAACATTCGAAGTGACGACCGGCGTGCCACAGGCGAGCGCCTCGAGTGGCGGGAGACCGAAACCCTCGTAGAGACTTGGGTATGTGAAAACATCTGCCGTCCCGTAGAGCGCGGGAAGATCAGCCGCGGGAACGTACGCGAGAAAGTGTACCCGTCCCGCGAGTCGCGGGTCGCGGGCGGCACGCCGAACGTCCGCAACCCGCCACCCCCATTTGCCGGCGATCACGAGATGGTGCGGCAGTTGCCCCACGACCCGGGCGAAGGCAAGGAGCAGTCGCGCAAAGTTTTTTCGCGGCTCAATCGTGCCCACGGAGAGCAAAAAGGGATCCGGCAGACGGTAGGTCTGACGGATGCGTTCTTGTTCCAAAGGAGTCGCGGGACGAAACTCCTTTCCCGCGGCGAGCGGCGTCACCGTGATTCGTTCCGGGGGAACATGGAGACGTTCGACGATATCCCGCTTCGAGCTCTCAGAAATGGTGATCAGGTGAACACACGTCCGCGCCACGAGGGGAAGCTGGACACGCCAGTACCAGCGCTGTGCCCACGTCTGGGTGTCGGGATAGAGCAAGGGAATAATGTCATAGAGCGTCGCGATCGCGGGGACGCGAAGCCGCGGAGACATTGCGGGCTTGAAATAGTGTACGAGATCGAAGGGCACGGCGCGGAGCGCCCGCGGGAGACTTGAGAGATCCCACACGGGCCGCAAGAGGGGATGACCAACCGGAACAACATGTTCGGTGATGCCGGGGAAAGTTCCCCGAAAGCGTTCTCTGTCGTAGAAGACGTGAAAGACATGGCGCCCCTCGCGAGAGAGCCGGGTAATCACCTCCACCGTGTAGCGCCGGACGCCGCCGCCGAGCGTCGAGAGCGCGCGCGCTTCAAGGGCGATCGTGGCCATCGTGGATTGCTTTTCGTCGCGACACGCGATTGAATACCGCTTCGTAGCGATCCGCCGTGGCGCGGATGAGGTAGCGTTGGATATCCCGTTGATTCTGCTGCGCCAGAGCTTGACGCAATGCCGCATCGGACCAGAGCCAATCGAGCGCATGGGTGATCTGCTCTGGCCGCCGCGGCGGAATGAGAATGGCGTTCTTCCCGGCAACGAGGAAATCCGTTTGTCCTCCGGTGTCCGTCGCGACAATCGGCAGTCCGACACACATCGCTTCCAGGAAGCAAATGCCAAAACCTTCGTGATGCGACGCGGACACATAGATGTCCGCGAGCGACAAGAGACAGAACTTCTCTTCTTCGCTCACCCTTCCGTGGAAGACCACGCGCTCGGCCATGCCGAGTGTCCGGCAGAGTTCCTCGAGCGCCTGGGCGCACGGACCATCACCAACAATGTGCAGCACGGCGTGCCGCTCTTTTAAGGAGGCAAAACCCCGCAGCAGATCCTCATACCCTTTTCGCGGCACGAGACGGCCAACCGTGACGACGTGGAGCGTGTCGGGAGCCCATCCGCGTTCCGCACGCGAGGGACGTTGGAACACCGGGGGCACGAGTCCAAGAGGAATCACCTCAATCGCGGCCGGCGCGCCGTGGTAGCGCATCGCCCGCTCTTTCGTATCCTGCGAAATGGCGGTCAGCGCGGACGACCGCTGCACAATCCAGCGGATCACCCACTTGAGCGAGGCGTGACGGTGGGGCGACACCCCTTTACTGGGGTCGTACACGTCGCCACCGATGAACGTGAGGACCAGCGGCACGCGGAAGAGGCGCGACAAGAAAACAGCGGGAAGTCCGGAAGGCACGGCAAAGTGCGCGTTCACGACATCTGGACGGAGCGTCCGCATCACCGGTATTCCCCGCAGCAGCGCCGCGGGCACAAACGTGAGCAGGGACCGGAGCGTCGCCGTGGGGAGTTGCGCTCGCCCCCACACGCGGACGCGATGGATCGAAACCCCGCGGCAAACTTCTTCACGCGCGAGTCCCGGGAACCACGTCGTGAGAACATGGACGGTGTGCGTTTTTGCGAGCTCTTCGGCCAAGTCGCGTGTTTCAATCCCACCCCCGCCGCCGAGCGGTGGGTACTCATAATTCACGAGGAGGATTCGCCGTGCGGAGTTCATTGGCGTGAGGACGTCACAATACGGGGATTCTCCAAAACGAGCCCGGGCATGTCAACGTCAAGCGAGAAGAATGTCGTTCCCCGGGGCACGGCGCCCAAAGGAATCGTGATCGTGCTTCCAGGTTCTGCCCGCACAACAGCGTTCTTCGCCGCGGCGCGCATTGTCAGGGTGCGCGGTTCCTTGGAACGCACCCGCGCCGTGAAGGAGAGGGGATCCGTCGCGGCTCTCGCCACGAAGAGTTCAAAGGTGGCCGTCCGCGCGATGGCGGCTGCCAGGAGATCCGGCGTTCGCTCCACAAGCGTCCAACCGTCGCCGCGAATAGCCGCGAACGGCGCTCCCGATGACGGCGGGACGTGATAGAAAAACAGTTGGTCTGTCACACGTTCTTCCCGAAGACCAAGGTCGGCGCGAAGGAACGCGCGGATTGCCGCACGCTCCTCTGGCGTCAGGGTGCGCCGCTCGTTCCCCACGAGAGCCACGGCGCTTCCCGACAGGCGCTCGTCAACAACAACCGCCCGGATGTTCTCAAACGCGAATATCGCTGGCGCAATCTCCACGGGATCCTGGCCAAAGAAGGTTCGCTCCTGAAGCCCGCGATGATCCAGACGGAGAAGATCGCCCACAACCGGCGTGCGCAGAAGACCACGCGCGACGACGGGATCGGTCACACGCTCAAACGCCGAGTTTCCCACGAGAGCGTGGTGATGGAAGGCCGATAGGTAGAGGTGCTCCCCGGCGACGCGATCGTTCGTGTATCCGGGGAGAACAAGAATCGCGCCCGGGGAGATAGACGTAAAGACGTCCACAAGTGCCCGGGGAACGAGCATCCGCGGATAGCCGAATCCCGGGAGGATTTCTGCCACCAGGAGCCCGGCAATCGTGTAACGAACAAACCGCGAACGGACCCGCTGCCCAACAAGAACGGCGGTAAGAACTGGAAGCGCGATCACTGCGAGCGCGATAAACCGGCCCACGGTGCGGAGCGAGGAGAGTACCGGAAGACGCCCGAAGAGCGCGCCGGGAAGCGGGAGCGTCATGTCCCCAAACGACAGACGCGGACCAAGGGCAAGGATCACGCCAACGCACGCAGCGGTGAGGAGAGCGCTCATCGTTCGGCTGAACCGCGCGCGGCGAGAAAGAAACAGCACGACGACCGGCAGCGCGAGTCCCAGCGTCTGCACATGATCCGCAACCGTCGAGTCATTTCCTCCGTACCCGCTGTTTCCGGAGCGCAAAAGGTGAAAAGGCGGGGGGAGGAAAATAGAAGCGGGCGTGGCGGCAAAACGCGCACGCGCGGATTCGCCAGGATTCAGAAATGATTGTGGCGAGGCCGTGCTGCGCAGTTCATTCCGAAACGGCCACAGGGCTCCAGCGGCGATCAGCAAAGCCACCACCGACACCTGCAGGGTTGACGCCCGCACGTGTCGCACGCAAGCAGGGAGATGCCAGATGGACAGAATCCCCAGGAGAATCAAGAGGGAGAGGAAAAGCTGATGCTCGGTCCACGCCGTGCCGACAACGCCCACAACGCAGAGGAATGCCCAGCGCCACCGGCGCGTCACGATCCACTGCCGAGCGGCGATGAGCGTTGCGGGGATCCACCAGACCTGCATGGCCCCGAAATGCCCAAGCGCCTGGGCCAAGCGGTACGGGGAGAATTCGACGAGAATCCCCGCCAGGAGCGCCAGGGACCGTGGCGCCCCAAGCAGTCGCGCGAGCACGTAGGTGGCGACGCCCGCCAGGACACCACTCGCAAGCCAGGCGCCGTTATAGACCGCCGTTTCTCCAAAAAAGTATGCGAACGGCATCCAAGGAAGCGGTCCGAAGTTCCGGAACATCTGTTCCTCGGGAATCACGAACGACCCTTGCCGCACCACGTCGCCGAACCGAACAATGCGCCACAGTGTCTGAAACGGATCCCCGCCGAGTCCGGCAACCATCGTGGAAAATTCCCGAACGACGGGCCACCACCACACGAGCGCGATACAGGAGAAGAACACCACGACCAGCGTCATCTCGCGAGCGCGCGATCGGCGAAGCGTGTTCATTGACGTTTCAATTCTTCATCCGTGACGTCCGCCGCGCCGACGCGGTACGCGGTCCGTACGGCGAGGAGACCCTGCCGAGGTTTTTCCGTGACACCCGACGCGCCGCTTTGGGAGAAGGTAAACGTCGCATCCTCCGCGGGAGCATACCGCAGCGTCGGCGCGTTTGTCCCATCTGTCCCCTCGGTGGTGAACTCTGCGGCATACGACTTCCCTGCCGAACCCAGGATCGGATCAAATGAAAAGACGGCGTACGTATTGTCTTCGAGGCCCTGGAGGGACACCCGTCCTTCGCGCACCGCCAATCCTTCGTTATCACGAAGGCGGAAAAGCAGCGTTCCCACTCGCGCGGTTCCTGAATACGTGGCCACGAGAGACTCGACACGCGCGAGACCGTCCGCGCGGGCCGTGATCCGCGCGGTTACTTTCTGACGCGGCGTAAGCCGTCCGACAATTCCCGTGAACAGCGGACGCTTGTAGACCCACGCGTACGGTAAGCCGCGCACGGTTGCCACAAACACGGGGTCACGCTTCCGGTAGTACTCATCAATAAAATCGTTGGCCCAGTGATCCGGTGGACGACCGAACATATTGCGGTAGAGCACGATGTACCCGATCCGTGGCTGTTCATGCGCGTTGATGTGCAGCACCGGATGGCGCGTCAATGCACGGAGTTCTTCGGGGTACCACGACGCGACCATCGCCGTATCCTGCTGCGCATCAAGGTAGCGCGCGACCTGATCGAGGCCCTCCCCCCATCCGAGCTCCTCACTGAAATTTGGCGGCACGAGCGGATTCGTGTAGGCAATCGCGTACGGTCCAAGCCACGCAAGGAGAGCGAGACAACCGGCCACCGCGCTCCCGACCACGCCGCGCACCAGAGAGCGACGCTTGACGAACGCCGGGAGCGCAATCAAAAAGCCGATGGCGGCAAGGAGATCAAGCGCCGGGAACACGGGAAGGATGTAGCGATCCCCTTTCTTTGCCCCGAGCGTCATCATCGCCATGAAGCCGACGATGAACACGACAAGGAATGTGAGGGTGCGCGGCGCAACGGCCCCGGTCAGCACACGCCGCACGCGGGAGGAAAGGAGCCCAGCCGCCAAGATACAGAGGCCGACGAGAGACACAAGGGAGGTGCGGCTCAAGAGCGCGGCAGGATAGTGCCACGGGCTTAAGGAGTAGCTTTCTTCCATGTTGTGGGGGGTGCCGATCGCCGTCGTCATGTCCCGCCGGATGATGTTGGCATTGCCCAAGGGGTCCGGCACCCAGAGGAGCGCTGGCCAGAGCAGCAGGACCGTGAGACCAAAGAGAAAAAGCCATTGGCCGTAGGCGCGCACCACCCCCCGCCACCGCGGTTGTGGAGCCACGGAGGGCCGCCCATCCAGGGCAAGCCTCGCTGCGGCGGGCGCGGTGGCAAACAAGAGACCGGCAAACGGCACAATAAACACGCCAGGCATTTTGGCAAGAAGCGCCAGCGCGCCCGCGAACGCCGACAGGACAAACGCTCCGTCGGACCGCCGCGTCACCGCGGTGAGAATCAGCAGCACGGCCAGGAGGAGAAACCCCGCGAGGAATGCGTCGACGTGGACAATCTTGCTGTGCCCAATGAGGTACGGATTCAGCGCGATGAAGACGGCTCCGAGGAACGCAACGTTCCGCGGAAGGAGGAGCCGCGCGGCGAGGAACACGGCGACCACCAACCCCGCGTTGATTCCCGCCATGGGAATGTGCGCCAGCGTCGCGAAGCGGTGGAGGTCCCCGAGATTGAACGGCACGTGGATCGCGCGGCTCGCGAGAAAAAGCGTGACCCCCGTTACCCAGAGCGTCGGGATGCCCGGATGGGTTGTCAGGAATGTGTCATTGATGCGGAACTCCCGCATCGCTTTCAGGAACTCGTAAGAGCGGACGAGCCAATTTTTCTCGTCCGCTGTGAGAAAGACGTCGCTGCCGATGAGTCGCGGGAGCAGCGCGATCACAAAGATCACGGCGGCTTCAAGAAGCGTGCGCCGGTGACGCTTGAAAACATCGCGGATTCGCATGGATCTCTTCACGGAAGTGTAGCACTGTAGCCGTTCCCCCCGCGCGTGGCAAGGTCAGTGTAACGACTCGGTAGGAATGTCGTCTCGCGGCCTCGATAGAAATGTCGTGTCCCGCTCGGTACGGTGGAGGCCTTCACCCTTCACCACCCGAGTCCATGACTCCTCAATCTCTCATCACCATGAGCGCGAAAGAACTCAGCCACATGCCACTGTTTGAGCAATTGCAGAAACACCACCCGTGGCGGCGGTATGCACCAGCGGACATTTCTATTGTGGTTTGACACTTGGCGTTACAGAAGTCTGTACAGAATGGCGGCGTTGCTGTAGGTTTGGAGATGTGTCGTAAAGGTATTGGTCTTTTGACAACAAGGATATTCATGGAGAAACAATCATGAAACGGACAAACGTTAAGATTTCACTGGGAGTTATTCTCCTCTTGGCATGCCTTGCCGGGAAGCCGGCGCGCGCTGTTGCGTCGGGGATGTTCCCCATCTTCTTGAAGAGTCAAGCGGTTTCCCAAGCCATCACGTTCGAGGACACAACAGGATGCTACCGAGTCGTTCTTCCGGAGGGATGGAATGCTGTTCGCAGTACGTTGCGTGGGTACCAGACGTTCCAAAAAGACGAGCATGGAGGCTGGCTCACGGTTGAGTGTCGAGATCAACGAATGACCCTCGATGTGTTAAGGAAACAAATAGAGCGTGCGAATCGCGATGCTTTTGAGAACAACGGGATCACGACAACAAGCGTCTCCGAGCGACTGATCGGGGCCGCAGGTGTGAAAGGACTCCATGTGTCGCGGGTGAGAAGCAATAAGATCCGCGAGGAGCGTATTTATCTTCTTGCCGCGCCCGTCACTGTGAGCATTTACTTCTCATCAAGCCGCGAGAACGATCACGATGCGTTTCTTCGCTTTCTTGACGGCTTTGAATTGCTTGTGCCCGCGGACAACCTCTTTGTTCCTCCAGACCCCTGGCCGCGGACTGGCCCTGTGTCCGAGTATCTTGGCCTTCAGTGGGATGGACAAAAACAAGACGAGCAGTGCGGATGGGCCGCCGATCAGTTTTCGATGTGGTATCTTGGATACCGTACACCGAGAACCTGGCCCGCGGGTGTTGAGCGGATCTGGCGCATGGAAACACCGGGATTTCGCAAAATCCCGAACACCGCTTCCGCCGTTCCGCCATCAGGGGCCCTTCTATTGTGGGACGGGCGTATGGGTAAAGGAAATGGACACATTGCCGTTGTCCTTAATGCCCATCCGCGGAACCGCTGGGCGCGCGTGATTGACTGCAATTGGAACGGCAATCGCCGCGGACGAATCCATGACGTTGATCTCCGCGATCAGCGTATCCCTGGCTGGCTCGTCCGTGAATAACCGTAGAGAAACGCCTCGTTATATTTGGGACTCCTCCAACAGGGTCCCTTTTTCACGCTCCGGAGCGCTCTCTGCGGTATCGTCAGCAACCCGCCGAAAACTTCAATGACGGCGGGGAGCAGCGCTTGAGGATCCGGATTGGATTCGAGAGGTTTTCTATGGTCTGGACTTCAACAAACGAGGAATCGAGCGTCCGTTCAATGTCCGCGTACTCCCGTAGGTAGGAAAACTCCGTCAGGCGCTCAAGAACGGCCCAGCGCACGCGCTCGGAAACTGCGGCGACCATCTGTTCGCTCGACGCCATGAACACATTGCGGAGTTCTGGTTCGATGAACCCGTAGCCGTACCAGGTTGGATGCGCGGCATCAAACGGCACATGGTGTCCGGAGAGGTACGGGATGATCACCGCGCCGGTCAGCACGGGCTCGTTGTGCGGAACATGGTTCCGGAGATACTGCGCGGCTTCCATGATCGAGGACCAGTGGAACGTCCCGGTGTGCTCGAAGTGATAACTACTCTGGGCAGAGACGTACGCAAACCAGGCGAGGAGCACGACGAATCCGGCCGTGAGGACACGCCGGCGATGAAGGAGAAACTGTAGCCGCGCGGCGCCGAGACCAGCAAGGAGAACCAGGGCGGGGAAAAATTCCAGGAGGTAGTTCGCGTGGAACTTTACCCAGAAGGCGTAGAACATCCCGACCGCCACGAACCAGACAATCGCGGCAAGCGCCGGGAAACGGCGGGCCGCCGACGTGTCCGTCACCGGCGATTCGGCCCGGCGACGCGGGAAGAGCGCCACGAGCGCAAGCGCACACCCGAGCGCGACCCACGCCGGCCAGACCCCGTAGCTGAAGTGTGCGGCTTCCTCGTAACGCTGGAGGAAGAGACCGCCGCGCCACACGAGCCACAGGGGGAGCAGCCACGCGCCACGCGACAAGAACGGACCCCACCGCGTCAGAAGCCGCTCGCCGGAAAAACCCATGGCGAGGAGCGCAAGGAAGATCACCGGCAGCGACTCGCGGAAGAATGGGAGAATGCCCTTCACAGAGTACGTCGCGTAGAGATCACCGCGTTCATTGAGTTGTTCAAGGGATGTTTTCGCAAGATCGAAGCCCGTCGCGTACCGCACGCCCACGTTCCCGTAGAGCTGAAACACCATCGCGAGAAACAATGCCAGCGCCAGCGTTACCCCTGCGCCGAAGGTCATCGTGGCCCGGAGCCGCTCGCGGAAAGGCGTAGCGTCGGTGAAAAGAAACACGAGCGCCGGGAGACCGACCGCAAGAGAACTCTTCCGCGCCATGACGCTTACGCCGAGGAGCAATCCCGCGCCGAAGATCCAGGAAAGACGACGCTGGCGCAAACCAGCGACGAGGACAGCGAGCGCGGTCACGCTGAAGAAAATCTGGACGGGTTGCGTATGCCCGTAGGCGTGAAAGAGCGCTGGCGCGCTCCCGAGGAGCCACAGCGCCGCGACGATTCCACCCGCGCGGCGGGTGCCGAGCGAGCGCGCGAGGAACATGAGTGGGAGCGTCGTCAAGAGACCGGCGATGACGCTCACCAGACGACTGGCGATGAGACTCCCCCCGAAAATCTTTACGCCCAGGGCAAACGCAGCGACGACGACGGGGGCTTTCGCGAGCGCGTCGCCGCCGGGAAGTTTTCCTTCGAGCAACGTGCGCGCGTCGTAGAGATAGAATCCCTCATCATTCGTGTACGGGAGCTTCTGAACGTACGCCAGGCGAAACCAAAACCCCAAGAGAATCAAGAGGCCAAGAAAGAGCGGCGCGAGGCGTGGGCGAGAAAGAATGCTCTGGACGCGGCCGCGGAAGCAGAGCGTCAGAAATGCCAAGAGAAAACCGATAGAAGCGAACTTGGCGGCGCGTGCATACGCATCCGGCTCACGCCGCAGTGATATCACAAGCTCGCGGAGACGTTGGAAACCAGCGATGCGGAGGTACTCCCAGACCGTCACCCGGTGCGTGACCTGGAAAGTAAGATCCGCCGCGTTCTTCAGCGCGTCCTCCCAAGCCGCGGGGGCCTCGCGACCGTTCGGGAGGAATACCATGGCGCTCGTCGTCCCCTTGCGGTAGGGGTTGGCGTTACTGTAATCCACGGTGATGGCATTCCCCGGAACGGCATCGGGCGCGCGGAGCGAGACGTAGTACGTCCGTCCCGCGGAGTCCGCGATCGGCGGGAAGGAGAAGCGACGGAGTTGGTGATCACCGAAAGTCCGCGCGTTCACCACGACGCGCCGCAGCGGTTCCGCATCCTCGGGTCGTTCCCGAAGTTCCACGATCACGTCGTGCGTGTTCTCGCGCCCGCCATAGGTGGCAATCTGGAGCGAGACGGCCGAGAGATTTGGCCGGATGGATTCGAAGATCTGCCCGACCTCGCGAACACCGGTCAGCTCGCCAATATTCCGGTTATACGCGCGCTGTTCCGAGGAGACGAGGGGTACGCGGATTGTGGAGAACACGACCCAGCCAACGATACTCCCGAGCACCCCCGAGAGGAGAAGAATCTTCTGGAGGCGAGTCATGATGCTCCGCGGACGATACGAGAGAGCGTACCGAACGAACCATGGTCACCGGCAGACAGGAGACACGTTACAGAGGAATTCGCCCGCATGTCACCAATAGTGTTCCCGGTGCGTCCGGTAGTAGCGCACCATCTCTTCAATGCCTTGCTTCAAGGGCACCTGCGCGCGCCAACCGACGGCCGCCTCGATTTTCCGCGTGTCCGCGATGTAATGCCCGGTCTCATTCTGTTCGTAGTTCTGGGGCCACGGCACGTGGACCTTCCGCCCCGACCCGACGACGTCGAGAATCTCGTCCACCATGTCCACAAAACGCACGCGTTCGTGCGTCCCCACGTTGTACACTTCGCCGTTCGTCCGCTCGGAGGCCGCAACCCGCAGAAAGGCATCCACGATATCACTGATGTACAGGTAATCGCGCTCCTGCGTCCCATCGCCGAAGATCTCGATCGTGCCCTTGTCGAGCGCTTGGCGGACAAACCAGCCGACGATGGAGTACTTCGCGTGCTTCATTTGCTGCCGCGGCCCGTAGGGGTTCGGGATGCGAATGACCGCCGAGCGGATCCCGTACGTGTCAAAGTAGATGCGGTGGTATTTTTCCGCCGTGAGTTTGTGAACGCCGTACAAGCTCAAAGGATTCGTGGGGTGACTCTCATCAACAGGCGTCGTGAGAATCTTCCCATAGACAAGCCGTGACGAGGAGAAGAGAATCTTTGCCTGCGGCGCGTGCGCGCGAACCGCCTCCAGCATCCGCAGGTGTCCGACGCAGTTGATGTCCACGTCGAGAAAGGGCTCCCGGAAGCTGTCAATGTAACTCACCTGTCCGGCAAAGTTAAAAACGTAGTCCTGCCCTTTCA
>CAYJQK010000036.1:0-12625 GCA_964372305.1 uncultured Candidatus Saccharibacteria bacterium | reverse complement strand
TTCCTTTCTTCTGTTGTGTGCTGCATGGAGTCCAGGATGTATCTGGCACTATGCAGTTACGAAATGAAGCAGCCGCGCGAGGAGTAAGGAAGAAAATAGCCCGCCTGTTTTAAAACAGTCGGGCTTTGCACGGATACGGATGCGGACGGTCAGTGCCGCCGCGTTTTTTCCTTCGTCGCCGCAGGGGGTTTTTGATGGTGGGCAACGCGCCGCCGCTTACGCGACGGAACTTGTGCGGCGCGCCGCTGGAGACAAAAATCACAGGTGACCAGTTGAGCTGCTTCTCCGCTTGTCTCGATTGGTAGAAAGGACCAATGGCTCCAGGTCCGGGTGTACGGATTCAATACCCGCACCTTCCGACACTCTTTACACCGCTCTTTCATAAGCGTTTTCCTCCTTTTCTCGGCTGGGAGAACAAAGGTTGGACGGTTCCACGACCCCAAGATCCTTTGGCGCGGTTTGGTGCGGACAACCCACCAGTGGCGCCCCTCCGGCACGGCCGTTTGTTCCAGAAGATATGGCGGATAGACAAAGGCCACGCGAGCGAGAAGAGGCATCGGCCTCCTCCTTTCCTGCGCGTCCTCACGCGCCAAGAGTCAAGAGTATTGTCGAAGAACAAACCAGCGACACCTTGAAAGGTATTTTCCTCCAGCGCACACACACTGTCGAGATCCCCCCTACGAAAGATCAGCGGTTCGGCGGTCGGAGACGCAAGGGGTTCCCGCCGACGCGGCGCGCAAGGCGACGGAGTGGACGGTAGAGCCGCCGGTCAGCTTCCCGGATGACGCGGCGTTCTTCCGTCTCGAGACTTTTCGTCAACTGACGCAGGTCGTGAGCATCCGCGCCACGCTCCTCGAGACGCCGCAGATCGTGTTCGTGTTCCGCACGAAGGGTCTTGAGCTTCTTGCTGACGTACGTATCGAGTTTCCGCCTCACCGTCCGCACACCCGGCTGTCGCGATAAAAGCCTCCGTAATCCGCGTTTTGCAACAGTACGGTCTCCTGGTGATGATGCCTCATTCGCCGCTTCCACCGCGCCTTCGAGACGCCGAATCGAGCTCACCGCTTTGTTCCCGAAAATTTTCTTGGGCCACCTCGCGTGCCGCGAAAACTCCCTCGCTGCTTTACCCAGGCCAGTGATTGGCTTGGACAATAGTGGTTCCTCCGACTCCCGCGGCTCATGCCGTGCGTGGGTGGTTGCATCTCCCTCTCTCCGACTGTCTGACGCCCGCTCAAATGGTCCTCCCCGCGATAGAATGCCGGACGAGAGCGGCGCGCCGGGTAAGGAGCGTGTACCCTCTTCGTCGTCCTCACCGACACTCCCCTCGTCCGGTGCGGAATCTTTCGCGCTCCCGCCAAAGAGACTCCGGAAAAAATTCATCACTCCCATGCCTCCAAGGATACCTGATTTTTCACCGCCGGGCGATACGGCGGTCCCGAGAACCAGACCATGGTGCGCCTACGCCTCCGCAATCTCCCGACGGATAACCATAAGGAGATTGAGGAAGAACCAAACGTTTTGGATTGTCGCGAGAACGTGAGCAACGGGAGGGTCAACATGGAAGAGGTGCCGGAGGTACGCGCGCCGAACGCCGGCAAGCAGCGGGCACGCGGGATTCAAGAGTGTCAGATCTTCCGCAAACTCCGCGTTCATGATGTGGAGCTTCCGGTACAGTTGTGCCGGCACAACGCGCTCCTGAAGCGGCGCGGCGAGCAGCGCTCGGAGATAGTCGGTTTCCAGTACGTCATACACGAGCCCGTGCCGCGCGTTGCGGGTCGGGAGCACACAGTCGAAGAGGTCCACGCCCCGTCGGATCGCTTCGACGAGATCCTCCGGCTGACCAACTACCATGAGGTAGCGCGGGAGGTCTGCGGGAAGGTGCGGAAGCGTGACCTCAAGCGTCGCCAGCATCTCCTCTTGAGACTCCCCGACAGCGAGGCCGCCAATCGCGTATCCATCAAATCCCATGTTGACGAGGGATGCCGCGGATGCGCGGCGCAGGGCCGCGTCCGTACCGCCCTGGACAATCCCAAAGAGCAACGGCCGCACCGGCGCACCCGCTCCCCCTTCACGCAGAAACGCGTCCTTCCCCCGCGCCGCCCACGCGGACGTGCGGCGCACCGCCTGCGCGAGAACGTCCGCGGAACTTGGCAGACGGCACATTTCGTCGAGCACCATGGAGATGTCCGAACCGAATGCGCATTGTGCCGATACCGCCGTCTCGGGGGTCAACAGAAGCTCGCTCCCGTCAACCGGCGAGCGGAAACGTACCCCTGCATCCGTGATTTGTCGGTGGCTCGCAAGGCTCATCACCTGAAAGCCGCCGCTGTCCGTGAGGATCGGGCGCTCCCACCCAAGAAAGGTATGGAGCCCCCCAGCCCGCCGGAGGCGTTCGACACCCGGCCGCAGCAGCAGGTGGAACGTGTTCGCGAGGATAACAGACGCGCCAAGACCTCGGATCAGGGGGAACGGTGCCACGCGCACCGCGCCCCGCGTGGCGATGGGCATAAACACCGGCGTCTCCACGCTCCCCTTGGGAAGCGTGAACACACCGCGCCGCGCCCCGTGCTTCCGGCCACGCACCTGGAAGGGAATTGCCGTCACGGATGGAGATGCTACCAGGACGCGTCCCCGCTGTCGATCCGCAACGCACGAAGCAAGCAAAGCTCAACCGCGCACGATGACCCTATCGCGCCACGAACCTATCGCGGATATCCCAGAGGAGCAAAACAGCAGCCGCCGCAATGGCGACGTACACGAATGTCTGGAAACCGCCAGAGGAAATTCCGAGGAGTGGTCCTTGATCCAGCAGTCCCATGATCATCCGGATGACAAAGGCAATCGCCGCGAATCCGACGAGGAGCTTCACGACGCGCCGCCGTGAGAGCTCTAAAGAAAAAGCTTTCATACCACGATGTTCACCTCCTTTTGACTCTGTGTGTCTTCACGCGTGTTCATGAGCCTTTGGCCTCACGAACAACTTCTCCGTGTTCCGCATCAACATCTCCGGTGGTCACTGCCGGCCCCGCCGCCCGAACTTTCTCCGCCGTGAAGACGTCCGTCCCTTCCATCGTGTGTTCCCTCGTGAGGGTCGGCTGACGTCCCACTTGATTCAACGAGGGCGTCAACCCCACCTGGAACGCAAACTCGGGAGAGAGCATTACCAACCCGGCGCGTGACGGCACCGTGTTCAGCGTCCAGAGGATTTCCCGCGAGCGCTCATTGAAGGAGACTTTCCCGGACGAGACATAGTATTTTCCCGTCCAGCGGATTCCCTCCGGGAGCACGGTGCGGTGCACGGCATCCACCACGTCGTTGGAAGTATTCGTGACCCGCACCCGGATCGTATAGACCGATTCCTTGCCAACCTGGGGCTGCTTGGGGCCCGTGCTCAAGGGAAGACTCGCGCGCCCATCGTCGTAGAACGCCGTGAGTATCAGCCCGAGGACCGTGTTCAGAAGGATCTCAAAACGGTCGGAGATGACCTCTTTCTTTGCGCCGGGAGGCGTCGGGATGTCCGGACTGTCGGCCGTCACCCGACTCACCAGCGAAAAATCTTTATCCTGCGGTCCCGTGAAGGAAAGGTTCTTCACTGCGAGCATACGGAAGCGAAAAGAGAGCGTCGCGGTCTCGCCGGGAGAGAGCGCCTTGAGTGCGGAAATCGAGGACGACGACCACTCAATGCTATTTTCCTGACTGTTGTAGAACCCTCCCTTCGTTTCGACGCTCGCGGGATCAAGACCACGCCCTTCAAAAACAAGCTTCGCAATGACATCCCGAAGCCCAACATCCCCGTTATTCTTTACGGTAACCTGCGCCTCCACCTGCCCTCCGGGATTCACGTGGAGGATGTCGTGCTTGCCGTTGAACGTCTGGGTGATCGTGAGCGCCCGGCGTGCGATCGTCGTCGTTGCCTGCCGCTCCTGTTGTTTGAGGAATGTTCCGTCTGGAGCGACAAACCCGACGAGAACGCGGAAGGGCAACACCGCGTCCGGATTTCCTTTGATGTACCCGGTCATGGCGATCGCGCCCTGCCCTTGTGGTGTGATGGCTGGGAGGTCCCACGCGAGACCCTCCCCCACAGTCTCCAGATCCTTCGTCTCAAGGACGAACCCGGAAGGAGGGGTCATGATCACGCGCACGCCAGAAAGAATTTCCGTCGTCCGATTTTGGTAGGCAATACGGAGCTGCACCCGTTCGCCGCTGGCAGCGTTCTTTGGTACCTCAACAGCAACGTCAACAGGAAGCGCATCGACGCGGACCGTCGCCAATTGCGTCTTCTGGACGCGTGTTCCAGGCCTCGTGCTCGGCGTGAGCGCCACGTGCACGACAAGGCTCGGAGCCTCTCCCACTTCCCCCACAAGGCGGCCGGTCACGGTAAAGTCGCTGGATTGCCGGGGACCAAGCATTCCCACCGCCCATTGCAGGACATCGTTCGCGGGCACGGGTTCTCCCGTCACCTCCTTTTGGTAAAATCCCGCTGGGAGCTTCGCTTCCAACACGACGTTCTCCCAGACCACGCGACTGTCATTCTGCACGGTGACGTGGTACTGAATGTCGCTCCCCGATTGGACTTTCTCTGGAGTGTCAATGACGATGCGTACTTGGCCAGTCCGGACCACCCGCGAGAGACGATAGAATCGTACCCCCCAGACGACGCTACCGGCAACCGCCAGCAGCAAAACAACAATGAGGAGAGAGAAGAGACTCCGCATGATCTTCCCTTTCCGCTCGGCTTCAACATCCACGAGGAGGGGGGGAACTTCGTCTCCCTTCTGTGACGCGGCGTCAACCTGGGGAAGCGCCGGCCGCGCCTCGCGGAACCGTTCTTCGCCATACCGTTCCGCGCCCGGCGTGGACATGCGCTTTTTGAGATCTTCGAGGAAACCCATGTGTTGATCTTTCTCGGGAGTGTTTTCCTTCTCATTATAGCAGAGAATCTCCCGCCACCGGGATGGTGAACCAAAAGCATCCTTCCCAAGCTTCCGTCGGAGAAATGCCCACCTATTCTTTACGCATCCTTCTCTGACCGCTTTCCGAACACGCGGAGCGGCCAAACTCCCGGCGCCGAACCCTTGAGCAATTCCGCCGCTTCTTGGGAGAGATCAGAGGGTACGCGCAGCGAGAAAAGCAAGACCAAGATGAGGAGCATGCCCGCTTCGCCCTGGCGTGCCCGCGGTCGCGTGAGGGTGAGCGCGCGAATCGAACGGCGGATGTCCAGCACGGAGGGAAGGACGCGGTACGTCCCGCGAACCGCGTGGAGGAGATCCGTAAGCGTGGGCTCTGGAAGCGCGATGAGCCGCTGTTGTTGAACGCTCCGGCGCTTCCCCAGAACCACCCAGGAACGCCGATCATGCTTGAACACAGGGAACGGAAGAGGAAGACGTACGGGCCGAAGGAGACGGAGAGCAACGAGGTGCCGACCACCATCTTGTCGCTCGTCAACACGAAGCACACGAGTGGACGCGACGACGTTACCACCCGGGATCTTCAGGGTAAGATGATCCCCTCGACGCACCACGCCGACGGGCGGCTCTCGCCTCCGGCGCGACCACTGCATTCTGGGAGCGCGCTGCAGGAGGAGACGGCGCAGCGTAGGAAGTCCGACGACGACAAGATGCTCCATGGGCGCCGGAATCATGCGTGAGGAAACGGGACGCTCTTTACCTCTGCATGTGAACGTTGGAGCGCATGGAGAATCGTCCGGAGTCGCCGGTGCACAGCCAGGGAAAGGACAACGGCGTTGCTCGGCACAGGCTCGTGGAGGAACAGACGAAGAACTTTCACGACATCCGTGAGGAACGGATCTCGCCGCCCCGCGCACGTCTCGCACCAGAATCCTCGAGTCGAGCTCTGGAAGATAAAGGAGTCCGGCAGGAGGCGCTGCCGGCAGCGCGTGCACCGGTAGAGATCCGGCAGCGCGCCGAGGGAGCGGAGCAGGTGCACCTGAGCGGACTCCCGCAGCCAGGAGGATACCCCGGGCGCCGCCAGCGCGCCAAGAATGGAACGGATGGCGTCATAGAGAAACGGGTCGGGAACGCCTTCACCGGTATGTTCGTGGAGTGACTGTAGAACGTCATAGGCCACGTGGAGCCGTTCCAGGTTTTCCCGAAGCTCGAGAAAGCTTTCCACCATCCGCGCATCATGCACGACGTCACCCCGACGTGACGGCGCGACGACGAGCAGCGTTTCACAGAGAGGCTCGAGATGCCCTGCCCGCCGTGACCGGACATGCCGTACCCCGGGGGCGAAGAGCCGTAATCTCCCCTCCTCTCGCGAATACACCTCCACGATGCGATCTTTCTCCCGCAACGGCGAGTGGTACAGTACGAGTGCGCGGAGACGACGGAGACGAGACGTCATGCCCTCACCGTACCACAGACAAAAAACGCTTTCGGAATTCACCCGCCAACCTTCGGAACGTGCGGGCTGCGCTTGCGCTTATGCCACGCGCCGGATGCGGACGGTCACCTTCTGCCCGTGGAGTTCAACAAGCGCCTCACCATCGCTCTGCGGGAGATTGTCCTCCAGCGTCAGCGCCCGCGTCTCTTTAAGAAGACGGTCGGAAAAGCGCGCGACAGTCTCGCGGATGAGCGGCTCCTCTGAAGTAATGGAGAGCGCCACACGGTCCCGCACCGTGAGTCCGGATTTTTTGCGGAGATCCTGCACCTGCCGAATGAGGTCGCGCAGCACTCCTTCCTGGAGCAGCGCATCCGTGATTTCCGTGGAGACTCCCACCGCGTATCCAGCGGAACAATCAACCCAGACATAGGCGCCGGCGGGTTTCTCCGGAAGAACCTGGACATCCTTCACATTCACCTCCTCGCGAAGGAGCTGCGCCCATGCTGGATCGGCGATGTCCAGGGGAGTCTCCCCCACCACCACAACCGCGGGAAGTGGTTGCCGAACCTTCACCCTCGCGAGCGCCCGCGCCTGGAGCGCTGCCGACACCAGGTCGCGGAACGCCTCCATCCGCGCGACAACGGTTTCCGCATAACCCGGGACGCGGACATCCGGAAAATCCTCAAGATGCGGCGACCCGAAATTTCCCGCGCGCCGGAAGATCGCTTCAGCGAAGAATGGCGTGAACGGCGCACTCACAAGGGCAAAATGCGTGAGGACCTCTTGGAGCGTGGCGCTGGCGATCTCACGGTCCACGGGATCGGCGTCCGGCGCAAATCGCCGCCGGCTCCGCCGGACGTACCAGTTCGCGAGGTCCTCCACGAACGCGACAAGATGTTTCGCAGCATGATCTGGACGATACGCGTCCATCTGGTCGCGAACCGTCCTCAAGAGGAGCGCGACGCGAGCAAGAATCCAGCGGTCGAGGAGTGGACGCTCGCTCGCCTCCGGGAGATCATTGCCGAACTCCTGTTCCTCGGAGACGGCGTACGTCTCATAGAACGACAGGACGTTGAACAGCAGCAGCGTGTAGCGCCGGTAGAACCCCGCGAGGAGATGATCGGAAATCTGGATGTCCTCGCCGATACTGTTTGAAGAAAGAAGGGAGAGGCGGAGGGTGTCCGCGCCAAAGCGTTGCACGACATCGGAAACACCCACGGAGTTTTTCAGACGCTTCGAGAGCTTCCGACCATCCGCTCCGAGCACAAGTCCGCTCACGATCGCGTGGGTAAACGCCGGCTTCCCCACGCCAAGACCGATGTCCTTCAATGTGAGGATCGTCGCGAGCACATGGAGGGTGTAAAACCACCCGCGGGTTTGATCAAGCGCCTCCGCGATAAAATCCGCAGGGAAGGTAGATTCCAGAAGAACGGTGTTCTCAAACGGGTAGTGCCACTGCGCATATGGCATGCTGCCAGCATCCATCCAGACGTCGAAGACTTCCGGCACGCGTTTTGTCGCGGCCTGGCACTTCGGACAGGGGAACGTCACCGCGTCAATGTACGGCCGGTGAAGGTCCAAGGGTTTCTCTGGCCCTTGCGGCGAGAGCGGCGTCAGGTCCGCGCCGTGGGCGCGAAGCTCCGCGACGCTCCCGACCACCGTCCATGTCGCGCACGCGGCGCACTGCCAGACCGGCAGCGGCGTTCCCCAGTACCTCCGGCGGGAAACCGCCCAGTCCGGGGCATCCGTCAGCCCCTGTCCAAACCGTCCCTCCCGGAGATGCTCCGGCACCCACTGGATCTGCGCGTTGTTCTCCAGCAGTTCTCCGCGAATCTTCGAGACCGCGATGAACCAGGACTCCGTCGCGTAATAGATGAGCGGCGTGTCACAGCGCCAGCAGAACGGGTACGAATGACGGATACGCTCATTCCGGACAAGCAGCCCGCGGGTGTGGAGATCCTCAATGATCTTCGGGTCGGCGTCTTTCACAAACAGTCCCGCCCAGGGCGTGACGGCGGCGACGATTCTGCCGTGTTCATCCACGGTATTGAGAAGGGGAAGATTCTCAACCTGGGCCGTCGCGAGATCATCCTCGCCGAAGGCCGGCGCCAGGTGGACGATGCCCGTGCCGTCCGTTGCGCTCACGAACGCTGCGGCCACGACACGGTACGCCGGAGTCTCCGGCTGAATGAACGTGTAGAGCGGCACGTAGGTTGTGCCGACAAGCCGCGCGCCCGCAATCTCCTCCTCCACCACCGCGTCCGCGGGGAGAACTGCTGCCAGCCGATCTTTCGCGAGAATAAACCGCTCGCCGCCGACACGCGCCTTCACATACGGGAGTTCCGGATGGACGGCGACGGCGACATTCCCCGGCAGCGTCCAGGGCGTCGTTGTCCACACCAGAAGGAAGGTGGACGGCATGCCGACACACGCGAGCTTCACCGTGACCGCCGGGTCCGTAACCTCGCGGTACCCGAGAGCGGTTTCAAAATTCGAGAGCGGCGTTGCGCACCGCGGACAGTACGGTGACGAACGGAGTCCGTGGTACACGAGCCCCCGATCCCACGCCTGCTTGAACACCCACCAGACGGATTCCATGTAGGCGGGATCGAGCGTGGCGTAGGCGTTGGCATAGTCCGCCCACCGTCCCACGCGCTTCAAGACCTCTTGGAACTCCCCGACGGCGCGAAAGACCGATGCCCGGCACGCGGCGTTGAAGGCTTCCACGCCCAGGGCTTCAATTTCCTTCTTGTTCTTGATCCCGAGCTCCTTTTCCACGAGATTCTCCACCGGAAGTCCGTGGCAATCCCAGCCGACGCGGCGGTCAACTCTGAACCCGCGCATCGTCCAATACCGCGTGATGGCGTCTTTGATTGTCGTTTGGAGGATGTGTCCGTAGTGAGGCAATCCCGTCGCGTACGGCGGCCCGTCGTAGAACGTGTAGCGCGCGTCGCCCGCACGACGCTCCACGCTCGCTTCAAACGTCCGTTCTGCATCCCAGCGCGCGAGCACCTCGCGCTCGAGCGCGTCGGGGTTGAAAACCGCTGAAGTGGACTTCACCGGTTGCGATGTTTCATCTCGCGCAGACACGCTCCGAGCATAGAGAAAGGGAGGACGCGAAGCAAGAACTCCATACCGCTCACGACGTGGAGGGCGATGAGCGTCTCGCGCGCGTCCTTCCCGCGCCCCGCGACTTTCTGCCAAAGTGCGGCAACCGAATGCGCGAGAGAAAACCAGGGCGTTCCCGCGGTTTCGTAAGGGTGTTGTAGATCCCGCGGACTTCCCGCGCGTGGTGTTTCCAGTCTGTATTGTGGAGATCCACGCAGGGGAGCACGACCGCATGTTCCTCGGGGTACCCATGGATGCCGCAGAGAATGTCCCGATCCTTCCCCGACCGGAGAATAATGCACGAGGCCTTCCGACAAAATGCGGCGAATCCCGTGCGCGCTCCGAACATCCACGTCTTCATAAAGACGTTCGCATCACGCTTCCCCATCGGCACCCAGTGGAACGTGGCGACAACCTTCCCGGGATAGAGGAACGGAATGAGACCCTCAGGAGAGTGGAATACGTCGAGCCGCGCCGCCGTGAGAAATCCAGACACAAGCATGTGAGCGTACACGAACGGCAGATAGGCCCGGTACTGGCTGAAAGGAAAGTGCTTGATCTCCGTGTTCAACCTCTTGAACCCAGTAATCTCCGATTCCGGCATACGCGAATCCACAAAGAGCACGTACGTGTTCTCCGCATCTTGCGCGAGGATCGCTTCGATGAGCCGCCGCGTGTACTCGGCAATCTCCGGATGGTGCTTATGGTGTTCCGGCGAGAGAATGTGGGCGTCAATACCGATGCGCATAGAGGCTCCAGTTGGGAGGGCCTTTAGTGTCTCGCGAGCCTGCGCACTTGTCCAATGATGTCAAGCTCCGGGATCGCCAGAGCAGAGGGTATTCCCCTTCCCCTCCCGCCCTCACATCACTTCCCGCCTCTCGACGCCAAGAAGGTCGAGGGTATTCCCCAGCACCGCCTTCGCCGCAATCGCGAGAGTGACCCGCGCGGCCTTGACGTCATCCGCGTCCGCCGTGAGAACCGGCACTGCTTCATAAAAGAGATGAATGGCCTTTGCAAGATCAGAGGCGTACTTGGGGATTCTCTGGACATCCCAGGTCATGGCGACGTCTTCCACAAGTTCGGGGTATCGGAAGAGTTCGCGCATGAGCATGACCTCTGCCGGGTGCGTCAGGGAGACATCAGCCCGCAGCGGCGGTACCAGCGTCCCATCGAGGATATTATTTTCTTTCGCTTTCCTTAGCAGCGAGGCCAGTCGGACGTACGCGTACTGGACGTAGTACACAGGATTCCGTTGTGAAGCTTCTTGCGCAAGATCCACGTCAAAATCGAGATGCGTGGAGAGCGCTTTCGCTATGAGAAAATACCGTGCGGCGGAGAGGCCGGCTTGCTCGACAACTTCATGGAGCGGCACGGACGTCCCGGCGCGCTTCGACATTTTCTTCTGCTCACCCTCGTGGATGACGTGAACAATTTGCGCGAGGACAATCCGCAATCTCGTAACGTCCTCCCCAAGCGCGCGGAGCGCGCCTTGGAGTCGCGGGATGTACCCGTGGTGGTCCGCACCCCAGAAGTCCGCGATCACCGAGAACCCGCGCCGGAACTTATCGCGGTGATACGCGATGTCTGCCACGAGGTACGTCACCGCTCCGTTCTTCCGCACGAGCACGCGATCTTTGTCGTCGCCAAACGCCGTTGCACGGAACCACACCGCACCGTCTTTTTCGACCGTGGCCCCGGCGCGCTTCAGATCTTTCAGCACGGCCGAAACGTCCCCGCGCTCGTGGAGCGTATGCTCGAATGTCCAGACGTCGTACCGCACGCCGCAGAGACGTTCGAGAGTTTCGCGAATGGCGTTGACCATCTCCTCGACGGCCACGCGCGTAACGTTGGCCAGAAAGTCTGCGTCTTGAAGATCACGCTCGGAGAACGTGTGGCGGATATCCTCCTCAAGACGCTCGGCAACGCGGTCGGCGACGACCTTTACCTCCGCGCCTTGGTAGAGATTCTCCGGAAACGGAACGTCCATCCCCCGCGCCTGAAGAATGCGCCGCAGCACCGACTCCCCGTACAACAGGACCTGGGTTCCGACATCGTTCACGTAATACTCCCGCGTGATCATGTACCCCGACGCCGTGAGCGCGCGCCCGAGCGTATCCGCCCAAAAGAGCGCACGTCCGTTACCGAACGACGGGAGTCCCGTCGGGTTCGCAGACACAAACTCGAGGTTGATCGTGCGGCCCTGCCCCGCCGTATTTCCGCCGAACCGCGCGCCTTCCTCGACAATGTCATCGAGCTTCTTCACCAGCCAGGCGGAATCAAGGTAAAAATTCAGAAATCCCGGCGCCACCCCTTCAACCTTCCTCACGAATTCCGGAGGCGTGAAGTATTTTACCAGAATATCGAGGACCGCCATCGGCGCCTTCTTCGTCATGTTGGCGACGGCCATGGCAACCGGCGACGCGTAATCGCCGAGCGACCCATCCGCTGTTGGCGGGTATTGGATGATGGCGAGGTCGGCCGCCACACGTGGCAGATCTCGCGCGGCCTGCGCGCGCTCGAGCGCGGCAAGGAGGGCATCACGGAGCGCTGATCGGAGATTGAGCATCGTGGGATCAGTGTACACGAGAACTCCTCCTTCTCCCGCGAGGCGATACGTGAGCCCCTCCCGCACGGGCGTTCCCGCGTGTACTCTGAAGCCATGAGTCTCCTCGCGATCAACAAGGACGCTCGGCGACGCTACCATATTCTCGAGACGATCGAGGCGGGCGTGGCGCTCACCGGCCATGAAGTAAAATCCGCGCGGAGCGGCACCGCGTCTCTGAAAGGCGCGTTCATTGTGCTCACGGGAGAAGAACCATATGTGATCAATGCGCACATCGGGAGTTTCCAGCCCCGCAACGCGCCGTCCGGCTATAATCCGACGCGTCCGCGAAAGCTCCTCATCCATGCTCGCGAGGCGAAAAAGATCCTGGGAAAGCGCGCAGGGGAGAGATTGACACTTATCCCCCTTCGGCTGTATACTTCACGTTCACGAATAAAACTAGAGATTGGGATTGTCCGATCGAAATCTAAAGCGGATCAACGGGAAATGCTCAAGACCCGCGAAGCAGATCGGGAAATTCGACGTTTGTTGCGCGGGACGAATTAGAGAAATGAGCGCCACACGGAAGATCTCCCGACGTCCACAAGCGTTCATTGTACGCTTCCCTCATCC
>CAYJQK010000035.1:0-13165 GCA_964372305.1 uncultured Candidatus Saccharibacteria bacterium | reverse complement strand
CTAACTCTGTGCCAGCAGGAGCGGTAATACAGAGACCCCAAGCGTTACCCGGATTTACTGGGCGTAAAGCGTCCGCAGCCGGCATGGCGCGTCGTGTGTTAAATCCTGGGGCTCAACCCCAGGGCCGCGCACGATACGGCCACGCTCGAGGGATAGAGAGGCACATGGAACTCCCGGTGGAGCAGTGAAATGCGTTGATATCGGGGGGAACACCAATGGCGAAGGCAGTGTGCTGGATATCTCCTGACGGTCAGGGACGACAGCGTGGGGATCGAACGGGATTAGATAAATCCCGGCTCGGGGCAGAATGCCCGAGCGAACGGTGTCCCCTCCGATGGCGACATCGGAGTGTGCATCTAGCTGTATCGGGGAAACTCCAAGGACAAGACCACACTACCGGTCTCTTGGACAATCCCGAGGGAAGTCGCCCGTCATTCTGACGTGGTTGACCCCGTAGAGACTAGAAGCTGGGGAGGACAGAAGGTGTTACAGTAGAAGAGAAGGTTTACTGCAATGCCATTGTCATCGCAATGCAAGGAAATAATATTGGGCTCGCTCCTTGGTGACGGATCTCTGCAAATAAACGCGCAGTACGTCAATGCGCGGTTCGCATTCCGTCATTCAGTAAAGCAAGAGGAGTACTTCTGGTGGAAAGCGCGCCAACTCGCGGAGATCGCGAGCGAGCGTCATGCTTGGCGTCAGGGAGTATTGCAGCGCGACGGATGGGGAACGGAGAAACTCCGCTTCCAAAGCCGAGCGTTGAACTCTCTCACGGAGTTGTACCAACTCACCCGCCGCAAAGGACGAACGCGCGTTCGGCGCAAGTGGCTGAACATGCTGACTCCGCTGTCCCTCGCGGTGTGGTGGCTCGATGACGGCTCACTCGTGGGAGACTCTCGACAGGGCGTCTTCTGCACGGATGGATTTTTATGGAAAGAAGTCCGACTCTTGCGGCAGTACCTACAGAAAGTCTGGACAATCCGGACCACAATCGGCCGTGTCGGGAGCGCCGACCGCTATCGGTTATGGATCCAATCGACGTCGGAGCTGCAAAAGTTTCTCTGCCTCATCCTTCCGTATATCCGTGTGGCAAGCATGCTTCCGAAAGTCCTGCTTCTCTATAAAGACCCCCAACTTCAGCAACGCTGGATCTCTGAAGTTACGAAACACACTGGCTTTCCCCGTGATGTGGTCGAGCGCCACGTTGCGGAAAAGAAGGCACGGTGGAAGCGTTTCAGAGAATGATATAGTCCAATCTCCGTGGTAACACGGAGGAATAAGCAATTGACCCCGGTAGTCCACGCCGTAAACGATGCGCACGAGGCATGGGACCCACTGACGGTTCCGTGTCGTAGCTAACGCGGTAAGTGCGCCGCCTGGGAAGTACGGCCGCAAGGCTAAAACTCAAAGGAATAGACGGGGACCCGCACAAGCGGTGGAACATGAGGTTCAATTCGACGACAAACGAAACACCTCACCAGGCCTTGAAAGCTATGCGAACGTTGCAGAAATGTGACAGTGCCCCTCTGGGGAGCGCGTGGTACAGGTGCTGCATGGTTGTCGTCAGCTCGTGCTGTGAAGTGTTCGGTTAAGTCCGGGAACGAGCGCAACCCTCATCGTGCGTTACATGTGTCGCACGAGACTGCCGTCGTCAAGACGGAGGAAGGTGGGGATGACGCCAAATCAGCATGGCCCTCTGACGGCCTGGGCGACACTCGTGTTACAATGGCCAGGACAAAGGGACGCAAAGCCGCGAGGCGAAGCAAATCCCATCAAACCCGGTCTCAGTTCGGATTGGAGTCTGCAACTCGACTCCATGAAGCTGGAATCGCTAGTAACCGTGAATCAGCACGTCACGGTGAATACGTTCTCGGGTTTTGTACTCACCGCCCGTCAAGCCAGAAGAGAGAGGGGCACCCGAAGTCCCTGTTGATCAGGGCCGAAGGTGACACTCTTGATTAGGGCTAAGTCGTAAGGTGAAATTTGCGACTCTCGCCGGTAACGGCGAAGCACAAACTCGGCTATATGCTGGAAACTCCGGTCAGTCGTGGGTTACGCGTTCGTTTTCTGTTTGGTATACTGAGAATATGAGTTATCCACAGAAACCTATGCGTGAAAATACCGCACGTATCGCTTCCCCCACAGAGGTGAAGCAACCGGACAATCAGCAGGAAAGGCCCCAGGGATATGGGGAATCCTCAGAGACTATACGCCGGGCTCCACTCCATCGGGCCGTTGTTCAGGCATACCTCTTTGGCGCACTCCCTGACGGAACACGTCGAGGTGAGCGTTAGAGAATCTCTTTCGAGCACATGCTGTACAACGGTTTGTAGAAACGATCGGCTCATGGCATCCACGCAAGGGTGTCGTGTTCCGAAGGTGGATGAAGATATAGTCCACGCCCCATGGCGACATGGGGAACCACGTGAACAAGGCATCCCTAGGAGAACCTGGGGATGGATCACCTCCTTTCTAGGGAGATTACCTAGAAATCAATGTGTCAGTTCATTCGACCTCCTTTAAGAGGGCGAATCATCAGCGGGAGTTTGCGATACCCTCCCCTTGTCCGCCGTCGTGAAAGCGACAGCGGACGCATCAAAGGTCGTACGACGATTCCATTCGCAACCGCTCGAAGAGCCTATGAACATACGCAACAACGCCCCCGCAGGGGCGTTCGTTTTCGCGTGCGTCTCGATACGATGAAGCGTCATCACAATGAGAAGCTTTCACAGTCCGTGAGCAGTGACACGACAGGATATTGACAGAGGAGACATCCTGCGTGTATAGTGTGAAAAGATCGCCGCCTGTTCCTTAAAGAGGCGGCGCTTTCGTACATCATTTGACTGTTTCCCATGACGTCCCACGAAGAATTCTCCTCCGCGATTACGCAGATTGCTGAAGAAAAAGGCATCTCGATCGAGAAAGTCATTGAAACCATCGCCGCCGCGATTGCCGCAGCATACCGCCGTGACTACGGTCGTCGGGGGCAGGATATTCGCGCGACGTTCGACGCAAAAACGGGAAAATCTCGGGTTTTTAAGGTCATGACGGTCACGGAACCCACGGCGCCGGCTGAGGGAGAAGAACCGCGGCTCCAGAACCCGGACGCCGAATTTACCCTGTCAGACGCGCAGAAGCATAAAGCGGATGTCAAAATCGGTGAGGAAATTTTCTTCGAAGTGACGCCGGAAGACCTGCACTACGGGCGTATTGCGGCGCAGACGGCGAAACAAGTCATCATCCAGCGCATCCGAGAGGCGGAGCGGCAAGCGACATTTGACGCCTTCAAGGGGAAGGAGAACGAGATCCTCAATGGCACAATCCAGCGGGTAGAAAATGGCAATGTGTTCGTGGATCTTGGACGCGCGACGGGGATCCTCTTCCCGTCTGAGCAGGTGCCCTCGGAGCACTATCGGGTCAACCAACGCTTGAAGACATTCGTGGTGAAAGTCGAGATGACGTCCCGCGGGACCGACATTATTCTCTCGCGCTCTCATCCCGGCATGCTGCGGAAGCTTTTCGAACTCGAGGTTCCCGAAGTCTACAGCGGGATCGTGGAGATCCGGGCCGTCGCACGGGAATCCGGCGTGCGTTCGAAGGTCGCGGTGGTCTCACGCCAGGATGGGGTGGATGCCGTCGGCTCCTGTATTGGACAACGGGGCACGCGCATTCAGACAATTATTGCGGAGCTCTCTGGGGAGAAGATTGACATTATCCAGTGGGACCAGGACCCGGTGCGGTTTGTCGCCCACGCGCTGTCCCCGGCAAAAGTCGTGGCGGTGGATCTCCGGGAATACGAGCAAAAAGCGATTGTGCATGTGAATGAAGACCAGTTGAGTCTCGCCATTGGCAAACGGGGTCAGAACGTCCGCCTGGCCGCGAAGCTCTCCGGCTGGCGCATTGACATTGTGAAGACCGGCGAGGCCAGTGTCATCGAGGGCAGCAGCGAAGTTTCGGAGGCAGCAGCGGCTGATGAAAGCGTTCCGCAGGAACCGTCTGTTGCTGATGCGCCCGCATCCGCCGAGCCGCCCACGCCGGACAGCTTGGCAAAGACTCCGCCGACACCGGAAGTCTCGGCGCCGGAGGAAACAGTAGCCGTTCCTGGTTAACATGATGGCACGTCTGGAATTCTTTGCCTCGGGGGTAGGTATTCTCGCGCTTTGCTACGGGTGGTTTCTGTGGTCACAGGTGTCTCGTCAGGGGACCGGCACGCCGCGCATGGCACAGATCGCCGCCGCGATCCGTGAGGGTGCGAACGCGTTCCTGAAGCGACAGTATCGCACGATTGTCACCCTTTCTCTCGTCGTCGCGGCGGCGATTCTTCTCGTGTACGGGGTGTTCGGTGGTCCGACGGGGTGGACGAAAGGCGCCCAAGTCTCCAGCGCATTTGTTGTGGGCGCGCTCCTCTCGGCTGTTGCCGGCGCCTTGAGCATGATTGTCGCGGTACGGGCGAACGTCCGCACGGCACACGCCGCCTCGCAGGGTTTGAATCGCGCCCTCTTGACCGCCCTCCGCGCCGGCGCGGTCTCCGGCATCGCCATCGTGTCGCTCTCCCTTCTTGGGGTGTCGGGGTTGTTCCTCCTCTACCGGTTCGGCTTTGGCCTGGACGCGGCGAACATCCCCGGGCTCATCGTCGCCTATGGCTTCGGCGCGAGCTTCGTGGCCCTCTTCGCGCAACTCGGTGGCGGGATTTATACGAAAGCGGCGGATGTCGGGGCGGACCTCGTGGGGAAAGTCGAAGCGGGGATCCCGGAGGATGACCCGCGGAATCCGGCGGTCATTGCCGATCTCGTCGGCGATAACGTGGGGGACTGCGCGGGTCGCGGCGCGGACCTCTTCGAGAGTATTTCCGCGGAAAGCATCGGGGCGATGATTCTCGGCGTTGCGCTGTTCCCCGTCTTCGGCATTCAGGGCATTCTGTTCCCGCTCGTGCTGCACGCGCTCGGGCTGGTGGCGACGATCATCGGGCTCCTCACGGTCCGCGTGCGGGATGGGGAGGCGCCGATGAAAGCCCTCACGCGCGGGTACTGGGTGACGACAGCGCTTGCCGTGGTCGCGCTCTTCGTGACGACGCGGACGCTCCTCGTGGCCGAAGGTGTGCAGACGATGAATTTCTTCTGGGCGGGACTCGTGGGGATTTTCACCGCGCTCGCGTTCGTGTACATCACGGACTACTACACAGGTAAGCAACACCGCCCCGTCCAGGTCATTGCCGAAGCCTCGACCACCGGGCACGGCACGAACGTCATCGCCGGGATGGCCGTGGGGATGGAAAGTACGGCATTCCCCGTTCTTGTGGTTGGGGGCGCGCTCTTGCTCTCGTACTCGTTGGGGAACCAGACCGGTGTTCCCCATGGCGGGCTCTACGGCACGGCGGTCGCCACGATGGGCATGCTCTCGACCGTGGGGTACATCCTGGCGATGGACATGTTTGGACCGATCACCGACAACGCGGGCGGGATTGTGGAGATGAGTAATGCCCCGGAGCAAACGCGGAACGTCACGGATGAACTGGATGCGACGGGGAACACGACGAAGGCGCTCACGAAAGGGTACGCCGTCGGGTCCGCCGCGCTCGCCGCCTTCCTCCTCTTTTCGGCATATCTGGAACAGGCGAAGATCGCCGTCGTGGATCTCGCGAAAATCCCCGTGTTCGTCGGTGCGCTCGTTGGCGGGATGGTCGTGTTTCTCTTCGCGTCCCTCGCCATCCGCGCTGTGGGGAAAACAGCGGGCGTGATTGTGGAAGAAGTCCGGCGGCAGTTCCGAGAGAAACCGGGGATTATGGAGAACAAGGAAGAACCGGACTACGCGCGGGTGGTCGACATCACGACTGTGAGCGCGCTCCGGCGCATGGTTTTTCCCGGGGCGCTGGCGGTTGCCGCGCCGATCATCGTTGGCCTCACCCTGCGCGCGGAAGCCGTTGCCGGGTTCCTCATGGTGGGAACCATCGTCGGCGTTCTCCTCGCGGCGGTCCTCAACAATAGCGGTGGCGCCTGGGACAACGCGAAGAAGTTTATCGAGGCCGGAAACTTCGGCGGGAAGAAGAGTCCGGCGCACCAGGCTGCCGTCACGGGGGACACCGTCGGCGATCCCTTTAAGGACACCGCAGGTCCATCTCTGCACGTGCTCATCAAGCTCTTTTCAACCCTCACGCTCGCTTTGGCGGCACTGTTTCTCTAGATCGCCAACGGTGGTGGAATCCATGATGGTCTCTGTGGAAAAACTCCCCCAGTCGCGCGTGAAGCTTCGTGTCGAGCTCGATGCTGACGAAGTGCATCCCTACCTTGAGGCTGTCGCGCGTGACCTCTCGAAGGATCACCCCCTCAAGGGTTTTCGTCCTGGCGCAGTGCCGCTGGCCATGATGCGGTCTGTCGTTGGCGATGAAGCGCTTGCCGAAAAAGCGCTCCAAGATCTTGTCCCGAAGACGTACGTCCAGGCGCTCGTGGACCACGAGGAGATCGAAGCCATCGGCCAACCGGAGGTGACGGCGAAGAACGTCACCGTGGGCGAACGCTGGGTGTACGAGGCGACCGTTGCGGTTCTCCCGCAGGTGACCCTCGGGAACTACCGCAACATCCGCGGCGAACGCCGCGAACCGACGGTGGAAACAGCGGCGGTCGCGCAGGAGCTCCTCACGCTCCAGAAGATGCGCGCGTCGTACCTCACGGTACCCCGGCCTGCGCAGAAGGGCGACCGGGTCGAGGTGGATATTTCCATCTCCGTGGATCACGTTCCGCTCGAGGGTGGCGCGGTGAAGCGTCAGCCCGTGCTCATTGGCGAGAGTCGCCTTGTGCCGGGGTTCGAGGAACACATCATCGGGATGCGTGAGGGGGAAACGCGAACGTTCACCATGACGTTCCCCGCGCAGCATCACGAGCGGAACCTCGGGGGACGAACGGGAGAGTTCACCGTGGTGATGGGGACTGTCCAACAGCGCGTGCTTCCTGCACTCGACGATGCGTTCGCAAAAGGCCTGGGGAAGTTCACCGGTATTGACGACCTCCGGGCGAAGCTTGCGGAAAACCTCCGGGCGGAATACATCGAAAAGGAGCGGCAGCGGCTCCAGATGGCCCTGCTTACCCAGGTCGTCCAGTCCGCGACGTTTGGAGAGTTTCCGAGCATTCTCGTGGAGGGGGAGATTGAGAAGATGGTGGAGGAACTGACCGAAGGACTCAAGAACATGGAACTGACGTTCGATCAGTACCTCCAACAAATCCGGAAGACCGCCGCGGATGTGAAGGAGGGGTTCCGTCCGCAGGCGCTCGAACGCATCCGGGCCGGGCTGACCCTCCGCGAGCTTGCGAAGACGGAGAACATTCTCGTTAGTGACGAGGAGGTTGAAGAAGAGGTCAAGCGCGTGCTCCGGATGTTCCCCAGTGTTGAGGAAGCGCAGCGACATGTTGATCCCGAGGAACTTGCCGCCGAGACGGCGGGGACGATCCGGAATCGCAAAGTGTTCGCGCTGCTTGAGCAATTTGCCGGCATTGGCTGACTCGTTGTACACTCTTCTCATGGTTCACCGATCATCGCGCGCGAGGCATGAGGGAGATCCGGGCATGTTCCTCATCCCAACGGTGATCGAAAAATCCCAGTACGGCGAACGCGCGTACGACATTTACTCTCGTCTCCTCAAGGACCGGATCATCTTTCTCGGCGGCGCGGTCAATGATGCGATGGCGAACGCCATCATCGCCCAGTTCATTTTCCTGGAGAACCAGGACCCGAAGAAGGATATTTCCCTGTACATCAACTCCCCAGGTGGAAGTGTGACAGCCGGGCTCGCCATTTACGACACGATGCAGTACGTCTCCTGTGACGTCTCAACGATCTGCGTCGGTATGGCGGCGAGCATGGCTGCGACCCTTCTCGCCGCAGGCGCGAAGGGGAAGCGGGTTGCGCTCCCGAATGCGGAAGTGCTGATCCACCAAGTCATGGGTGGAGCAGAAGGACAAGCCACGGAGATCGAAATCTCCGCGCGGCATATTCTCGCCATTCGGGAGAAACTCAACCATATTCTCGCCAAGCACACGGGCCAGCCCATCAAGAAGATCGAGAAGGATACGGATCGTGATTACTACATGATGTCCGAAGAAGCGAAAGCGTACGGCATCGTGGACACGATCGTGGAATCCAAAAAGCGCGCCTAGAGAGGCAAGCGGCCGCGTGCGTGAGCGAGCGTCTCTTTGAAGAGGCGGTTCTCATGTTTTACGACCCAACCTATGTTTCCCCGATTCTTTCCCTTCCGACGTCGCCGCAGGTCCGAAGCCGCCCGGCAACTAGCCGCGGCGGCGCCGCCCACAATCGAGCACGCGCACGCTGCGGCGGCGCACGTGCTGCTTGAAGCGAACCGCGAGGCGTCCGACATCCGTCGGCGCGCGCAGGAGGACGATCGGCGAGAAAAGAAACGCCTCGAGGAGCTCGAGGAAAGAATTCTGCAGCAGGGGAAGCAACTCACGGGGAAACTCGATGAGTTGGAGGAAAAGTCGCGCCGTCTCCAAGAAAAGACGGAAGGAGTGCGGGGGAAGGAAGAGGAGTTGGAAGGGCTTCGCCAGGAGGAACTCATGAAACTCTCGGAGATCTCGGGCGTCACGGCATCGCAGGCAGAAGCGCGCGTCATCCAGGAAGCGGAGGAACGGATGAAGCGTGAACTCACGCGCCGGATGCGGAGACTGGAGACCATCGGGAGAGAGGAATGGGAACGTCGCGCGAACGAAATCCTCGCCGGAGCCATTCAACGGTACGCGGCTTCCCATGTGACCGAGAACGCGACGAGCGTCGTCCACTTGCCGAACGATGATCTGAAGGGACGGATTATTGGCAAAGAGGGACGGAATATTAAAGTTCTCGAGACCGTCACCGGGTGCGAGATCATCATCGATGAGACGCCCGGCACCATTATTGTCTCTGGATTCTCCCCGCTCCGCCGACAAGTTGCAAAAACCGCGATCGAACGGCTTGTGGAAGACGGGCGCATCCAGCCCGCGCGCATCGAGGAAGTCGTGAACAAGGCGAAAAAAGAAGTCGCGCAGAGCGTGAAGGAGGCGGGCGAGGAGGTCGTCTATGATCTTGGGATCACGGATTTTCACCCGAACCTCGTTCAGCTCATCGGGCGGCTGAAGTTCCGGACGAGCTATGGGCAGAGTATCCTCCAACACTCTTGGGAGGCCGCGCGTGTGGCGATGATGCTTGCCGAGGAACTCGGCGCAAACGTTGATGTGGCGAAAAGGGCGACTCTTCTCCATGATGTCGGGAAAGCGGTGGACCATGAGGTTGAGGGCACGCACATAGAAATCGGCGTGAACATCATGCGGAAGTTCAGCATCCCGGATCCGATCATCAAAGCCGCCTGCGCCCACCACGAGGACTACCCCTATGAGTCCATCGAAGCGATTATTGTCCAAATTGCGGATGCGATCTCCGCGGCGCGACCGGGAGCGCGGCGGGAGAGCTACGAGCAGTACGTGAAACGCATGGAGGGTCTTGAGCAGATCGCGGCGTCCTTCGCGGGCGTCCAGACGGCGTACGCGATCGCCGCGGGGCGGGAAGTGCGGGTCTTCGTTGAACCCAAGAAGGTTGACGATCTTGAGGCGATCAAAATTGCTCAGGGCATCGCCCAACGCATTGAGCAGGAACTTGAATACCCGGGCGAAGTCAAGGTGAACGTCGTCCGAGAGCTGCGGGCGCAAGCGGTGGCGCGGTAACGCGCAACGGAATCTCGGCAGTGTCCGTGCGGGTGGACCTTGGAGAGCGCCAGACCTTTTGTCAGGGGCCCGGGAGGCGGTACACTGCTCGCTAGCCATGCGTTCCACTGGGATCCGTCACGCTGCCACCCGCGACATTCCCCTGAAAGCCGTTGCGCTTCTCTGCGCGCTGGTGCTCTGGGTTGCCGTGACATTTCTCGGCACGCGGACGGTGGTGATTCCGGATATTCCCGTGTCCGTGCTTCACCTTCCGCCAGACCTTGGGGTGAGTCGCGGACTTACGACTGTCACCGTCCGCGCGCGCGTGCCACGCTCATTTGCCGATGGGAAACGCATCGCCGGATCGCTCCAGGCATTCGTGGATCTCGCGGGAAGTGGTCTTGGTGAACGGACCGCGATCGTCACCGTCACCGCGACCCAGTCGGCTGTTGACGTGCTTGCCGTCACACCGCAGACACTCCGGGTGACCCTCGATCCGATTGTGGAGCGAGAACTCTCGGTCCGCGTCGTCCCGACAGGTATTCCCGCAGACGGATATCGCCTGGGTGACGTGTCGGCCGTACCGGAGCGAGTGAAGGTGCGCGGCGCCCTGGGGCTCCTCGAGACGCTCTCGGCCGTGGAGGCGGCCGTTCCCGTCGGGAGCGCAACATCATCTGTGGCGAATGACGTGGCCCTCACCGTTCCGCAGGACGTGCAGGTGACGCCCGCGCGTGTCCACGCCATCGTTTCCGTGGAACAAACGGCCATTTCGAAGAATGTCGGGGTGCGTGTGGTAACAAAGGGAGAGCCCGCTCCCGGGTATTGGGTTCGCACCGTCACAACAGACCCCACGTTGCTGACAGTTCAGGGGACGCGGGAAGTTATCGAGCGTCTCGCGGTGGCGGACACGGTCGCGGTGGATATTGCGGGAGCACGGGCAGCGGTGGAAGGGAATGTCGCGGTGGCGCTCCCGAAGGGGGTTGGCGTCGTGGGCGGCGCGCCAACGGTGCGCGCGCGCGTGGACATTGTGCCGCTGGAGGGCACAAAAGAACTCGCCGCGAGTGTTTCCGTGGCGGATGTCCCCGGTGGCTTGCGCGTATCGTCTGTCACCCCGGGAACTCTGCGCGCCGCTATTCGTGGGACGGGGAGCGCGTTTGACCGTGTGCGGGATGAAGATGTTCGGGTCGTCGTGAGCGCGGCGGGTCGTGAGCGCGGAACCTTCACCGTGGAGCCGACGGTGGAGAACGTCCGCACGCCATCGGACGTGCGCGTCGTTTCACTGGAGAAGCGGGGGGTGGAGATCACCCTCGAAGAATCCTGATGACCGCAGTCGGCAATCCTCGATCCTTCACGGAACGGCGGTGAACACAAGATCAAAAATTGGGCTCCACGTGTCGGCCGCCGGAGGCGTCCACCGTGCGCCGGAGCGGGCGCAGGCGCTGGGGTGCGAGGCGTTCCAATTTTTCTCACGGAGCCCGCGGGGCGGCAGCGCGCCGCCAATCCCCGCGGAGAGCGTCGCCGCCTTCCGCGCCGCCTGTCGGAAAGAGAAATTCGAGAGCTACATTCATGCGCCGTACATCGTGAACTTCGCTTCAAGCAACAAGCGGATCGCGCATGGGTCTGTGGCCATCGTTCGGGAGGAGCTCGCGCGCGGGACGCTGCTCGGCGCGACGTACGTCATGACGCACATCGGAAGCGCGCGGGATCTCGGTGGCGCTGCCGCGTTGAAGCACGTGGTCGAACGCGTGCGGGATATTTTTGATCCGAAGGACGGTGGCCAGTACACGACGAAACTCCTCCTGGAGAATTCCGCGGGCGCCGGAGGCAGTATCGGCAGCGCCTTTGAAGAACTCGCGTTCATTCTTCAGGGCGTGGGTCGTCCCGATATCGGCGTGTGCCTCGATTCTTGCCATTGCTTCGCCGCCGGGTACGATCTCCGGACGCCGGAAGCAATCTCCGCCACGATGGCGTTATTCACCAAGCACATCCCCCTGTCGCGCTTCAAGCTCCTGCACGCGAATGACTCGAAGTTTGGGATCGGGCAGAAGAAAGACCGGCATGCGGACATCGGCGATGGCGAGCTCGGGGTTGACACGTTTCGCCACCTCCTCGCCCACCCGGCGTTCCGTCGTCGGAATATGATCTTGGAAACCCCGGGAGAGGATACTCGCAGGATGCAAGACGTGGCGCTCTTGAAGCGCAGGAGAGACGAATCTTCCTCGGGAATTCTTCCCCCCACCATGCTGAAGAGGTCTTCACCCACGGTGGCACGAGGGAGCCCATGACGCGAGAGGAGAAACACCAGGCGCTGCAGAAACTCAACGACGAGGTGGAGCATTGTCAACGCTGCCCGCTGTACGAAATGGCGACGCGCGGAGTTCCGGGCGAAGGGAACCCGGATGCCGAGATCCTGTTTGTCGGGGAAGGTCCGGGGCAGAAGGAAGATGCCCTGGGGCGGCCGTTCGTCGGTGCGGCAGGGAAGCTGCTCGAGGAACTCCTGCGCCACATCGGGATCACGCGGAACGATGTCTACATTGCGAATGTCGTGAAGCACCGCCCGCCAGGGAATCGTGATCCGTTCCCCGATGAGCTTGCGGCCTGTTGGCCGTATCTGCAGCAGCAAATGGACATCATCAAGCCCAAAATCGTTGTCACGCTCGGACGGCATTCCCTTGCCCGGTTTCTCCCTGGGAAAGTGATTAGCGTGGTGCACGGGAAACCATTCCGTGTCGCTTCCGTGGTGTACTTCGCGATGTACCACCCGGCGGCGGCGCTCTACAGCGGCAGTCTCCGCCCCGTGCTCTTCGAGGACATGGCGAAGCTCCCGAAAGTTCTGGCCATGATCAAGGCAGGAACGACAATCCCGCCGGCAGCAGACCAAACTCCCGCGGATGCAGAGAGGAAGCCGTCGTCCACGCAAGGCGCTCTTCTCTGAATGTCACTGACTCTTGAAAAGATGGATCTGTCAGGCTACGCTTTCGGGAAGCTCGGTATCGTCTGCGGCCGTGGCGGAATCGGTTTACGCAACAGCTTGAGGAGCTGTGCCTCGCAAGAGGTTGTGGGTTCGAGTCCCACCGGCCGCACCAAACTGGACTTCGCGATTTTTTGCAGGGGGAAGCAGAGGTATGCTCACCGCGCCCGCAGGCGTGGCGAGTATACTATCGCTTTGGCTTCAAAAAAATCGGGAAGCCCAGTTTGGTGCCCTTTGTTTGAAAATGCACGAACATTTTTTGAGCGGAAAACCAGCGACATATCCTGAACGTACTGTATCAAAAGTTTCTGAAAATCACCAGCGACGCAACGCCTTCGCGCCGCCGCTCTGCGGCAGCTACGCCTCAACAAAGTTTTCTTCTCCAATTTTCCGATTTCGCGCGCCCCTAAAAAATTCAAATAAGGAAGAAGGAAATTTTGTTTCGGCGTTCTGCCCCCACAGGCAGGCGGAGGCGATACATGCTCACAGTCAAAAAATTTCCTCCCCCTCGCCC
>CAYJQK010000034.1:0-13507 GCA_964372305.1 uncultured Candidatus Saccharibacteria bacterium | reverse complement strand
CCAACCAGGTCCCCTGTGCCTGGCGGGTTTTTCTCTCGTGCCGAGGGTGGGAGTCGAACCCACACGACCTTGCGGCCAATGGATTTTGAGTCCATCGCGTATACCGTTTCGCCACCTCGGCCAAGTATTCTATTCAGACATCAATCATACGGTACCCCACATTCAGTTTTTGGGCTTCCCCCGCCCCCGCTTCTCGTTTGGAGCTTCCAGAGGTATACTCTATGGAGGTTTCCGTCAATGACACACTCGTGATTATTTCGATCGTGAACCAGAAGGGGGGCGTGGGGAAGACCACAACGGCCGTGAATCTCGGCGCGGCCCTCTCCCGCGCGGGATTTCCGACGCTGCTTGTGGATATTGATCCTCAAGGGAATGCGACGTCGGGTCTTGCGGTACCCGAGGATCAGCGCGTGCCGGGGACCTACGAGGTGCTTCGGGGCGAGCATCCGGCTGCCGCGGCGCTCCGACTGACCGTCCACGAGGGGTATCAAATCCTGCCGTCAACCCCCGACCTCGTCGGCGCTTCCGTGGAGCTTCTGGCGACCGATAACCGCGAGTTCCACCTCCGAGAGGCGCTCCAGCCGCTCGCTGGCCAGTTCGCCTACATGATTATTGATACACCGCCATCCCTCGGAATTCTTACCATGAACGCGTTCGTTGCTGCCGATGCCGTGCTCATTCCCGTGCAGACGGAGTATTATTCCCTGGAGGGGCTCGGGCAATTACTCCAGACAATCGCTCTTGTCCGAAACCACCTTCACCCTCATCTAGAGATTCTTGGCGCCGTTCTCACCATGTTCGATCGTCGCATTACCGTTGCCCACGATGTCGTCCGGGAAGTACGCGAGCATTTTCCCGGACACGTGTTTCCGACCGTTGTCCCGCGGAGTGTTCGACTTGCAGAGGCGCCCTCCTATGGCCAGACGATCTTCGCGTATGATGAAAATTCCCCGGGCGCTCTGGCCTACGCGCGCCTTGGAGAAGAGGTGCATACACGGGTGCAGGAACTCTTCGCGAGAGCCGCCGAGGCGAACGTTGAGGAACACCGTGTCCCTGCGGCGCGGGAGTCCGGAGGAATGCCGTGACGCCATCGGGACTCGGGCGGGGGCTCGCGGCGCTCATTCCGCAGCGCAAGGATGATGCCGCGGCTGTGGCGGGCCGCCCATCCGTGGCGAGTCTCGCGGCGGCGGGTTTGCTGCCTTCAGAGGGTCTGCCATCGCCTCGCCAAGATCACGCCCATCGCGTGCTGCAGGTGCCGATTTCCGACATTGATCGGAATCCCGAGCAGCCACGGTCGGAGTTTTCCGAGTTGGAGCTCCAGGATCTCGCGCAGTCTATTCGCGCACGCGGCATTCTTCAGCCGCTGATCGTCACGCGGGAGGGCAGTCGCTACACGATCATTGCCGGCGAGCGGCGCTTGAGGGCGGCAAAGCGCGCCGGACTGACGGAGGTCCCGTGCCTCGTGCACGATTCTTTGACCTCGCGTGAACGTCTCGAGCTTGCGCTTATTGAAAACGTCCAGCGCGCAGATCTCAATCCCCTTGAGCAGGCCATTGCCTACAAGCGGCTCCATGAGGAGTTTGAACTTTCCCACGAAGACATTGCCCGTGCGGTCGGCAAGGAACGACCGTCAATCTCAAACATGATCCGTCTTTTGGATCTTCCGGAAGACATGCAACAAGCCCTCCGCGATGGTCGCCTGTCGTTCGGGCAAGGGCGCGGGCTGTTGGCGATCAAGGACCCCGCGAAACAGCGCGAGGCGTTTCAGCGTCTCCTCACGGGAGATCTTACGAAGCAAGCGCTCGAACGGGAAACACGAAGAGTCAACGCCGCGCCGCACACGCGACAGACGCAAAAAGATCCGCAACTTGCGCTCTCCGAGCAGGAACTTGGTCGCGCGCTTGGCACCCGCGTCCGCATCAAGAAGATCGGCGATGGCGGGAGCATCGAGATCGAGTACTACAGCGCTGAAGAACTTACGGGGATCGTGGAGCGGCTGAATCGGTCGGTGGGGTGAGTATGCTCAAAAAAAGGGGGGGGGTTCTTGGGAGCCTCCTCAATCCGTGTTCGCCGCGTCGACGGATGCCGGCGCGGACCGCGGCTCGAAGAGACAGTCTTTACGGGAGCAGACGACGGTGTGATTTTTGCCAAGCACGAGGAGACTCTCACATGTGGGGCAGTGTTCGCCCGTCGGCTTGCTCCAGAGGGCGAAGTCGCACGCGGGGTAGCGATGGCAACCATAGAAGTTCCGGCCGCGCTTCGACCGGCGCTCCACGATGTCCCCCTGCGCACACTTCGGGCAGGTGATGCCGGTCTTTTTCTCAATGCGTTCGGTGTGCGTGCACTCCGGGTACCCCGCACATCCCAGGAAAACCCCAAAACGGCCGCGCTTCATGACGAGCGCTTTTGAGCACTCGGGACAGATTTTTCCCGTAGGCGCCGCTGCTGCCGCCGCCTTTTCCTCTTCACCGTGTGGCGCGGTGTACGAACATTCCGGATACCCGGAACAGCCATAGAACTTTCCATGCCGGCCGAGCCGGAGAATGACCGGCTTGCCGCACTGCGGACACGTGAGATTCGTTGCTTCAGTTGTAAGCGCCTCCCGCGAGAGTGTTTCCGTCTTCTGTTCGATGTTCCGATGGAACGGTTCGTAGAAAAGTTTTAGAATGGGGACCATCGTTTTCTCGCCGCTCGCAATCTTGTCCAGGTCCTCTTCCATCCGGGCCGTGAACGACACGTCGACGATGTTGGGAAAGTGCGCCACGAGGATGTCGTTCACGATCACCCCCACGTCCGTCGGACGGAATCGCCGGTCCTCATTCTTCGCGACATACCCGCGCTCTTGAATGGTGTCGATTGTTGGCGCGTAGGTGGAGGGCCGGCCGATGCCATGCTCTTCCAGCGCCCTCACGAGTGAAGCCTCCGAGTACCGTGGCGGTGGCTGTGTCGTGTGCTGGAGAGGGCGGATCTCGATGACCGGCAGTGTTTCTCCTCGGGCGAGCGGCGGCAAGATGACTTCGCGCGTCGCATCCAGACCCGTGGCGCGAAGATACCCCGGGAACGTCACCCGTGATCCGGTCGCGCGGAACCCGTACGCGCCAGCGGTCACATCCACCGTCATGGCCTTGAACGCGGCGTCCACCATTTGACAGGCGATCGTGTGCCGCCAGATGAGCTCATAGAGCTTCGCCATGTCTCCGTCCAGGTACCGTCGAACGTGATCTGGCGTCCGCGCGGGATCCGTCGGGCGAATGGCTTCGTGCGCTTCCTGCGCGCCCTTCGTTTTCGTTCTGTAGCGGCGCGGTGCTTCGGGCACACAGTCATTGCCGAAGTGGTCGCCAATGACCCGGCGAAGATTCTCGATCGCTTCTTCGGCGAGGTTCAAGGAATCCGTCCGCATGTACGTGATGAGTCCGGTGGGACCTTCGTCGCCGAGATCCACGCCCTCGTACAGGCGCTGGGCGAGGAACATCGTCTTCTTCGCGGAAAACCCGAGGCGGTTCGCCGCGGTCTGTTGGAGGGTGCTCGTCGTGAACGGGGCGGCGGGGGAACGGTGGAGAACTTTCTCCGTGACGGACGCCACGGTCCACGGCACGTCCGTCACTGCCTGTCGGATTGCCCATGCTTCATCACGAGTCCTGATGGCCATCTTGCCGAGGACCGTGCCGTCTTTTGTCCGCAACTTCGCTTGGAAACGACCCTGCGCGGAGGCGAGGTCGGCTTCAATGGACCAGAACTCCTCCGGCGTGAACGCCGTGATCTCCCGCTCCCGGTCCGCGATGAGGCGGACGGCCACAGATTGGACGCGGCCCGCGGAGAGACCCCGACGGACTTTCTTCCAGAGGAACGGGGAGAGCTCATACCCGACGAGACGGTCGAGGATCCGCCGGGCCTGCTGGGCATCCACGAGTTTTTGGTTTATCGCGCGCGGGTTCTGAACCGCGTGCTGGATCGCCGACTGCGTGATCTCATCGAACGTGATGCGCTGGATCTTCGCGGGGGAGGGCTTGAGCGCTTCCGCAAGATGCCAGGCGATGGCCTCCCCCTCGCGGTCTTCGTCAGTGGCGAAGTAGATCGTGGTGGCTTTTCCGGCGTCCTTCTTGAGCGCCGTAATGACTGCGCGCGCCTTCGGCGGGATCACGTACTTCGGAGTGAAGTTGTGCTCAACGTCTACGCCAAGAATGCTCTTCGGGAGGTCGCGGACGTGGCCGTACGACGCTTTCACCACAAAGCCCTTCCCGAGGTATTTCCCGATCGTTTTCGCTTTCGCGGGAGATTCAACGATGACGAGATTCACTGCGCCCTACAGTTTGACATACTGTTTTCCCCCCAGGTCGCGCACGCGACCATGAATCTCCAGTATTGTGAGAAGTGAGGCGATAACATTGGGCGGAAGTTTACTATGTTGCACGAGCTCGTCAATAGTGCGGGGCGCCGTCGACAGCAGTTGTAGGACGAGACCGGAGTTCTCCTCGTGTCTCGGTGGTTCAGCCGTCGGAAGCTCGCGCGGGCCGGCGAGCGGCAGGAGATTCTCGAACTCCAGAGCCTCGAGGATGTCCTCGGCGCAGCAGGCAGGCGTGGCCCCGTCGCGAATGAGTCCATGTGGTCCCCGCGACAGATCAGAAGTGATTGGGCCCGGCACCGCGAAGACATCACGGTTCTGATCCAGTGCGGCCTTCGCCGTAATCAGTGCGCCGCTGTGTTCGTCCGCCTCGACGACAATCACGGCGCGGGAGAGGCCGGAAATAATACGGTTGCGCTGGGGGAAGAAATATCCCTGCGGCCGTGCGCCCGGCGCGTATTCACTCAAGACCACTCCGCCCTTGGCAATGATCTCGTCCGCAAGGGCGCGGTGCGCGCGCGGATAGAGTGACGACTGATCAACGCCGCTTCCGAGCACCGCGATGGTCCGGCCGTGGACACCGAGGGCCGCGCGGTGCGCTTCTGCGTCAATGCCATACGCGAGGCCGGAGACGATGGTGATCCCGCGCGCGGCGAGAGGGCGCGTGAGGAGGTGGGTGGCAGTCTTTCCATACGGGGTCGCCTTTCGGCTCCCGACCACCGCGATGGCGGTCTCCTCGTGCCACAGGTCGCCGCGCGCGTAGAGCGCGATGGGCGGGTCGTAGATTTGCTTGAGGAGCGCGGGAAAGGATGGATCCTTTTCTGCAACGAGGACGATGCCCTGCGCAGCGAGGTCCGCGTACGCGCGGTCCACATTCCACGAACGGCGGAGTTCGGCGAACCGCTGGCGCTGGTCGTCCGTCCACATCGCGGAGCGGAGCGTATCGTCGGGCGCGTTCCACGCCTGCTGCCAGGATCCGGCGGCATCGAAAAGGTGTCGGAGTTTCTCTGCGCTCACGAACGGCCGGCATGACGCAAACGCATGGAGCCACGATTTTTCCTCCAGCATGATGGGTAGTGTAACACCGGAAACCGGAGACCGGAAACCGGAGACCGTACGCCGGACGGAGCGTACGGTTATACGTTCCCGTTTCCTGTTTCTGGAGTGGTATTCTGAGGCCATGTCGAAAACGAGTATTCCACATCGCCTCTGGCTGAAAGGAGAGAATGGGCTTCGTTCTCTCGTACACCGAGTGCGGTTTCTTCGGAATGTCGCCGACCTCGAACGCGAGAAGGTACGCGCGGAGCGCGTTTGGGAAGAGCGGAGTGCTTCGGCTCGCGACCTGACGTTTCTCATCGCCCACCGACACGCGCCGACATTCCTGCAACTCTGCCTAGAGAGTATCGCGGAACATGCCGCGGGTCTGTCGTACCACGTGCTTGTGGCTGATGATCACTCTCTGGAAAACGAACGCGCGGAGCTCCGGAAGATGCGTTTTCCGCACACGACGATGTTCTTCCTCGAAAGGAATTACTCTCACGCCATCGTCCTCGAGTGGCTTTCGCGTTTGGCGCGGACACCATACGTGGTGACACTCGATCAAGACGCGCTTCTTTTGGCGGTGCCGTGGCCGGATCTGTTTGCGGCCTTCACGCGTCACGACGCGTTACTCATGATGGGTTCTCGCGCGCTGTCCCGCATGCTCCACCCCTCGTTTTGGCTTGTCCACAAAGCACGGTGCGATCGTCGCCTCCGTCCGCCATTTTTCTACTCCCTCTTCACACACCCCTCGTTTTCCGCGTACGAACCCGGGATTCCTTGCCGGGAAACATACTACGCATTCGTCTGTAAGGCGCTCGATCACGATCCGTCCGCCGTCGCGTACTTCGAGAACTTCCCGACGAAGTACGGCTTCGGCACCGTCTGTCTGTTCGGCGATGCGCCGGTCGCGTACCACCACTGGTTTTCTGGGAGAGCGCGCGTGGCGGCGCGGCAACACAACGACACGGTGGACGCTGTCATTCCCGTGCCGCTTATCAAACACTACACAGAAGAGTTTCTCAGCGATCTGCGAAAGCGGCGAGCCGACTTTCGCCCGCTGGGTGGCTCCAGGATCGACCCCGAGATACGCGCGGTCTTTGAGCGCTGGCGCCCCCAGGTGTTACGCCGGACCGCGGCGGCAGTGTCCGGAGCTGCAGACCCGCGTGATGATCGTTAATCCGTTGTTTTGTTCACGATGTGCCACAATACGCCATTCCGGGTGTGCGCGGAGATACTCCGCAATCGCGGGCCAAATCCCGGGCGTTCCGGGTTCATTCCTGCACGTCGCGAATCGCACCGTATCGTGAAAGCCGATGTACTTCTGAACATTTCCCGCGTGACGTTGGAGCTCCTGTCGCATCTGCGCGTCGGTGTGGAGGGTGTCAATGAAGAGGAAATCTGTGAGCGCGATATCCGCTGACCGCGTGTCCTCCTGGCGGAAGTGAAACGTCACCCCGCACTCGCGCGCATGCTCTTGAAGGAGGTCCACGTGCGGCCAGCGCTGACGATCGTAGGTGATGAATGTTTCGGGATGAGCGTGGAGGAAGGCGACGGCGGACACGCCGACATTCGTGCCAAACTCCGTGACGTGCGCGCACGTGCTCGCGTAGTGATAGAGAAGGTCCATGTGCTCGTTCATGTCCGAACGTTTGACGCGAAGTCGCTCATACACATCCGAGAGTGACCCGCGGAAATCTTCCAATGTGGGCGCTGTCGGCGCGTTCAAGCCGATCACCGACCGTAAGGAGTCTTTGATGTGGCGGAACATCTCGAGGGGAGTGTCGTTGAAGGCGCCGCGCTTTGGGAAGATCAATACGGGCGTTACGCGTGTGGCACGTTCTTCAACCCGCGCACTGTCCGTGTCCCGCGGAGACGTTCTTTCTTCCGCGTCTCCGCGAGGACCAGGAGGATTCGTTCGAGACTGCGGAGAGGATCCTGTTGCACGTCGTCCCAGGGAAGCGTCATCGTGGACCCGGTGAAGGTCCACCGTGGGTTGTCCGCGATCGCCGCGTACGCCAGGGTCGGCGTGAGCCCTTCCCGGAGCGTGAGGGTGAGATATGTTCCCTTGTCCCCATTCATGGATTCGCGGGGGCTTGCGTGCGCGTCGTGAGCAACAATGGCGGAGACATCGGCACGCGCAGCGAGGAACTTGAGGTAGAGAATCCGGAAGAACGTTTCCGCCGGCATGGGGAGCGGTCCGTAGGCGCGTTCGAGATCCGTCTTCGCCGCAGCAAGGTCCGCGACGCTGCGAAGCGAACCCGTCCGCGCATACGCGGCGAGTCGTTCCTCTGTGTTCGGGATGTACGTCTCCGGAAGGAACGCGTGGAGCGGGAGGTCTAACTGGATATCGCCGATCGTCTGCTGGACGTTTCCCGTGCGGAGCCGCTCGACCTCCTCTTGGAGGAGTTCGCCAAACAAGTGGACGCCGACCGCACGGATCGTTCCGTGCTGTTCATGGCCAAGGAGATTTCCGGCGCCCCGAATCTCGAGGTCGCGGAGCGCGAGGGTCCACCCACTGCCGAGTTCCACAGCTTCGAGGAGCGCGGCGAGTCGCTTGCGGGCTTCGAACGGCAGCCGACCCTGTCGGTACAGGAAGTACGCGTATGCTTGCTGATTCCCCCGCCCCACGCGTCCGCGTAGTTGGTAGAGGTCCGAGAGGCCGAACGAGGGCGCGTCAAACACAATGAGCGTGTTGACATTGGGGAGGTCAATCCCATTTTGAATGATCGTTGAGCAGACGAGGATGTCCGCACGCCGGTTATCGAACGCTTCCATGACTTCCATAAGCTTCTGTTCGTGCATTTGCCCATGCCCGACGACGACACGCGCGCGTGGCAGGAGCATACGGATGCGTTGTGCCGCGGCTTCGATAGTCTCCACCCGATTCCACAGAACATACCCTTGTCCGCCACGATCCAGCTCGAGTTGCAGGGATTTCTTGATGAGCGCGTCGTGTTCACGCACAACCTTCGTCAGGACGGGCCGTCGGCCTCCCGGAGGCGTGGCGATCACCGAGAGTGATCGCAGACCAGAGAGCGCCATGTGGAGCGTCCGCGGAATTGGGGTCGCGGAGAGGGAAAGCACATCAACGCTGGCGCGGATTTGTCGTAGCCGTTCCTTCTGTTCCACGCCAAACTTCTGTTCCTCATCAATGATGAGGATCCCAAGGGATTTAAAGTGCACATCGTCGGAAAGGAGGCGGTGCGTGCCGATCACAATATCGATTTCCCCTTGTTCGAGGGTGCGGAGAATCTCTTCCTGCTTGGGCGTTCCTTGGAAGCGCGAGAGCAGGGCAACGCGCGTCGGGAAGTTCTGTAGTCGCTCCTTGAAGGTGTCATAGTGCTGCTGCGCGAGGAGCGTCGTCGGCGCGAGGATGGCGGCCTGTCTCCCGAAGTTTACCGCCTTGAACGCAGCGCGGATGGCCACCTCGGTCTTGCCAAACCCCACGTCTCCACAAATGAGACGATCCATGGGTTGCGCGCGCTCCATGTCGCGGGTTACCTCGCGGATGGCGGCCGATTGATCCTGTGTGACGTCGAACGGGAACGATGTCGCCAGAGCAAGGTCTGCGTCCGTGTCCGGCGGGAAGGACGTGCCGGTTTGAACCTCCCGCGCCGCGTATATTTCGAGAAGCTCTTTTGCGAGGCTTGCCGTCTCCTCGCGCACGTCCCGCGCTGTCACCTCCCACTCGCTCCCGCCGAGGCGGTGCACGACCGGATTCGCCGCGCCAATATACGCGGTGACCTTATAGGAGATTTCGACGGGGACGAAAAGTTTATCCCCCGCGGCGTATTCGAGAACAAGGTAGTCCCGCGTGGAGTCTGCGAGTTCCTTCCGTTCGATCCCGCGGAAGCGGGCGATACCGTGGTCACGGTGGACAACGTAGTCGCCGGGTTTGAAGCGGCGAGAATGCGCCATGCCGGTGTCCCACATGAGCGGCTGTTCTTCGCCCGACTCGCCGATGTCGGCATCCGTGAGGATGGCGAGTTGCTCACTCGGGATGGCGAACCCGCGTGCCTCCAGCGCTGCTTCAGCGGGAATAATCACCAGGTTCTCGTGCGCGGGAATGACCTGTCGGAGCGCTTCTGGTCGCGCGGTCAGTACGAGGACACGATGACCAGCGTTCATGACCGCTGCGACATCTTTCGCCAGAGCGTTCGTGTCGCCGCCATACGCCGGAGATTCCTTCACCGTATCCGTCTCTTGAAAGGGTTGGAAGAGCAGGTGGACGGGAGTTTTCGGCGGGAGCGTGCCTTCTTCCGCGATCACGTACGCGGGTTCCAGAATGCGGCCAACGGTGGTGGGGAGTGCTGACGGTAGCCCGAAGGGATAGATGATCCAGGTCTTCTCCGCGGCGTTTCCCACGCGGGCAATGAGTTCTTCCGCGTCTGTCCCGTTCGACGTCCGTCGCGCGAGCGAGCGGATCCGTTCAAGAATATTCCCCGAAAATTCGCTGCGGATCGCGGCGCTCGCATGGAGCGGAAAGATGTCCACGATGCCGCCGCGGCGCGCGAAAGTTCCGGGTTCTTCAGCCGCGCGTTCCTCCGCGTATCCGGCACCGATGAGGCGTTCGACGAGAAGGGTGGGGGAGAGCGTTTGCTGCTCTCGAAGAGATACTTCCGCAAGGTCCGCTGTGAGTCGCGGCGCGGGTTGGTTGAGCTCGCGGGGCGTGGCGAGGATGCACGCGGGCGTGTGCTCACGGAGCGCTACGAGTGCACGCCAAAAGGCGCGAAGACGTGGCGTCGGGATGTCGCCCGAACGTTCTTGGGGAAGGAGGAGAGGGAGGATGACCATGGCGCGCAAAAAAGCGTTCTCGTCGCGCTCATTGCCGATGCCGATGGCGTGCCAGAACATTGCTGCGCGGGCGACGGCGGGGAGTGTCAAAGAAGTTCGTTCTTGAAGAACGACGACAATCGGTCTGCCCGATTGTGGCACGGGAAGACCGGCAAGAAAGAAGGGAAGCGCACTTTCCGGAAGCGCGGGAACTGTTGCTTCTTTTTCGTGTGCAACGGTGTCCCAAAGCTCTCTGAATACGCCGATGGGCGGGAGTGTCATGTCCCGTTTACAGAGTGTAGCGTGCGGGGTAGCGCGACGTCAAACAGACGACAGACGAGGGATGGAGAGAGAACGTCGTTACCCTCTTCTTGTATTCCTCCCAGCGATTGTTTCACGAACCCGTCAGTGAGCAAAGACGACGTTCGGTCAGCTGTGCGAACGGAAAAGTGCAGAAAACATCACGCGGGTGCTCTCGGGGAATACCGTATTCAGGAGCGCCTGTTGCTCCTCTGAACGAAACGTCATGAGCACGTACCGCTCCGTCGGCACTTCGTGGCGTGCCGTGCCGATCCCGATCCGGAGCCGCCAGAAATTTTTACTGCCGAGTGCGTCGATGACCGACTTGACGCCGCGGTGGCCAGCCGACCCCCGGTTCCGCTGAAGTTTGAACGTTCCGAAGAGGAGGTCATGGTCATCGTGGATGACGAGGAGATGATCGAAAGCGATGCGCTGCTGGCGGACGAGACTCGCGACCGCGCGTCCGGACTCATTCATGAACGTTTGGGGGAAGACGAGGATAACGCCGAACGTCGAACTCCTTACTCCGTACTTCTTCGTGCTGACAAGAGCGTTCGCCCTCTTCCGCAACGCAAATTCCGGAAACTCTTCCTGCGCGCGGAGTGTTTCCAGGAACCAGGCGCCGACATTATGCCGCGTCCGCGCATACGCGAACCCGGGGTTCCCCAGACCAACAAGGAGCCACGGGAGAACTCCGACGTTACTTGAACGTGTCCGCGACATCCGTTCCGAGAAGCACAAGGAAGTCCGCCTTCGAGGAAGTCTCCGTTTGCGGGAACTTCACGGAAGTTTTCATGCGGAGGATCGCGAGGAGCGCTTGGAGGCTGTTTGGTTTTTTCCCGCCGGTGAGATCCACAACAAGGGTCACGGTACGGTCGCGTGTTGCGGCATTCCGTACTTCCGCGATCGTGAAGAGGGACTTTGTCAGCGCAGTACCGACCCGCGCGGCGAGACCTTGGATGGCCGTCCCGTTCCGGATCTCGACGGTCGGACTCTCGTTGCTCATCGGGAACGTTGTCGGGGACGGCGATGGCAATGGACTGGACGTCGTCTCGGCCGTTGGCGACAAAGGCGGAGTTTCCGGAGAAGTGGGCGCGATGGACGGCATCACGGGTGCGCGATCAAAGATTCCTTGGGCGAACTCGCGGATCTCGTCGAACTTCTCAAGTCCGGCGCGGGGCCTCAGGACCGCCGCGGGCTTCCCCTCAAGGATTTCTGTACCGCCGACGAGAAGGCCATTTGGGCCGGCCGTGAGTACGGTTGTGTGGATGCGCTCCTTGGGGAGGTCGCGCGTAAGTTCGTAGAGTCGTTTGAGTTCCCAGAGTTGGAAATTCGTGACCACGTTGTCACCGAGCGCGTCAAGGACGCCGGAGAGCGCGCGGAGGTCGAAGGCCGTACTTGTGGAGAAGAACTTGCTGCGAATGGCGAGAAGGAGCTGCTGTTGTCGTTCGGCGCGCTTGAAGTCCCCACCTTGTGATCCTTCGACGTATCGCGCTCGAGCGTATGCGAGGGCACGTTCTCCGCGCATGTCTTCTTCTCCCGCCGGGAAGGAGATTTTGTGCCAATAGTCGTAGAACCCTTCGTGAATCGTGATGCGCACGCCGCCGATCTCGTCCACAATTCTCTTGAACGCCTGGAAGTCGACGCGCGCGTAGTAGTGGATAGGGAGTCCGGTGATCTCTTCAACTTTTTTTTTCAAGTCGAGAAGGCCTTCTCCTTGGCTGGTGTTCTCGCGGTACGCGTGAACCGCATTGATCTTCATGTAGCTGGATGACTGGGGATTCTTCACGTAGAGGTCTCGGGGGATCGAAAGCAGGGCAACGTCTTTTGTCTCGGGACGGAAGCTCGCTACCATAATGGTATCCGCGAGGTTCTCGCCTTGATGACCCTTTCCGCCAATGGCGGTGAGGAGAATGTTTATCCGTTTATCCTGTTCTCCTTGGAGGCGCCGCTCCCCGTGGAAGAGGAGGTCGGCAAGCTGTCCGAAGATTGAGCGATCGGGGCTCAAGACATTCCGCCCCACGTTCAGGATTTTCGCCGAGAAGATTCCGCCAACAAGCATGACGAGCACGAGGAGAACAAGCACGGTCGTCCGGAGTCTGCGGCGGCGGGGAAAAGAGCTTTTTCCCGGTCGCTCTCCCTGCGGCGGGCGGGCATTTCCTCCATGGGATCCCGAGCCGGACCCCCCGCGCGGCGCGTGCTCTTGAGCGTCACGCGACGTTCTCACGGGGACGCGAGTACCTACGTCAACGGCGCGAACTTCGCGGAGGAGAGACGCGCGCTCATCCGGCGAGAGCATGACACGGGAACTCATGGACATGAGGAAGTGTACTCCGTGGGACGATGGAGAAGCAAACTCCACGTTCACCGGACGTTCCTTAACGCGCCGGTCATTGCGAGCGAGCGCCTGCGTCAGGGAGCGATGCAGGGCGGAGTGAAAGAGTATTGAAGGGTGGTTGTCCGTCGCCCGTGCGCATCTACATCGTGCCCGAGACATCCTGGACTCCCTGCACGCAGAAAGGAGCCCACGCCGCTGCCGATGCTCCGTCTCTCCGACGGGGTGCGGGGCTTCATGCGCCTCGCGGACTCTGCGATACGTTGTTCGGTAGTTCCACCGGCCGCTCATGGATCTCCTGCCCTGGCACAACGGGGAGCGGCCGCATCATGCGCTGGGTCTCAAATCCCCCGTGGAGTTTCTTGGGGAAAACACTCCGCACGTGTCCCGGATGTGGTGGCTGGATGCACCGTGTTCCCACTGTCCGCTCGTTCCTGTACACTGTGGGTTACTTGACATGAGGTGAACACCGTGAATCTCAATCCGCAGCAAAACAAACGCGTAACGTTCTTCGTGATCTTGGGTGTCGTTGCGGTCACTGCCGCGGGCGTGGTTCTGTATTCATCAAATATTCTCGATGGTACGGATGAGCCCGACGTGACGGCGGGCATCACCGCGGATGGTACGGATGAGCCCGACGTGACGGCGGGCATCACCTCGGAGAAGTCACAAAAGATGACGCCGTCAACAGGGCTGGCGGTGGCTACGAAGAACAA
>CAYJQK010000033.1:1292-13510 GCA_964372305.1 uncultured Candidatus Saccharibacteria bacterium | reverse complement strand
TCGTTCCCGGCCCCTACGCGGTGGCCGAGACTCCAGTCCCGAGTGGCTGGGACCTTACGGGTCTCACCTGCACGGACCCGGATGGTGGGAGTACGGTGGAAGGGACAACCGCAACGGTAGACCTCGACGCTGGCGAGACCATCACCTGCACGTTCACGAACACGAAGCGGGGCACTATCCGCGGCATGAAATTCGAAGACCGGAATGGCAACGGCGTGAAAGACGAAGGCGATACGGGTTTGGAGGGGTGGACGGTGTTCCTCGACACGGATAACGACGGCGAGCTCGATGAGGGGGAACCCATGGAAGAAACCGGCTCTGATGGGAGCTACGCGTTTGAACTCTTGAGGCCCGACGAATACCGCGTGCGGGAGATCTTGAAGCCGGGCTGGACGCAGACGGCGCCGGAGGGCGGCGCGCATGCGGTGGAGCTTAACCCCGGCGAGGAAGTCCCGGGCAAAGATTTTGGGAATTTCCAGCACGTCCCGATCACGATCTACAAGTTCGAAGATAAGAATGGCGACGGCGTGTGGCAGCGGTACAGGGAGAACGTGGAACCGCCGGTTGCGGGCTGGACGGTGCGACTGGAGCGGGTCACGCGAGAACCCGGACCAGAGACGCCGATACCGACCGAGCTCGTCGCGCTCGACCTCACGGGCGGGGACGGAAGCGTCCGGCTCCTTGCCACCCGTCCGGGGCACCACCGCGTGATCGAGGTCCCGCGGGAAGGGTGGCGCAACAGCACGCCCGGAGATTCTTTCTTCGATGTTTTCATTGAGGTGAGCGGCGTGCCTGTGGATCACGGTGTGCCCGGAGGGCATGATCCCCTTGTGACTCCGTTCGTTCCGCTTTGGTTTGGGAACTACGAGATCCCCACGCTCAAGATCATCAAACACGTCATCAATGATCATGGCGGATCAAAGAGCGCGGCAGATTTCCTCCTCCACGTGTGGCGCGATGGCACGGACGTCTTGGGAAGCCCCGCGGCGGGATCCGAGGAGGGGACGACGTACCCGCTTGTTCCTGGCGCGTACACGGTTGGTGAGGATGCGTTCGCTACCTACGCGGCGAGTGTCAGCGGAGATTGTGTCGCGGATGGGACGGTCACGCTTAGCTCCGGGGACAAGAAGACCTGCACGGTGACGAATGATGACCTCGAGCTCTGCCGTGGACTCGTCCCGACGATCGTTGGGACCGACGGCGCGGACAATCTCAAGGGCACGAAGGGAAAGGATGTTATCCTCGCGCGCGGCGGTAGTGACACAATCTTCGGGAATGATGGCGACGACGTGATCTGTGCCGGTCCCGGTGATGACGATGTCAACGCGGCAAAAGGGAATGACTGGGTTGACGGCGGCCCCGGGAATGATCGGGTCCGGGGAGGGACTGGCAACGATGAACTCTTCGGCGGCGATGATCAAGACGACCTCGATGGTGGCGGGGGGCTTGATACGGTTGATGGAGAAGGAGGAAGTGACAAAGTGAGCGGCGGGTCGGCAAACGACACGCTCCGCGGGGGGCCAGGGAACGACAAGCTTGAAGGGGGCTCCGGGAACGATGGCCTCGACGGTGGCGCCGATACCGACGCGTGCAACGGCGGATCGGGCACCGACACCGCTGTGCTCTGTGAAGCGCTCAAGGGCATTCCGTAAAGAGCTCGGTGGAAACGAAGGGTTTATGTGCCCCGTGGGGAAACCCCGGGGAGATGAATGTGCGCGACGTTCGTGAGGGGTCGGCCGAGGAGCGACTGCGCGACATTCACAAATCGCGTATCGTCGGTGACCGCGTACTGGATTGTTCCTCGCGCGTGCCCTGTGCGACAGAGCGCGGCGGCCTCAAGTGTCGCGACAGCGGCGTGCGCGGTCGCCTCGGATGAGTCAACGATCATGACGGCTCTGGGCGCGCGCGCAGAAACGACGCGCTCAAAAGTCCTGCGGAGAAAGGAAAAGTGCGTACACCCGAGGATGAGGATGTCCGCAGCATTCTTTCCCCGCAAGAGCGGAACGACGGCCTTCTCGATCATCGGGAGGAGTGCGGGATCGTCTCGACGCCCCTCCTCAACAAGGGAGACAAGCAGCGGGCACGCGATGGTTTGCACGCGGACGTCCGGACGGAGGGCGTGGATCGCGCGCGCATACGCTTCCGTCGCTTTGGTGCGTCGTGTCGCCAGGACGCCAATGACCCCGCGGCGCGTTGCGCGGACGGCTGCTTCCGCGCTCGGGCGGATGGTGCCGACGAGCGGGATGCTTGGCGTCGTCTGGAGTGTGTCCAACGCGACTGCTGATGCCGTGTTGCAGGCAAGAACGATGAATTTCACGTTCTGGCGCGCCAGGAAAGATACCACCGCCGTGGTATACGCGAGGATGTCCGCCGCGCTCTTCTCGCCGAACGGCGCGTGCGCGGTATCCGCCACGTAGAGAAAATCCTCCCGGGGGAGAAGCCGCGAGAGTGTTTTGAGGACGGCAAGACCGCCAACGCCAGAGTCGAAGATACCAATCGGACAGTCGGTCACGTCCCTGATGGTATACTCCATGGCACATGGAGGATATCCTGAAAGCCCAAGGGTACCGTACGTCATTGGACGATGTGACGCTGTGTGATGCCGCGGAGACGCTGGCGAGCGCCTTGGCGCGCGCACGGAGCACCCATGAAGCCGTGTTTGTGATGGACGGGAAGGAGAAGTTCCTCGGCGTGATCACGCCGTTCCACGCCGTCTTTGCAAAACGGCATCCCGACAACACGCGCGTTGTCCACTGTCTTGTCCACGTACCGCGACTCACCGCGCAGACGCCGCTCTCCGAGGTCGCCCAGGCGATGCTCGATACCCGGGCGTACACCTTACCCATGTTCAACGACCGGGGAAACGTGGTTGCGGCGGTGACGGCTCAACGGATCCTCGAAGGCGTGGCGCGTGTCCCGGAACTCCGCGCGCTCGTAGCGGAACGTCTGCCCGTGCGTCCGGTGTTGACCTTGCCTGCCGGCGCCACGGTGCAAAAGGTCTACGCCGCGCTCCGTGGCACCAACCAGACGCGCGTGGTGCTTGTGGACGCGGCGGGGAAGGTGGCCGGCATCATCACGCGGCGCGATCTCCGTCAGGCAATGTCGCAACTGGCGCCAAAAGAGGGCTTTGCCATGGAGGTCCACGGCCTCTTTCTCGAGAACGAGCCGCGCGAGCGTAAGCGCCCAGCCATGGATTTTGCGACGCACCAGGTGATCACCGCGCGGCCATCGGAGAAACGTGCGGAAATTCTCCGGCGGATGGCTGACCAGAAGGTTTCGAGCGTGGTCGTGGTGAACGCGGACTTAAAACCGGTGGGCATCGTGTCCGCGCGTTCGGTGCTCCAGGTGCTCGCAACGGTTCGTCATGAACCCCAGGTGCCGATTGTCTGGCATCACCAGTTGCACCACGCCGCTGGCGCCTTCATGGTGGAACGTGTCACTGATCTCCTGGAGAAGTTCGGTAAAAAACTCCACCGCCGGTCGCCGGTCCAGACCGTGGACATCTACCTCGAACGGATCAAAGACGCGGCCGGAAGGAGCAGGGCCTACGGCGTGTCCTTGTCCGTGCGCTTTTGGTCCGGGGTGTCGTATCTCGCGAAGTCCGAAAGCTTCCTCGCGTCGGCAAAGCACCTTGGTCTCGAAACCGCCGTCCACCGGGCGATGAAGGAAATTCTGGCGCAAGTGCAGCGCGATCATCAGCGGACGCATCGTCACGCTCCTCGCCGGTAGGCGGAGTCATGCGCGTACGGGGAAGCGGCGGCGGCCTCCTTGGCCTGGTGCTGATCGGCGCAACGGGGGGCTTCCTCGTATTCCGCTCGTGGAAGACTTCCACGGACTTGTCGTCTCTCGCTGCGGGCCCTCCGCTGCGCGTGGAGCGTTCCGCAATACCGGAGCGCGCGTTCGTCACGCCGTCGGGGTTCTCTCCCAAACCTTCGCCCGCTCCCTCCGCATCGCCACGGCCGTCCCGCGTGCTCCATGATGTTCCGTTTGTCTCCCAAGCGCCGACGGGGAGTTGGGCCCAACCGTACCAGGATGCCTGCGAAGAAGCGGCGCTGCTCATGGCGCGCCTCTGGTTGATGAGGGAAACCGTGACGCGCGCAGAAGCGGACCGGGAACTCCTCGCCATGATCAAGCTCGAAACGGCGCGCTTCGGTGATTACCGTGACACGTCCGCGGCGCAGACTGTCGAGCTCTTCCGCGCGTTCTACAAGCGTGACGCGCTTCGTCTCGTACCCTCGGCAACGCTGGACGACGTCAAACGCGAGCTCGCCGCCGGGCGTCTCGTCATCTTGCCGATGGCTGGGCGCAGACTGCGGGGGCCGTACTATCGTCCGCCGGGTCCGCTCTACCACATGCTCCTCCTCCGCGGGTATGACGAGGAACAACAGAACGTGATCGTGAACGATCCGGGCACGCGGACGAAGGGGAAGGCATTCCGTTTCTCCTACGCCGCGATCGAACGCTCCTGGAATGACTGGGACCCCGCGCGGGGTGCTCTCGCCGTGACCGGGGCGTCGAAACCCATGATCGTGGTCGAGAAGAACGCGCGGGCGAGCGCAAGACGCGAACAGTCCGACTCCTGATGTAGACTGACGCTATGGCGGAGCTTCCCGCGCGTGTCAAACTTGTGATCACGGTACCCGTGACGCACGCGGATGCCCTGCGCCAGGCGATCGGTGACGCCGGCGGCGGCGTGCTGGGGCGCTATACGCACTGCTCGTTCAGCGTGCGGGGGACGGGGCGGTTCCGGCCGCAAGCGGACGCGCGCCCGCATATCGGCTCTGTCGGCAGTGAAGAATCTGTTGCAGAAGAGCGCCTGGAGGTGACCGTGGATCGCGAGCGGCTCCCTGCCGTCATCGCCGCGGTACAGCGCGTCCATCCTTACGAAGAAATCGCCCTCGATTGTTACCCATTGCTCGCGGCCCCTGACCTCTGATGCTCTCCCGCGCGTGCGTCGGATCTCACGACTCAACGTACGGACGTGACAACGAGAGGATGCACGGCGATGAGCTCGGCGTCTTGGAGGAGACGGTAGCGCGTTGTCCACAGCGGCCAACAGGCCATGAGGGAGAGCGTCGGGTTGGTTCCGGACGGATTCAGCGAAGGGGCGATTCTCGGGTCAATTGTTCGTTGGCCGGTGATGCGGTAGGTGTAGCGGGAACCCTCGTAGTCAACGTGGATCACGTCTCCTGGCCGGAGCTTGTCAATATGAAGGAAGGCAAACCGGTACCGTCCCTTCCACGGTTCCCCGGTGCTGTGGCCGGAGATGAACGTATTCCCGGGTTGGCCCGGGGTAATGCCATTTGGGTAGAGCGCCACGCCGCGCGACAACACCTCGAGCACGTCTGGGTCACTCATGCTCGCCGCCTGGGCAAGGGGAACGTCCACGTCGAGCGCGGGGATCCGCACCCAGTTTCCCGAGACATTCGTCACGAGCGGCGCTCGTGGAGCCGTGAGGGAAAAACGCTGTGTCACCAGAGGACCGCCAGGAGATGCCCCGCGCGGCCAGGGGAGCGCGGCGAGCACGCGATCGCGCGCGATCGGCAGCCGCGCGCGGCGTGACTGATCACGAAACGGCGACGCGGAAGCGCTGCCGATGAAGAACCCGACACTCCCGCACACCGTTGCGAGAAAGAGGATGACGGGAACCGCCGTGAGCACAAGGCTTCGCGGGACGTCCCACGGCGATGGCGGCGCGGGATACCGCAGAGCGTAGTCGCGCGGATGAGTCATAACCTGTTTTCTTACCGTTCTTTGTAGTATTTGTCAAATATTCCCCCGTGCATTCTCTTCCAAGGTGCAGCACTGCTCACTGACTTTGAAAGCTCTGAAAGAAACGTCCTTGTTGCGTGCGGAGGTCGCCAATCGAGAGCGACCGACGCGAGGCAATCTGAAGGCGGGAGCGGCACGAACGCGGAGTTTGCTTCGTCGCCTTCGTTTCCTCGTAAAGACGGATCCTTTCCCGTCAGTCAGCAGGGATTCCCAAATTTTTCATCTCTGATTGCTCGTTGACCATGCTATACTCCTTTTACGTTCGCTGACCCTGTGGATAACTTGAGAATCGACCGTGAGGGGGAGTAGCGAACAATAGAAGAACAACGCGTTCTCTACAGAGCCGGATGGAGGGTTCGGAGGTGAGCTTCGGTACGGGAATACCGTATTGGAAGCGCCCCGGGCTTGTTCATCTGTTGTTTTGTTGAAAATGGGTTGCCCATGGTGTCTTCGAAGGGGGAACGACATCGTGGCCGAGAAGATTCTTTACGCTTTCGTGGTCGTTCGACGCAAGAGTTTCTTGGAAGAAGATCACGAGAGCGCTTCAGGAAAGGAGGTGAGCAGAATATGCGAAAATTTCTTCGAAAGGTTTCTCTCGTGAGCGCGGCAGGGATGCTCGCAAGCGGTATTGCGCTTGCGGATATCGACATGTCGAACGAGAATACCGGTTCTGACTCGACGAACGAGAACACTGTTGATGTGGATCAGACCATTGACGAAGACGTGACGAATAGCGCGGATATTGATAACGACGTGGACGCGGATCTCGACACCGGCGATAACGAAGCGAACGACAACACCGGCGGCGGGGACGTGGACAGCGGCGACGCGGATATCGACGGCGAACTCGAAAACGAAGTCAATTCGGCGACCGTCTCGTTCTACACCGCGGTCTTCGGTGACGTTGACGGCGAGCTGGAGAACAACACGACCGGCTCGGATTCCGAGAACGAGAACGATCTCGACGTCTCGCAGTCGATTGATGTTGATCTCGATAACACCGCGGATCTTCTCAATACCCTCGATCTGGAGGCGGACACCGGCCATAACGAAGCGAACGACAACACCGGCGGCGGGGACATCGCGTCCGGCGATGCCGGCATTGGCGTCGGCATTATGAATATGCTGAACGTCATCTCGTCTTCGATTGGTTCGTTCGGCGACGTGAACGTCGGTCTCGCGAACCGGACCACCGGCTCGGATTCCACGAACACGAACGACGTTGATGTCACGCAGGACATCACGATCCATGTCACGAACGACGCGACCGTTGACAACACGGTCACGTCAGAGGTAGACACCGGCGATAACGAAGCGAATGACAACACCGGCGGCGGCAAGGTCCGTACGGGTAAGGCGAGCGCGGACACGGAGATCTCGAATAAGATCAACACGGGCGGCTCAAGCTACAACGTCACGCTTCCCGATGTTGACGTGGAGGCCGAGAACAACAAGACGGGCTCCGACTCGACGAACACGAACGATGTCACCGTGGATAATTCCGCCACAATCGACGTCAGCAATGATGCGACGATCGACAATACCGTGGATTCCGAGGCGGACACCGGCGACAACGAAGCGAACGACAACACCGGCGGCGGGGACATTTCGACGGGTGACGCATCCGTCAGTTTCTCGATCAGCAACACGGTGAATAACTGAACACCGTCGCAGCAAGTACCCGCAGAGCGGGTCCTCATCAGGGGTGCGTTGGCAGAGGGAAGAAAGTTCCAGCGCATCCCGATGAGGAAGAGATGATTACCAGACGAAGCATCCATCGCGGAACGCGAATCCTCGCGTGGGTACTGGTCGTTGGCGTCGTGTCTGTCGCGCCGGTCGCGCACGCGCAAGAAGTCGTCGCGGCCGCGGAGGTCGCCGCCACAGAGGGAGCGACGGAAAGCGTCCAAGGTCCTCGACAGGGGGAAAACCAAGGTGTGGACCAGGGAGTAACGAACGGTGGCCCAACGCTCAACTCCCTCGGTCTCACGCCGGACGAGAATGGCGCGTACGACACGTCGGTCTTGGGCAAAAACGATCCGCGGCAAGGAGCGCGGCAAGGCGTTGACGCAGGGTCGCCCGCGGCGCGGGCCGCAGCGACTGCGGACGCGACGGTCGCGACGTCATCCCCCACGAGGGTGGACGCGGGGAATACGCAGACGGGGTCCGACTCGACAAACACCTCGTCGGTAACCACGACGTCCTCCAAGACCACGACCGTTGACAATACGAGCGCGGTCGCCAACACGGGTACCGGCACGGCCAGGACAGGGGGGAACACGGCGAGCGAGAACACGGGCGCCGCTGCCGTGACCACCGGAAACGCGAGCATCGGTGTTCAGCAAGTCACCGTGGATAATCTCGCGACAACCGGCTCGTCAAGCGAGGTCGAACACACGGTCGCGCCGGGAAGCCAGAGCGGTGATCTTGTTCTCGAGTTCACGCCACAGTCTGCCACGGCGCTGACAGAGTCCTTCCGGTCCGTCAACTCCGTCACGGGGTCCGGTTCAGACAACACGGCGGAAATCACGAGCACGCGCGACACGCTGGTGGAAATTCAGAACGATGGCACGATCGCGAATACGCTCCACGCGAGCGCGGTGAGCGGCCAGAACGACGCGAGTCAGAATACCGGGAATGCGACGGTCGCGACGGGTGACGCGAATGTCGCCGTGACCCTCTTCAACTTCCTGAACGCGAGCGTTGTTGACGGGGCGCTCTGGCTCTCCGTCTCCGACATCTTCGGTGACCTGGGGGGAAACGTGGTTATTCCCGAGGAAGCCGTCAGCTACCTTGAACGGCGTCAGCGCAAGCTTCTCGTGAATGCGGAGAACGGCGCCACGGGCTCGGGGTCGTCGAATACGCTCGATGTCACCGTGACGGAAACTTCGACGACAACTCTCACGAATACGGCGGATATTCACAATGACGTCACGGTGGATGCCGTGACAGGGCAGAACACCGCGACGCAGAACACCGGCGGCGCGACAATCCTCACGGGCGACGTGCAGACGACCGCGAACGTGGTGACGCTCGCGAATATGAACGTGGTCGAGGGGAACCTCGGCGTCGTGATCGTGAACGCCCTCAACCGGTGGTTGGGGTTCCTCCTCGGGCAGGATGGGTCCTGGACGCCGATCAGCCACGAGTATTCGACGGTGGACGTCGCCAACAACGCTACCGGGTCCGGCTCCACAAACGCGGCAACGGTTGACGTGTCCGCCACGGATACCACGGATGTGTCGAACAAGGCAACGGTGCGGAACACCCTCGATCTCTCCGCCATCACGGGGCAGAACACGGTCACCCAGAATACCGGGAATGCCAACGTGCGGACGGGGGATGCGCGCGTGAACGCGACCGTCGTGAACGTCGTGAATACGAACGTCGTCCGCGGGAGTCTCTTCGTGATGGTCGTGAACATCTTTGGCAACTGGTTCGGCGATCTTCTCTTCGGCGGACACGCGGTGGCCGCGCTTGACAGTTCTTCGGGAAATGGCATCGCGGTGCAGGCGACCAACACGGCGACCGGCGCGGACTCGACGAACACCATTGCCGTGGATGCGGAGCGCCTTTCCGACGTCACAGTGGAAAACACGGCGGTGGTGCGGACGTCGCTCGTCGTTGACGCCGATACGGGAAACAATGTCGCCAATCGGAACACGGGCCTCGCACGCGTGGAAACCGGCGATGCGGAAGTTGCGCTGCACGCGCGGAACATCGCCAACGTGACGGTCGCGGGAATTGGCAGCGCCTGGGGAGACGTCACCGCGGAACTCTTGAACGACACCACCGGTGTGGACTCGACGAACACGATTGATGTGACCGTGAACGACGAGCGTGCTGTCACAGTCACGAATGCTGCGACCGTGGACACCGCCATTGGCGCGGTGGCAAACACGGGCCTGAACACGACGAATCGCAACACCCTCGGTGGGCTCATTCTCACGGGGGTTGCGAACATCTCCGCGCTCGTAGATAACCTCCTGAATCAAACGTGGTTCACCCCGTCGGCGTACGGTGATGATCCGCGGGTGGCGATTGGCCTGGCGAACCAGACGACGGGAGCGGGGTCCACGAACACGAACGCGGTGACGCCGTCACTCTCGACGTCCGCGACGGTCGCAAACGCGGCGGATGTTGGGACAACCGTGGACGCGCTCTCGCGAAGCGGCGGGAATGAATCGCAACGGAACACCGGCGGCGGCGCCGTGGGAACGCGGACCGCGTCCGTTGCTGGTGGCGTGGCGAATACCGTGAACGGGACGGAGCTCCGCGGCACGCCGGGTGGAGTGTTCTCCCTCACGGGAGACAATGCGGCCACGGTCGAGACGGCGTTCACCGGGTCGGCAACGACGGGCGCGAATCTCGTGAATCGCAACACCGGCCTCTTGGCGTTACCGCTGTCTCCCGCGAACGGGAGCGGCGGGAGTGTTCCCGGGCATGGCAGCGCGTCGCCTCTGGGGTCGGGAGCTTCTCTTCCTGTGATTGGCGGAGGAGCATCTTCGAGCCAAAGCGGGGATCGCGGTGGGGGGAGCGGCTCCTCGGGCTCTCGCTCTGGATCATCGAGTGAAGTCAGTGACGAGCCCGCGCCTCCGCAGGTCAAGAAACGGCGCGTCGCGTCACGGTCAGGACGCGTCCGGAGCGTCCGGCGTGTCCGTGGCGTCGGCATCGTCTCGCCGCGAACGCCGAGGATCTCGGCGATCGGTCCGGTGTTCCGATTCCCCGCGGTGGTGTCCGTGGCGAAGGCCGCAGATGATCGTGAGGAACTCGCAACGGCGCTCACGGATTTGTCGGCAGATACCCGCGGGGGTGTCGGGGATGCGCTCGCCGCGGCGTGGCCGTGGGCATTCCTCGCGGCGGCGCTGACGCTCCTTGGACGTACGGTTGGCGGAGGGAAGATTCTCTCCCTGGTCTCCCGCATCCGCGGTCGTTGACAGCGCGGCGCTCTCTCGTCACGCTGACATTCGATGAACCGGGGCAAGCCCGCGGCGAGCGAAAAGCCGCAGCGAAAAACTTGGGGGAGACAGTTTTCACGGCGGTCAGTTTTCTCTGTTGTGACGGCGCTCCTGCTCATGACGGTTGCCGTGTTTGGTCTTGCAACCCACCGCTTCTCCTCGTCGCGGGCGACGGTCGCCGCGGCGCTCAAAGGTCTCTTTGGGCCGCAAGACGCCGAGCTCCGCCTGGTTCTTGACGTGCGCCAGAAGCCCGATCCATCGGGGAAAAAATATCACCATCTCCAACTCCGCGCCGGCCCCGGGCCCCTTCTCTGGCCGGAGGGCGGCTTCGCCGGATTCAATATTCCCTTCCGGATAATTCTGGAGCGGAAGGGGATGACCCTTTTCGTACGGGGAACAACGCTCCTGCGCGACGGCGCCGCGTACCTTCGTCTCACCGAACTCCCGCCGCTTGGTCGCGTGAGCCGCGTCCTTGAGGAACGGTGGCTCCAGGTGCGCGAGAAACGCGAACGGCCTTCTCGCGAGCTGACTCCAGAAGAACAGACGGCGGTATTTCGCGCGCTTGCTACGCGGGATGTGCTGCGGGAAGTGCAGCGGGGAAAATCTGAACCGGTGCGCGGGATCCGCGCGCGCACGTACCGGCTGCAGGTGGACGACGAGCGGCTGGCTGCGGTCTTAAGGGAACTGCCACAACAGATTCCGGATCACGCGGGGCTCGCGGGCGTTTCCCATGCCATCGCGAGTCGCCTCACGGAGTACCGGACGGACCTCATCCAGTTGTGGATCCGTCCGCAATCGCAAGGAGTGCTTCGGGCTCGCATTGAGCTTGTCCCGCGCGCGGCGGCGTCGCGAACAGAGCGGTTGATTCTCGACGTGACGCTTCTCCCCCGCGCCGGTGGTGACGTGCCGGCGGCGCCGACGGATGCGATTCGACTTCAGCCAGAGGTTCTCCAGAAACTTTTCGGATCCTGAACAGTAAGGGCGCCAGCGAGATTCCGCATCCGCGGACTGGCGCTTGGTGGCGTTACGGGTGTCGCTGTGGCACTCTAGAGGTACCATCCCGATCATGTGGAGCACGCGGAAAACTCTGAAACATTCCCCACGTCACGCAAACCCGCGCGGTCATGCGCGGGGCGTCGGCGCGCGCCGGCACGAACAGCAACCACACCAGGCCGCGGATACGCTTTTCCAGCGCGCGTCGGAAAATCCGATTCTCGCGCCGACGAATCGCTGGTGGGAATCCGTCGCCGTGCTGAACCCCGGTGTCGTTGAAGACGCGCACGGGACGATTCACCTCCTCTACCGGGCGATCGGCCAGGACCAAGTTTCTCGTCTCGGCTACGCGCGCACGAAAGATGGCATCCACATTGACGAGCGGTTACCGGAACCGGTGTTCGAGCCGGACCTCCATGCGGAATTCGAACGGCTCGGTGTGGAAGACCCGCGCATCGTGACGTTCGGCGGCGTTCACCATGTGACGTACACCGCGGT